>DATFAE010000033.1:0-48885 GCA_035254945.1 Arthrobacter sp. | reverse complement strand
ACGGGGGGATTTGAACCCCCGGTGGAGTTGTGCCCCACACTTCATTAGCAGTGAAGCCCATTCGGCCGCTCTGGCACGTCTCCAATTGCTATTCCTAGCCCACCAAGGATACGCAGAACGGGGCATGCAGCGCAAAACGGCTTCTCACCGCGCGTATCCGCCGCCCGTCACACCCCGGTCAGGGCGGTCAGGAGGCGTCGCCGGCCAGCGTGCGCCAAAGGAAATGCTGGCTTCGTGCCTGCAGTGCGGCTGCCTGCCGGTTGTCCGACGCTCCGGCGTGGCCGCCCTCGAGCGCTTCGTGGAACCAGACATTGGGAATGCCCATCGCCAGCATCCTGGCAGCCATCTTGCGGGCCTGCACCGGACCCACCCTGTCATCGGAGGTGGCTGTCCAGATAAACGTTTCCGGGTACTCCACCCCGTCCTTGAGCAGATGGTAGGGCGAAAACGTCCTGATGAAATCCCACTGTTCCGCGACGTCCGGGTCGCCGTACTCCGCAATCCACGAGTGCCCGGCGGAGAGCTTGGTGTACCGCCGCATGTCCAGAAGCGGCACGCCGCATGACACCGCACCGAAAAGCTCCGGGTAGCTGGTGAGCATGTTGCCCACCAGCAGCCCGCCGTTGGAGCCGCCTACGCAGCCGAGGCGTTCCCGCGAGGTGACCCCCCGGGAAATGAGGTGACGCGCCACGGCAGCGAAATCCTCGTAGGCGCGATGCCGGTTCTCCTGCAGGGCAGCGCGGTGCCAGCCGGGGCCGTATTCGCCGCCGCCGCGGATGTTCGCGACCACGTACACCCCGCCACGGGAGTGCGCAGCGGCACCGGGCACTTCGGACGCGGCGCCGCTGGACCCGCCGGTCCGGCGCTCCAGCCAGGCCCGGCCCACGGTCCCGCTGTATGCGGGGGTCCGGGAGACTTCGAACCCGCCGTAGCCGGAGAGCTGGGTGGGGTTCTGGCCGTCCAGGACCAGGTCGCGCGATGCGACCTGGAAGTACGGGATCCGGGTACCGTCCGCCGACACCGCGAAGTGCTGCTGCACCTCGTATCGGGAGTCGTTGAAGAACGACGGCGACGCCTTGACTACTGCATGGCTGCTCACCACGCCTGCCGTCCCGGCGTCGTCGGAACCCCGTTCCAGCGTTCCCCGCATCAGCGTGCTGGGGGTAGTGAATCCTGTGGCAACCAGCCAGAAATCGTCGCCCGCACCGCCGTCGGACGGGCCTTCGTCCTCATCGTCCACCGCGTAGGCGTTCACGTCGTGAAGGGGCGGGCAGGCGTCCAGCAGCGACGACGCCCAGGCGCCGGACTCTCCGGCCGCCGGCGGCGCCGACGGATCGAGCACGCGGATCTCCGATGAGACGTCACGCAGGAGGTTCAGCAGCAGGAAGTTCCGGGTCCAGCTCCAGGACTGCAGCGAGGTGTGGGCGTCCGGTACAAACAGCACGGACAGCTCACGGGACCCGGCCAGGTAGTCATCAAAACGGGCGGCCAGCAGGGATCCTGAGGGGAAGGTGTTGCCGTCCACCGTCCAGTCCTGGCGGGGACGGAAGAGCAGCCACTCGCGGTGCGCGCTAATGTTCACGTCGGTGGGAACGTCGATCTCCACCCAGGACCCGTCCTGCCGGACCGAGGTGCGCTGGTTGAAGAAATCGATGTAGTCCACGGCAAACGTACGCTCAAAGCCGGGAGTGGAATCGTGCGCCACCACGGCCAGCATGTGGTTCTCGTCCACTTCGAACAGCCGCGGCGCCGTGGCAAGGGATTCACCGCGGCGCAGGGTCACGGCCGTGCGGGCATAGGAGGAGGCCGTCCGCGGCAGCCCCTCGGCGGTGGAGGCAACCAGCAGCGTGTCCCGGTCCAGCCACGAGACGTTGCCCTTCGCCGTCGGCAGGTCAAACCCGCCGTCGGCCGGGGCAACGAAGCCGCGCGCCTCGACGTCGTACTCCCGGTAGCGGTTCGCGTCGCCGCCGTCGGGGGAAAGGGCCAGCAGCGCGAGGCGGTGCGGCTCCCCAACCGGAGGCCGGAGGAACGTGGCCCCGTGGAACACCCACTCCACCCCCTCGGCCGCGGCGAGGGCATCGACGTCCAGCAGCACGTCCCACTCGGGGGCATCGGTGCAGTAACTTTCCCAGGTGGTTCGGCGCCACAGCCCCTTGGGGTTCGCCTGGTCCTTCCAGAAGTTGTAGTACCAGTCGCCGCGCTTGCCTACCATCGCGATCCTGTCCGTGGAGTCCAGGACTTCAAGGATGCTGCCTTCCAGGGCAGCGTAGTCGGCGTCCTCCAGCAGGTCCTCCGTGCGGGCGTTCTGCTCCCGGACCCAGGCCAGCGGCTCCTCACCATAGATTTCCTCGAGCCAGATGTTTTCGTCGGTGGGTTCGGGGGCAGGGGCGGGAGGGATGGTACCGGGCGCTGAGTCAGCTGCAGTGGTGGTCATGCGCCCCATCCAAACAACATCTGCACGCACCTAGCAAGTCAAGAGCCCAGCGCGCAAGCCGATACTCTGGATGCCGTGGGTACAACGCAGCAGATCCGGACCGCCATCATCGGCGCCGGCCCTCGGGGTACCAGCGTCCTGGAGCGGCTCCTGGCCCACGCCGCCGCCCGGCCAGGTGAGGCGGCGCTGCATATTGATGTGATCGATCCTTACCCCGCCGGGCCGGGACACGTGTGGCAGCCCGAACAGTCCCGGCTGTACCTGATGAACACCCAGTCGTTCTACCCCACGCTCATTCCCGAGGACCCCGCCCTGGCGGCGCCCGTGGCCGGCACCACCTTCAACGGCTGGAGGGCCCGGCAGCGGCACCGCCCGCTGCCGTCGCTCACCATGGAGGAAAGATCCGAGCTCGCCGCCCTGGGCTCCGGCGACTTTCCCAGCCGAGCCATCTACGGCCGGTACCTCCGCTGCACCCTGGAGGAACTGCTGGGGCGGCTGCCCGACGGCGTGACGGTCCAGTTCCATGAAACGTCCGCGGAATCGGTGGTTCCGTCCGGGGACGGAACGTTCGACGTCGGCCTGGCCGGCGGCGGTTCCCTGCGGGCGGAGGCGGTGGTGCTGGCCCTGGGCCACATCCCGTCCCGGCTGAATCCTGAGCAGCGGGAACTGCAGTCCTCCGCAGCCCGGCTGGGCCTGCGCTACCTGCCCCCGGCAGTTCCGTCGGACGTTGACTGGGATGCGGTTCCGGCAGCAGAGCCAGTCCTGGTGCGGGGCATGGGCCTGAACTTCTTTGATGCTGTGGGCCAGCTCACCGAGGGTCGCGGCGGAAAGTTTGTCGACGCCGGCTCCCGGCTCGACTACCGGCCCTCCGGCCAGGAACCCCTGATCATTGCCGCTTCCCGCCGCGGCACGCCCTACCGCACCAAGGCTGCCCTGAACGGGTATTACCCGGCGTCCGTCCGGCTGCGGTACCTGACCGGCGCCGCGCTGGAACGGTTCAGCGCTGCCGGGATCCGTCCCGGCTTCGACCACGACCTCTGGCCGCTGCTCCACCGGGACACGCTCTGGGCCTATTACTCAACCCTGGTGCGCTCGCAGCCCGGGGCCGTCGCGGACCCGGCCGCATTCCTGGAGTCCCTCGACCTCGCGCTGCGTCCCCACACCCACAGCGCGGCCAACTGGGAGGACGCACTGGCGAGCGTCCTCGCCATCCATGTCCCGCCGCGCCACCGGCTGGACCTCCCGGGGCTGGCGGCACCTCTTGCAGGCCGGTCGTTCGCGTCCCGCGCCGAGCTGGACGCCGCCGTCGTCGAGTACCTGATGGACGACGCCCGCCGCTCCGCCCTGGGTGAGGACGACCCCGTCAAGATGGCAATCGGCGCCCTCCACCACGGACGTGCCGTCCTGAAGACGGCGGTGGCCGACGGCGGCATCACGGACGAGTCGTGGGTCGCCGGGCTCCGTGGCTGGTTTGAGTCCTTCGTTGAGGGACTGGCCAGCGGTCCTCCGGCGCTGCGTGCCGAACAGCTGGCCGCACTGGCACGCGCGGGTGTGGTCAGCTTTGTGGGTCCCGATCCCAAGTTCGGGCTGGACCGCCGGACCGGGACGTTTACGGCGGCGTCGCCCTGGGTGAAAGATCAGCCTGCCGCCGCAAAGACCATGGTGGAGGCGCTCGCCCCCGCCAACCGGGTTTCTGCCAATGACTCCCCGCTGCTGAAACAGCTCCTGGCGGACGGGCTGGTGCGGCCGCGCCTCATGATGACGGCGGAAGGCGCGCCCGTGCAGGCTACGGGTTTGGACGTCAGCCCGCACCCCTACCGGCCCGTGGCCGCCAACGGGTCTGTCACCGCCGGACTCTATGTGCTGGGGCTCCAGCTTTCGGCAGCCCAGTGGGGCACCGCCATCGCTGCCGAGGCAGTCCAGCCGGGCGGCCCAAACTATCCCAGCGGACAGCGCACCCTCCGCGACGCGGACGAAATCGCGCAGGCCATTCTGGGGCGCTGACCCCCACCCCGGATGCTCTCTCACTTTCTGCAGGGTTTTCCCGGACGCTCTCTCACCGTGCGGCGGTGCCGGTTGTTCGCCACGATCGCGAACATGGCGCCTGTGGGGTCTGCAAGGGCGGCAAGCCGGCCGAACGACGAAACCCCGGTCCACCAGAAGCTGGTGAACCGGGGTTCCATTCGCGGAAGGTAAGAGATTCGAACTCTTGGTACGGGGTTACCGCACACTAGTTTTCAAGACTAGCTCCTTCGGCCGCTCGGACAACCTTCCCTAACGAGTAGTGTTTCATAGGCAGTTGGCTGCAACAAAACAGAGTCTGGCGTGCGTCCGGTGCACACTGGTTTTGAGGCACGAATCAGCAAGAAACGGGAGTTCTCCATGAAAGCCGTCTACATTTCAGAACCTGGTGGTCCGGAGGTGCTGGAAGTCCGTGACGTGGACGCTCCGGTTCCGGGGCAGGGAGAGGTGTTGATCGACGTCGTCGCAGCCGGCCTCAACCGCGCAGACGTGCAGCAGCGGAGGGGTTTTTACCCGCCCCCGCCGGGTGCATCCGAGATCCCGGGGTTGGAAGTCTCCGGCAGGATCGCGGGTTTCGGCCCCGGCGTCACCAAGGCATTCTCCGTGGGCGACAAGGTAGTGGCGCTCCTGGCCGGCGGTGGCTACGCCCAGCAGGTGGCCGTTCCGGCGGAGCAGGTCCTGCGGATTCCCGACGGCGTCGACGTGGTCACTGCCGCGTCCCTGCCTGAAGTCGCGGCCACCGTCTATTCAAACCTGGTCATGACTGCGCAGCTGCAGGCCGGCGAAACCGTGCTCATCCATGGCGCGACCGGCGGCATCGGCACCATGGCCATCCAACTGGCCAAAGCGCTGGGAGCCCGGGTTGCCACCACGGCCGGGAACGACGAAAAAGTGGGCACCGCGAAGGCCTTCCTGGGCGCCGACATCGCCATCAACTACGCCGAGGAGGATTTTCCGGAGAGCCTGCGGCGCCAGAACGGCGGCAAGGGCGCCGACGTGATCCTCGATGTGGTGGGCGCGAGGTATCTTCCCCAGAACGTCGACGCGCTGGCCGACTACGGACGCCTGATTGTGATCGGCCTGCAGGGCGGCGCCAAGGGCGAGCTGGACCTTGGCCTGCTGCTCAGGAAGCGTGCTGCCGTGGTGGCTACCGCGCTGCGGCCGCGTCCCGTGTCGGAAAAGGGCGCCATCATGAACGCAGTCCGGGAGTCCGTGTGGCCCCTGATCACCGACGGCCGGATCCGGCCGCTGGTGGCCAAGACCTTCCCGCTGGACCAGGTCCGGGCAGCGCACAGGTACTTCGACAGCGGCGAGCACGTCGGCAAGGTCCTGCTGGTCATGTAGCGGGGCCGCAACTGTACGTTCGCGCTTCGTGCAGTGGCAATGAATACTCAGTATTGCTTTGAGCGGGTTACTGGGCTAGTCTCACTCCATACGCGGTATGCACGGGTCTTGGGGGTCCGTGCATACCGACGCTGACGCCACCGCTAGGAGCATCATGTCAATCCGCCACAGCCTCCTTGCCCTGCTGCAGGACCAGCCGCGTTACGGCTACCAGCTCAGGGTTGAGTTTGAGAACCGCACCGGGTCCACCTGGCCGCTGAACATCGGGCAGGTGTACACCACGCTGGACCGGCTGGAACGTGATGGCCTGGTCAGCAATGACGGCGGTGACGGTGAAGGCCACGTGGTCTACAGCATCACCCCCGCAGGGAAAGCCGAAGTGCAGGGCTGGTTCGCAGCCCCTGTGGAGCGCAACAACCCGCCCCGCAACGAGCTCGCCATCAAGCTGGCGCTCGCTGTAACGCTTCCCGGCGTGGATGTGCAGGCCATCATCCAGGCCCAGCGCGTGGCGTCCATCCGTGCCCTGCAGGACTATACGAAGTCACGCCGGGACACTGCGGCGAACCAGCGGTCGGCGGACACGGCGTGGCTGCTGGTTCTGGATTCACTGATTTTCCAGACGGAAGCGGAGGTCCGCTGGCTGGACCTCTGCGAGGCACGCATGGTGCAGCAGGCACAGTCCGCCGGCCAGGGAGCAGCACGTAAAACGTCCAACGGGGTCACTGTGGAAGAGGCTGCCCCGCTCATAGCGGACAGCCGCCGGTGAGCGTCCGGGGGCCGCAGCAGGTCCTGGAACTCGCCAAGGTCAGCAGGACCTTCGGGGAAGGGGCGACGGCGGTCGCCGCACTCCGGGAGGTTGACCTCACCGTCAGCGCCGGCGAGTTCGTCGCCGTGATGGGTCCGTCGGGTTCGGGGAAATCATCCCTCCTGGCACTGGCCGGGGGACTGGACCAGCCGACGTCGGGCGGTGTCTTTGTGGAGTCCACGCCCCTGGGCGGGCTGGGACTGAACGAACTGGCGCGCCTGCGCCGCCGCGCCGTCGGCTATGTCTTCCAGGACTTCAACCTGGTCCCCACCCTGACTGCTGCCGAGAACGTGGCGCTGCCGCTGGAGCTGGACGGAACTGCCGCGAAGAAGGCGCAGCGGCAGGCGCTGGATGCCCTGCGGCAGGTAGGCATCCCGGAACTCGCCGAGCGTTACATGGACCAGATGTCCGGCGGCCAGCAGCAACGCGTAGCCATTGCGCGTGCCATCGTCGGTGACCGCCGGCTGATCCTCGCCGACGAACCAACGGGGGCCCTGGACTCCACCACAGGCCAGGGCGTGATGGAGGTGCTGCGCGGCCGGGCGGATGCCGGAGCCGCCGTGATGCTGGTGACCCACGAGGCCCGGCATGCCGCCTGGGCCGACCGCGTGGTCTTCCTCCGGGATGGCCGGATCGTGGACCAGGCAGCTGCCATGCACGATCCCGCCATGCTGCTGGCCCAGGCCGGATACTGACGTGGCCCTGGACCTGAAGCCGGCGCCGGGAGGGCGCTGGCAGGCTTTCCGTGTGGCCATGCGCATGGCGCGGCGCGATATCCGCCGCCACAAAGGGCGTTCCCTCCTCATCATCCTGCTGATCATGCTGCCGGTGGCAGCCATGACCGGTGCCCTGACGCTGTTCCAGAGCAGCCAGGAGACCGTTGCGGAACGTGTGCAGTACCAGCTCGGCGGCACCCAGGCCCGCTTCCGGCCGATGGCCATGCCAAACGGCCACATGGTCCAGGACCCCGTCAACGAAACCCGGATCTCCTCCAGCAACTGGGAGCGGGACCCTGATTTCGTGCCAAAAAATCCGCGGGACGTACTGCCCGCGGGCTACTCCGTGCTGACCGAGACCACCCTGGACCTGACGGCTGAATCGGGTGCCGCGGAGGTGCCGCTCGTGGGCCGGGCGGTGGACGCCCTGGCCCCGGAGTTCGCGGGCAAGTACACCCTGCTCCAGGGCCGGGCGCCCGGGACCGACGCCGAGATCCTGGTATCGCCGGGACTGCTGGAACGGTTCGGGCTGGGACTGGGGGAGGACCTGACGACGTCGGCCGGGACCTTCGCGGTGGTGGGGACACTGCGTGACGCCGGGTTTTCGGACAGCAACTCCATCGTGTACCTCCGGCCCGGGCAAGGCGGCCTGGGCGACCGGGCTGCGGCGGATTCCGCCAGCTCCGGGGTACCGCCGGCGGTGGTGAAGGCCACCCTGTACTACCTGGTCGGACCGGAGCCGGTGACCTGGAGCCAGGTCCGGGAGGCCAACGCCGCGGGGGTCGCCGTGCTGTCCAGGACGGTGGCCCTGAATCCGCCGCCGCCGGACCAGCGGGGAGCAGACGGCACGCCGGTGGAGTACAACGGTTCGCCGCCGTTCGCCGCATACATGACCGGGGCGTTCCTTGGCGCCTTGGCGCTCCTTGAGGTGGGGCTGCTCGCGGGGGCCGCGTTTGCCGTGGGCGCCAAAGGCCAGATCCGCGAACTGGCACTGCTGGCGGCGTCGGGAGCCGAAACTCCCACCATCCGTGCGGTAGTGCTGGCCGCGGCACTGTGGCTGGGCGGACTTGCCGTGGCCGCCGGTGCGGCCATTGGACTGGCGGCGGCCGCCGTCGTCGTGGTTGTGGCACGCATGAATGGATCAGTGCGTTTCCCGGGCTTCCATTCGGACACGTTGCTGACTGTTGCGGCAATGGTCATGGGCTTCGCCGCCTGCCTGCTGGCCGCCCTGGCTCCCGCGCGTCAGGTGGGACGCCAGGCCGTCCTCGGCGCGCTCAAATCGGGACGCGCACCCCTCACAACGGACAGACGGCCTGCGGTCCTGGGCGCCGTCATGCTGGGCACGGCCGCCGCCGCACTGGCAACAGGCAGTTGGCTTGCACTCTCCAGCGAAGACCCGGACGTTTTCATCTCGCGGACGCCGGTCATTGCCTGGTTCCTGCTGGGAGGCGCGGTGCTCGGCATCGCCTCACTGGTTCTGCTGACTGGCAGTGTTGTGGCTTTCCTGGCCAAGCGGGCAGGAAGGCTGCCGCTCGCGGCACGGATGGCCGCCCGGGATGCTTCACGCAACCGCAGCCGGACGGTGCCGGCGGTTGCTGCCGTCCTCGCGGCCGCTACGCTGGCCAGCGCCGCGATGGTCCTCGCTTCCAGCCAACAGGCCAACGAACAGGAGAACCACTACTGGTCGGCGCTGAGGCACCAGGCGGTAGTGCCGCTGTTCGCCGGACAGCCCATGCTGGCCGACGGAACCGTGCCGGAACCGAAAAAGATGGACCCCGCCGAGGTGGCATCAGCCCTTGACGGTGCCCTGGAAACAGTTGAATGGACCCGGGTGCTGCGCACACCCGGTATCCAGAACTGCGAGATGCGCCCCGAGTTCGCTGACACGGCGCCGGCGCAGACTCCTTCGTCGAGCTGCCTGCAGTATTCGCTCGCCGTGCCGGACGGGAACGAGTGCCCGATGACTGCCGGTCAGCGCGTCCTCGATCCGGACGACTGGCGCTGCCGGGGAACCATGCGTCCCTATGCAGGCCAGGGAAGCGCCGGCTCGATCGTTGTCGGGTCAGCGGATGACGTGGAAGCGCTCCTTGGAAAGGCGCCGACGGCGGAAGCGCGCGACGTGCTGGCCGCTGGCGGGATGGTGGTGACCAATCCCGTCTTCGTCCGCGACGGGCACGTGGCCCTGGTGGCACAGGACGTGCGGAAACCCTCACCCGGAGTTCCCAATGCCAACGTTTTCCAGGGATACCAGGATGAAGGAAGGACGGACGTGGCCGCGGCGGTGCTGGAGCCGGACGTCAAGGTTCCCTATTACGGAATCGTGTCCCCGGAAGCGGCAGCTGCGGCGGGAATGCGCCTCGAAGACGGGGCGCTGCTGGTCCAACTGAGTGCCTACCCGGATGCCGTCCGGATGGATCAGGCGTCCTCAGCCCTCGCCGTCGTCTATGGGAACCCGTACACGTCACTATTTGTGGAGCGCGGAGCGGAACGGGATTCCTCGCTGATTCTCTGGTCAATTGTGGGACTGGGCGCACTGATCACCCTCAGTGCGGCAGGTATTACCACCGGCCTTTCCATGGCGGACTCGCGGAGAGACCACGTGACACTCGCCGGCGTGGGGGCGGCACCCGGTTTGCGGAAGGCGCTCGCAGGTTCGCAGGCGCTGATGACGGCAGGACTTGGAACAGTACTGGGAAGCGTTGCCGGCATGGTCCCTGCGGTACTGCTCGTGACTGCCACCGGGCTGGCGCGGGCCGCCGTCGTTCCCTGGCTCCAGCTTGCGGCCCTCCTGGTGGCCGTGCCGCTGACGGGTGCCGCCTTGGCCTGGCTGTTCACCCGTGCGAGGTTGCCGATGTCCCGCCGCGAGGTGGGGACCTGATCCGCAGAGCACAGCGGGGGGTGCCGGGTCTGAACGGAATTACGTCACACAGTTGGGTCTTTTTGATTGGACCCAACGGGCCTACCGTGGGACGCAGGACGCTGTCCACCCCGGGCGGCCGGAATGCGGAGGAACCTCTTATGACAACACATGTTGCCGATTGCAGTGTTACCCGTTGCTCCTTCAACGACCACGAAGGCTGCACAGCCCACGCCATCACGGTCGCGGGGAGTACCGACCACGCCAGCTGCGCCACTTTCATTGACACTGGGATGCACGGCGGGCTGCCCAAAGTCCTGGCAGATGTTGGAGCGTGCCAGCGCTCCGAGTGTGTCCACAACGACCACTTAATGTGCAATGCTCCTGAAGTCCATGTAGGCCCCGGTGCTGACAACGCGGATTGCCTCACCTACTCCCACGCTTAAGACCAGCACGCGGAGAACCAGCACGCCCTGCTGGGGCTCCCGCCCGGGACAAAACTTCCAGAAGGCCTCCGTCCGGGAAACCCCGGACGGAGGCCTTCCGTGCGCCCGGCCAGGCCTCCTGCCAGCCGGCACGCTGCCGGACCGTACCTGGGCGACGCTGCCGGACCGTCGCTGGGCGCCCCGAGGGCACCGTTCATCGCACGGACACGCGGCACGGGTACAAAGCAGGCTTATCGTCGGCGCGGCATTGGTAGGGTGCCTTGGAGCAAATCACTGACGCAGGAAATCTCAAGGAGGAGACATGGCCGGAACGCCAGAGGAACTAAGCGGCCCGCGGCCCGGGGGCGGCCGACTGGCCACAGACCCGACGCTGCCGGCAACTGCCGTGGACGAGGCTGTCCGGGAGGCCGAAGAGAGGAAATGGACCCCGGCCAAGATTGCGCTGTGGGCAGCCATCGCACTGCTGGGCGGCGTTGCCTGGTTCATGGTGGCCATCATCCGGGGCGAGACGGTCAATGCGATCTGGTTCGTGTTCGCTTCCGTCTGCACGTACCTGATCGGCTACCGGTTCTATTCAAAGGTGATCGAGCGCTATATCACCAAGCCGGATGACCGGCGTGCCACGCCCGCTGAATACAAGGCTGACGGCAGGGACTACGTCCGCACGGACCGCAACGTCCTGTTCGGCCACCATTTTGCCGCCATCGCCGGGGCCGGACCGCTGGTTGGACCGGTGATCGCCGCCCAGATGGGATACCTCCCGGGCACCATCTGGATCGTCGTCGGCGTCGTCCTCGCCGGGGCCGTCCAGGACTACCTGGTGATGTTCTTCTCCATGCGCCGCGGCGGACGTTCACTGGGCCAGATGGCACGCGAGGAACTGGGCGTCATCGGCGGAACCGCTGCGCTGATTGCCACGCTCCTCATCATGGTGATCATCGTCGCCATCCTGGCGCTCGTCGTCGTGAATGCCCTGGGCGAAAGCCCGTGGGGTGTCTTCTCCGTAGGCATGACCATCCCCATCGCGCTTTTCATGGGCGTATACCTCCGGTTCCTGCGGCCCGGCAAGGTCATGGAAGTGTCGCTCATCGGTTTTGTGCTGCTCATGGCGGCCATCATCGGCGGTGGCCTCGTCGCGCAGACGGAGTGGGGCGCTGCATTCTTCCACCTGGACAAGGTGACCATAGCTTGGGGCCTCATCATTTACGGCTTCATCGCGGCCATCCTTCCTGTCTGGCTGCTGCTGGCACCCCGTGACTACCTCTCCACCTTCATGAAGATAGGCGTGATCGTCATGCTCGCGCTGGCCATCATCGTGGTCCGGCCGGAAATCACGGTCCCTGCCTTCAGCGAGTTCGCGAGCAGGGAGAACGGGCCGGTCTTTCCAGGTGCCCTGTTCCCATTCCTTTTTGTCACCATCGCCTGCGGCGCGCTGTCCGGATTCCATGCCCTGATCTCCTCCGGCACCACGCCGAAACTGATCGAGAAGGAACGCCAGGCCCGCTTCATCGGCTACGGCGGGATGCTGATGGAGTCCTTCGTGGCCATCATGGCCCTCGTCGCGGCGATCTCCATTGACCGCGGACTCTACTTCGCCATGAATTCCCCCGCCGCACTGACCGGCGGAACCGTGGAAACGGCCGCCACCTGGGTCAACAGCCTGGGGCTTGCGGGCGTCAACATCAGCCCGGATCTGCTGTCCGAGACGGCAAGGAACGTCGGCGAAGAAAGCATCGTCTCCCGCACCGGCGGCGCCCCCACTCTGGCGGTCGGCCTGGCCCACATCATGCAGCAGTTCATCGGCGGCACGGCGATGATGGCGTTCTGGTACCACTTCGCCATCATGTTCGAGGCGCTGTTCATCCTCACCGCCGTCGACGCCGGAACGCGCGTTGCGCGCTTTATGCTTCAGGATTCGATCGGAAACTTTGCCCCGAAGTTCAAGGAGCACTCATGGCGCCCCGGTGCCTGGCTGTGCACGGCCATCATGGTGGCAGCCTGGGGCGCGGTACTCCTGATGGGCGTGACGGATCCGCTCGGCGGAATCAACACGCTGTTCCCGCTGTTCGGCATCGCCAACCAGCTGCTGGCGGCCATTGCCCTGTCGGTCTGCCTGGCCATCGTCGCCAAGCGCGGAACTTTCAAGTACCTGTGGATTGTCGCACTGCCGCTGGCGTTCGCCGCGGTCGTGACCATTACGGCCAGTTTCCAGAAGATTTTCTCCCCGGTCCCGGCGGTGGGCTACTTCGCCAACAACGCGGCCTTCTCCAAGGCCCTCGCTGACGGCAAGACCGAATTTGGCACGGCCAAGACTGTGACCGCAATGGAAGCCGTAGTCCGTAACACGGCCATCCAGGGCTGGCTGTCCGTCATCTTCGTGGTGTTGAGCATCATCGTCATTGCCACCGCCGTCCTGGCCACTGCCAAGGCCTTCCGCAACCAGCAGGCCGGAATTGCGAACGAAAACCACGAGGATGAGGCCCGCCCGTCGAAGGTGTTCGCACCCGCGGGGCTCATCCCTACGCCGGCGGAACGGGAACTGATGGCGGAATGGAACAAACTGCCGGCCGACCTTCGGTTCGAAAGGCCCCGGCACCACTGATGGGCACCGGTCTGGCCGCCATCGCGACGGGCTTCCGCGGAATTTCCCGTTACCTTGGCGGCGTCCTTGGCGCGGACGCGTACTCCAAGTACGTCGAGTACCACCGCGCCGCCGGACACCAGGAGCCACCACTGACCGAACGTGAGTTCTGGCGGGACCGCACCGACCGCCAGGACTCCAACCCGCAGGGCCGGTGCTGCTGACCTGACTGACCGGCCCGCCGCCGTCGGGATCCGCCGTTGGCAGTGGGCTTCCTGCATTGCATCGTGCAGCACAGGCGCACCGCCGGCCCCTGGCCGGCAACGACGTGCTGGAGGCCTGGGTTCCGGCGAATACCTATGCGGTGGGTTTCCAGCTGAAGGCAGGCTTCACAGCGGTGATGGCGCGATTCTGGTCAAGCAGCTTTATTGACGTCGCTTGCGGGCCTCAGGCTCGTGAGAGTATGAACGCATGAGCGATCCGAAAGACACTCAGCCATCAGACGACGTCCCTGTTGAGGGCACCCCCATCGAGTCGGCGGGACCGCCTGTGTCCGGTGACGGCCGCCCGGCGGGCACGAAGTCAAGGTCGAGCCTGCAGGACCTGGTGGATGAACCCGCAAAAGTCATGCGGATCGGCACCATGATCCGTCAGCTGCTGGAGGAAGTGAAGGCTGCGCCGCTGGACGACGCAGCACGGGGAAGACTGGCGGAAATCCACGAACGTTCCATCAAGGAACTGGAAGACGGACTGGCGCCCGAGCTGGTGGAGGAACTGGAAAGGATCAGCCTGCCCTTTCCCGACAACGCCACCCCTTCGGATGCCGAGCTCCGCATCGCCCAGGCGCAGCTGGTGGGTTGGCTGGAAGGTCTCTTCCACGGCATCCAGACGGCCATCGCAGCCCAGCACGCGGCCAGGGAACATGCGGCAGCCCAGCTCCAGCTCAGGCAGCTCCCGCCAGGAACCGTGATTGCTCCCGGCGTGGTTATTGGCGAGAACGGTGAGCCGCAGCGCGCTTCCGCGGCAGCCCAGCCCGGCCGCGCACCCGGGCAACCGGGGCAGCCGCAGGACCCGGACCACGGTCCCGGCCAGTACCTGTAGGTTCTTTTGGGATTCTTCACCGCCGCCCGTCAAGGGCGCAAAGACGATGCGGAACTCGGCAGGGGCCTGTGGCGGAGGGCCCACGACAGGTTCCACCGCGGCCTTGACCGCTACCACCAGGTGCTTGAGGGCGTCGAGGACGACCAGCTCTACTCCGAATTGGTTGACATTGCCAACGAACTGGCCGCACTCCTGGACCGGGTCCGGGTGATCTGCGTGGAGGCACAGCGCCGCGCGCCCAGCGAGGGCCTGGACATTCCGGGACCGCTCGCCGGCGTCCACCGGTCGTTATCGAAAGCCGGAAATTCGCTCGCCACCACCGCAGAGGCGGCGGCGATGCTGCGGCTCGCCGTAGGACCGGTGCCGGTAGGCGCCGCGTCCGTTCGGAGGCGCGCGG
Organism: Arthrobacter sp.; assembly: GCA_035254945.1. Classification (GTDB taxonomy): domain Bacteria; phylum Actinomycetota; class Actinomycetes; order Actinomycetales; family Micrococcaceae; genus Arthrobacter. The sequence goes on along the minus strand of DATFAE010000033.1, from coordinate 34,182 downwards.
AGTCGGTGTTCGAGCAGGTGGCCGACGCCGAACGCCGCCTTGCAGAGGACACCGTCGGCCGCTAAGCGCAGAGTATTCCCGGTTACGCGTGGAGCTTAGCGGGCGGGTTTTCGCTTCGGGTGCGGGCGAACATTTGGCACGATGGCGGAATGACTTCTTCTACCCCCACACTGACTTTTAACGACGGACACACCATTCCCCAGCTCGGATACGGTGTGTGGCAGGTTGAGGACGGCGTCGCCGAGAAGGTGGTCCGCCAGGCCTTCGAGGCCGGCTTCCGCCACATCGACACTGCCAAGATCTACGGCAACGAGGCAGGAGTTGGCCGCGCGATTGCCTCCTCCGGACTTTCAGCCGAGGAAATTTTCATCACCACCAAGCTTTGGAACGCCGACCAGGGCTACGAAGCTACCCTGGCCGCCTTCGAGGAATCCCTTGACCGGCTGGGCCTCGAGACCCTGGATTTGTACCTGATTCACTGGATGCAGCCCAAGCAGGACAAATACGTGGATACCTGGAGGGCCTTGATCGAACTCCAGAAGCGCGGCCGCGTCCGGTCCATCGGTGTCTCAAACTTCACTGTTGAGGGCCTGCAGCGGCTCATCGACGAGACCGGCGTTGTTCCGGCCATCCACCAGATTGAACTGCACCCGTACTTCAGCCAGCGCGAACTGCGCGAGTTCGGTGCGTCCAAGGGAATCCTCACCCAGGCGTGGTCCCCGCTGGGCCAAGGGGGCGAGCTCCTGGAGGACGCGACCGTGGCGGCCATTGCTGCCAAGCACCAGGCCACGCCCGCCCAGGTGGTCATCGCCTGGCACCTGGCGACAGGCAACGTGGTCATCCCCAAGTCGGTCACCGAGTCCCGCATCCGTGAAAACTTTGCGGCCTTGGCGATCACCCTCGACGCCGGCGATGTTGAAGCCATCAATGGCCTGGACCGGACCACAGGAGGCGAGGGCCGGATCGGCCCGGATCCCGCCGTTTCCGACTTCGCCTAAGGACCCCTGACCGGGGCCGGCGCCCCTGGGGGAGTGCCGGCAGCCCCGCCCGCCCTGGTTGAATCCAGAGTGGGCGGGGCTTCCTGTCTTAAGCGGCGAGACGAGCCTGCTCGACGGCGACGGCGTCAATCACGGCCCAGCAGTCCTCGCCGGCGCACGAGCGGTTGGCGAAGCGCTCGGCTTCTTCCAGGGTGTCAAAGCTCTCGGCGCGGATGCGGCCGCAATCGGCGTCGAAGTAAGTGACGTGAAATTCCTGAACGAGTTGGTTTTCCATAAATCCAGTGTGCAACCGGGGTCTGACAATAACGGTGCATCAGCTCCGCGTGTTGCCCAGCCGGAGAACCCGTTCACGCGCAAGCATGGCGGATCGCTGCGCTTTGTCCGCTGCGCGGGCAGACTGTTTGGCCTCGGCGGCGGCTGTTACCTTCAGTTTCCGGGTGCGTTCCAGCTGCTCCTCGGTTGACTTGAGCGTGGCCCGGAGCTCCTGTGCCTCTTGAGCCAGGCGCGCAAAGTCGGCCTCCGCCGCCGTCAGCTCGTCGAGCCGTTCCTGTGCCTGCCGAACTGCCTCGTCGGCGGCTTCGGAGGCCGCTTGTTCCGCCGCTTGGGCTTTTGCCAGGGCCGACGGCGATGCCGGGCGTGGTTCCTGCCGCACCGCCTGCAGGCGTGGCTTCGCCGGGCTTCGGGCCGGAGCCGTCGTCGTCGTGGCGGCTTGGTCCGGCACCGCGGCCGGTGCCGGGGCCGCGGTCCGTGGCGCGGCCACGGCACCCGGAACGGCCACGGCGCCGTCGAGGTCCACGGTGTCCACGCCGTCGGCGGACAGGACCTGCAGCAGCCGCCCGCTTTGCACCGCTGCGGCCGCCCCCTCATCGGCTGTCACCGCACGCAGGGTCCCTTCGACGGCGGTTGCCACCGCGCCGCTGATCCGCCTCCCGTGCTGCTCAGCAACCGAGCAGGCGGCGTCAACCGCGGAGGCCAGCAGCGCCCGGCGCTCCCGCCCCAGGTCCCGCATGCCCGCAGCGTCGAGGGAGGCCTGGGCGGCGCGCATCCTCCCGCCAAGCTCGGTGAGCTGTGCCAGAATGTCCGGCTGGTGCGCGGCCAGCATGTTGACGGCCCAGGCTGCCACGGAAGGCTTGGGCAAGGCGCGGACGGCGGCCGGCAGCCACTCGGCAGCTCCTGCCGCCTCCTTCGCCGCGGCGGTTCGGGCTGCTATGAACCCGTCGAGCGGCAGCGCGTATAGTGCATTGGCGATGCGTGCCAGCTCCTGGTCATCCATGACGCCATCATAGGGTGGCGTCAGAGGGCGATCCGGTAGACATGGTGGGTGTATTCATGCGGAAAGGCGTCCGAGAAGGCGCCGTCCTTCACCTCGATTGTCCGTCCTTCGTCCACGACGTCCACCGACCTGCCGGGAATCGAGTCGGGCAAAGTGAAGTTCCTGTCGCCCGGCTCTGTGGCCAGGGCGATTTCAGCGAAAATGTAGGCCGAACCGTTCCATGCCTTCAACATCGTGTCGGTGTCCGGCCCGAAATCCCATTCGTATGACTGGGTGTTGATGATCGGAGCCAGCGATCTGATCTTGGCGTTTGATGCCCGGATGAGTTCTTTGCGTTCCGCGCTGCACTCCACCAGGGAGTATCCGCCGTTAACGCCATCGTTGTTGTGCTGAAAAAACATGATGCCCCGTGCCTCGTGGATGATTGCCGACCAGCAAGCGCCTTCGATTTCCTCCGGACTGATGGTGCGGGCGCCGTCGTCGTTGAGGAAGGGCGTTGCGGTCTCCACAAACATCCAGTTCGGCTTGTTGCCGGGCTCCGCCTGGAAGGCGCGCATTCGGTCCACCAGCCAGCCATATGTGGCCGAGCGCATGGTGGGGGTGCCGATGGGCCAATGCTGTGACTGGGTGATCGCGTAGCCTGTGTCCGGGGAGGTGTATGCGTAGTTGTCTACGCTGGCGACGTCCACCACGGCCATGAAGTCATCCATGGTGCCCAGCGCCCAATAGGACTCCAGCACTCCCTTTGAGTAGTTGGCATTGATGAACCGGCCGTCGTTCCGTTGGCGGAGTCCGGCGACCTGAAGGTGCATGTTCGCAAGGTTTGTGCCGGTGTCGCCGCCTCCACATCCCAGACCCATGTCGCATTCGTCATAGGCGAACAGGCCCACCGCGAGTGGATCGTCGCCGATCTCGTCGGCGGTGAATTCATCCTGGACAATGCAGAAGATGCCTTTTGAGGTGGCCACGCTCAAGAAGTCGTTATGCTCCACCGCCTGGAACGTGTTGATGCCCACCGATTTCAGCTGCTCGGCGTGGGCTGGACGTCCGAAGAAAACGGCAAGCGGAAAGAAGGACGGATCGGTCCAGCCGGCTGCCGCAGCCTTCGGAAATGCCCGCCAGTATTCGGGGCCGCCTTCCCACTCGATAAGGGGCAGACCAAGCCTGGTGGGAGACCCCCGTTGTGCTTTGCCCGCCCGTTCCCAGGTGTCCGCGGCTATGCCGGCTGCCCCGGCAGCAACGGCCGCGGCGCCGACTCCGATGAAGAAATTTCTGCGCCCAATGGCCGCATCCGGTAGCTTTTCGTGCGTCATGTTGAGGCCCTCAATCCAGCTGGGTCAATTCTGGGCCTGCCCCGTCCTGCGGTCTACTGGTATCGAGGGATGCTGCGGGAATTGTGTGGATCCACCTCCCGATGCGGGGCAGCTGTTTATCTTTGAATGCCGAGCGTTGAGATGAGGTCTTCGTGCAGCTCGAACCAGATCCGGTGGAAGGAATCGCGGTCGGTGGCGGTGAGCCAGGCCGGGTCTGTTGCGGCATTTTCCACGGCTTTCCGGAGGCGATCCGTGTAGCCGCCGAACCGCGCCAGCACAGCGGTCAGGCGGGCTTCCAGATCCATGAGGGATGTCAGCGCCCGGGTAAAGCCTTGATGCGTTTGCGCATCAATCGCCGGGTTTGGCCGATGTCCGGCGGAGAGCCATTGGAGTTGAAGCCTGCTGCACGCGGCGACGACCTGTTCATTAAGCGGCCCAAAATCCGCCAGCACCCCGTTGACCGCTACCCGGCCGCCGGCGCTGTCCAGTTGTTCGGCCAGGAGCCGCTCGTTCTCAGTCCTGCCCGCAACCGTCAGGGACCAGCCCCGGGTTCCTCCGAACGAGGAGCTCACGGCCCACCTGTTGGCGCCTGCCTCGATCAGGAGGCGTTCGACGTCGTCGGGGTCCTGATGGAACCGGTGGGCCACGGACGCGGTGTAAGCGAAGCCGAGCAGCCTCAGGGCGTGGAGGGTGAGCAGCATGGATGACTGCCGGCCCATCAGGGTGCCTTTCCGGGATTTGCCGGTAGCCGGCGCACGGTTCCGCGGGTTCCGTCCACCTCGAGCGTCATTCCCGTCCCAATCCGGGTGAGGGCACCGGCTATGCCCAGAACGGCGGGTATGCCGAACTCGCGGGCCACGATGGCGGCATGGGACAGCATCCCGCCAGTTTCCGTGATTACCGCGGCGGCCACCCCGAAGAGGGGTGTCCAGGCAGGATCGGTGGTGCGGCAGACCAGGATGTCGCCCGGCTTGAGGGCGGAGAAGTCATCGATGCTGAGAACGGCCCGTGCGGGTCCGCAGACGGTTCCCGGGCTGGCGCCCGTTCCGGTGAGGACGTCCCCGGCCGGGTCTGCGCGTTCCGTTCCGGACTGGTGTCGTGACGCAGGTTCCATGTCAGTCCGCCGTGCCCGTCGCCGGCCTGCCGGAGAGCCGGTCGAGCCTCTGCTGCGCGGCTTGTGCGGAGCGGAGACCGAGGCTGTGGGAAATCTGCGGCCAGGTCAGCCCCTCTGCCCGTGCCAGGAACAGGAGCGCGGTTTCCAGTCCGTCCATCTCCGCACGCGCGGCGGAAATGAGGCTCAGTCCCGCCTGCACGTCCAGGCGATCCACGGGCGCTCCGCGCCCCGTGCCGTTGGCCCGCCACAGGACGTGCTGGATGAGGTCGCTTGCGGAAGGTGGTTGCCGCTCATGCAGCCAAGGCCGGGGCGGCAGTTCGGACGCGCCCCCGTCCATCAGCAGCCGCGTCGCCTGGGCCTGTCGGGTGGCTGCGGCAGTATCCCCAGTGGCCGCGTCCTCGTTCATTTGAGCCCCACTTTCCGGGGCTCGCGTCCCCCGCCGATGATCATCAGCTTGCACGTGTCAACATCTTGTTGTCAACAATTTGTTGATGCGAATCCTGAGCACCCGTTGCGTCGTGGTTTAGCGGTCCTCGGATACTGTATCGCCGTGCCGGTGGGCTACTTTCCACTCGCCGTCTTCGCGGCGGTATACCTGGGTGGCCCGCAGGGTGTACGTCCTTGGCTCACCGTCGACGGAGGCGGAGGTATGTTCCAGTCCGGCGGTGTAGGCCATATTGCCCACCACGTCATAGGCCAGCAATTCGAAGGAATAGGAGGTGCAGTCGGAGAAACTCCCAGCAAGGGCTGTGAAAAGCTCGTCCAGTTCGTGCTGCCCGTGGGCATTGCGCCATGCTCCCAAAACGCTTACAGGTTCGTTGCGGGACCAGAGCGCCCGGCGAGGCGCGGCGTCGCCGTTGTGCAGGGCCAGTTCCGCCTGGTACAGCGCGGACTTGACCCAGTCCAGGAAATCGTTGCGGTTGGTCATGCCCCAGTATGCTCCAGGCTCCGCAGCTTCCGCATCACCCCGGGAGTATGCGGTGGGGAAGAGCGCGGACCTCGCAGCAGGTGATGCGGAGGCGGACGCTCCCTTAACCAGCGAAAAACCCCGCATCATCGTCGAAATCAACGACAATACGGGGTTTATCCCGAGCTTCCTATCAGAATCGAACTGATGACCTTTTCATTACGAGTGAAACGCTCTACCGACTGAGCTAAGGAAGCACCGCATGAAGTCCACCGGACGAACCGGCTGGTTCATGCAAGAGTCAACTGTAATAGAGTCCCCGCGCCCGGGTCAAAATGGGCGCGGCGGCCGGCTCAACAGACCGTGTTGTCGGCGGGAACCTTGCCCTCCACGAGGTAGCTGTCCACGGCGTCCCCGATGCAGCTGTTGGACCGGCCGTATGCCGTGTGCCCCTCACCCTGCCAGGTCAGCAGGGACGCATTGCCCAGCTGCTTCCGCAGGGACGCGGCCCACTCCACCGGGGTGGCGGGGTCGCCCGTGGTCCCGATGACCACGACGGGAGCCTCGCCGGTGTACTCCACCGGAGCGGGCGTCCGCACGCTCTTATACGGCCAGTCCACGCAGTTCGTGCCGCCATAGGCGAAGAAGTAGCCGAGGGTGGGGGACTCTTCCATCAGCCGCTGCTGCTCCGCGCGCATGCCTGCGGTGTCCGACACCATCGGATAGTCCAGGCAGTTGATGGCGTTGAACGCAAAGGTTGAGTTCGACGAATAGGTCCCGTTGGACGTCCGGTCCGCACCGAGGTCGGCGAGCCGAAGCATCAGGCTCACGTCGCCGGTCATGGCGGCATCGAGGGCCTGGGTGAGGGCGGGCCAGCTGGCGTCGTTGTAGAGCGGGGTGATGAGTCCGCTGACGAACATGTTGGCGTTCACCAGGCGTCCGTCCTTCGCGGTCCGCGGCGTCTGCTGGACCGCACCGATAAGGTCCCGGATCTGCTGGACGCCGTCGTCCACGGTGCCGCTCAGCGGGCAGCCGTCTTCCTGGAGGCAGTCGGCCACATAGGCCCGGATTGCCTTTTCGAAAGCACGGGCCTGGCCGCTGGTGAGCTCCTCGTTGCTGATGGACGGGTCAAGTGCGCCGTCCAGGACCATGCGGCCCACATTGTCAGGGAACAGCGACGCATACGTGGAACCGAGGAAAGTGCCATAGGAATAGCCGAGGTAATTCAGCTTGTCGTCGTTGACCACGGCGCGCAGGATGTCCAGGTCCTTTGCCGAGCTGACAGTGTCGATGAGTCCCAGGGCCGGACCTGTTTTTTCGGCGCATTGGGCAGCGATGGCCTTGTTGTCGGCCAGGGCGGCAGCGAGCCCGGCGTCAGTGTCCAGGGCGTAGACCTTGGCCCGGGCGGCGTCCCGTTCCGCGTCGGTCAGGCACGTGACAGGGGAGGACCGCTTTACGCCGCGGGGATCGAACCCCACGAGGTCATAGTTGTCCCGCACCGGCTTGGAAAAATGCGTGCCCGCGGCGTCCTTGACGAAGTCATACCCTGACGCGCCCGGTCCACCAGGATTAACCAGCAGGGTTCCGGTTTTCTTGCCCGTGCTCGCGGCCTTCAGCGCGGCAATCTGGATCGTCCCGCCGTCGGGCTTTTCATAGTCCAGAGGCACCGTGACCTTGGCGCACTGGAAGCCGTTTTCGCAGGGCTCCCAGATGACTTCCTGTGAGTAGAACGAATCGAGGCCTTCCGGTGCCGCTGCCACAATCGACGGATCCGCCTTGGCTGTCGCGGTGCCCTGCTCCTGCTTCCCGCCGTCAAGGAGGGTGCACGAGGCCAGCACCATGGCCAGAACCAGGGCGCCGGCGGCCCGCAGTCCAATCACCAAGGATCGGCGGCGTACGGGCAGGGGGCGAGCAGTCATCGAGAGGTCTCCTTGTAAGGGGCTAGATCAGGCTGGCTGCCATGGACTCAATAGTCAAGAGCGGAGCAACGTTGGTAGTGGTGATGCGTTGTCGGGCTTTGTTGATTGCATCCATGCGGGCGAGGGTGGTTTCCGGCGTGGACCGGGAGGCGAATTCCTCCAGTTCACCCCTAAGCTCAACGTTCACCAGCTCTACGGCATTCCCGAGCTGGATAATCAGCACGTCACGGTAGAAGGAAAGCAGGTCCGTCAGCGTCCGGTCCAGGGAATCCGTGATGGAACGTTTGGCCCGGCGCTTCTGGTCGTCTTCGAGCTGTTTGACCTGGCTCCGCATGGCCGGCGGCAGCGTCCCCGATTCGGGCGCGCCCAACGTTGCCAGCAAAGCGGCCTTCTCGGCGGCGTCGCGCTCCTCGTTGGAACTGTTTGCCTCGGCCGTGGCGATCTTCACCAGCTTCTCGGCCATCATAACGGCGGCGGTAACGCCGCGAAGGCCCAGCGGGAACTTCACGGTTTCCAGCCGGCGCTCCCGGGCTTCGGGGTCCCGGGCCAGGCGGCGGGCTATGCCCACATGGCTTTGCGCCGCCCGGGCCGCACGTTCAGCGAGCGCCGGATCAACGCCGTCGCGCTTGACCAGCAGGGCGGCGACGTCAGCGGCAGGGGGCAGCCGCAGTGCCACGGCGCGGCAGCGTGACCGGATGGTCACCAGCACATCCGCGGGCGACGGGGCACACAGCATCCAGATGGTGCGCGGTGTGGGCTCCTCGATGGCTTTCAGCAGCACATTGGTGGTCCGTTCGGCCATCCGGTCCGCGTCCTCCACCACGATGATCCGCCACCGGCCCGACGACGGCCTGTTGCCCGCCGTCGACACCAGCTCCCGCGCCTCGTCAATGGTGATGGTGACCTTTTCGGTCCGGACAAACGTCACGTCCGAATGTGTTTCGCCGAGGACGGTCAGGCAGGCAGGACATGTTCCGCAGCCGCGGCGGGTCACGTCCTCCTGGTCGCAGTTCAGTGCCGCGGCGAACGCCTTGGCGGCATTGGAACGCCCGGAGCCGGGCGGGCCGGTGAACAGCCACGCGTGCGTCAGCCCCTCACCGAGGGACGCCTGCCGGAGCTGTTCGACGACGGCGGGCTGGCCCTGGAGGTCGTCCCAGACGCTCATGCCGCACCGCGGCCGGCGGACGCAAGCAGCGCGTCCACGCGGGCAAGGATCCGCGCGGCCAGCTCTGCAACGGCCAGGTGCGCGGGCAGCACCAGGTAGGCATCGGGGCGGGCCGCCGCGAGCTGCAGGAACGCCTCCCTGATCAGGGCGTGGAATTCATCGGCCTCGGATTCCAGGCGGTCTTCGGTGGCATCCCCGGCCGTGCGGCGGCTGCGGCCGTCCGCCGGGTCCACATCCAGCAGTACTGTCAGATCGGGCTGCAGGCCTTCGGTGGCCCATTCGTTGAGAGTGCGGACTGCGTCGATGCCGAGGCCGCGGCCGGCACCCTGGTACGCCACCGAAGAATCGATGTAACGGTCGGTGAGGACGATGTCGCCCCGTTCCAGCGCGGGACGGATGACCTGCCCGGCATGGGCTGCGCGTGAAGCCGCAAAGATGAGCGCCTCGGTGTGGGCGTCGATGTGGCCGTGGCCGTGGTCAAGCACCAGGGACCGGAGCTTCTCGCCGATGGGCGTTCCGCCGGGCTCACGGGTCCGGAGCACTTTCAGGCCGCGGGATTCCAGGGCTTCGGCCAGCCTGGCCGCCTGCGTGGACTTGCCGGCGCCGTCGCCGCCTTCAAACGCGATAAAAAGCCCGGGGCTCTGGATAGTCACTTAACAAGCCTACCGACCACACCGACAATCACCGACTGGACGCCGGCCCAACGGTGCCGGCGCGCACATGTCACGGCTTTCCGGGGTGGCAACGCCCCACAGTACGCTAGCCCCATGAGCCTCACCGAACAGCACGCAGCCTCCCTGTCAGCCGAGACAGTGGTCGTCGCCTCAGGCCGGCCGCCCCGTGAGCGGGACGAACCAGTCAACCCGCCCATCGTGCTGTCGTCAACCTACTTCGGTACCGGGCCACTGGGCGACGGCGACCGCGGGTACGGCAGGTACGCCAACCCCACTTGGGACCCGTTTGAGGAGGCCCTCGGCCAGCTGGAAGGATCCGGACTGCCGGGCCTGCTGTACGCATCGGGACTCGCGGCCGTCAGTTCAGCACTGTCGCTGGTGCCCGCCGGCGGCGTCCTGGTCATGCCCTCGCACAGCTACTCGGGGTCCCTGGTCATGGCATCCGAGCTGGCCCAGAAAGGCTTCATCGAACTCCGGACCGTGGACATCGCGGACACGGAAGCAGTCAAGGAACAGATCGCCCCAAAGGGTCCGGACGCGAAGCCGGCCAGCATGCTCTGGCTGGAGAGCCCCACCAACCCCATGCTGGGCATCGCGGACATCCCCGCCCTTGCCGAGGCCGCGCATCAGGCCGGGGCGATCGTCGTCACCGACAACACCTTCTCCACTCCCCTGGTGCAGCAGCCGCTGGCCCTGGGGTCGGACGTTGTCCTCCATTCGGTGACCAAGTACCTCGCCGGGCATTCCGACGTGGTCCTGGGCGCCCTGGTGACGCCGAACGCGGACATCCGCGCCGCCTTGCTGCACCACCGGACCATCCACGGGGCCATTGCCGGACCCTTCGAAGCCTGGCTCGCGCTGCGCGGCCTGCGCACGCTGGCCTTGCGCATCCAACGCTCGCAGGAATCGGCGGCTGTTCTTGCCGAGCGGCTGGGCAGCCACCCCGGGATCGAAAGCATCCACTTTCCCGGGCTCGCCAGCGATCCCGGCCACCAGCGTGCGAAGGCGCAGATGAAGGGCTTCGGATCGATCGTCTGCATCCGGATCGCGCCGGTGGGGGACCTCAGCGGCCCCGACGCCGCGGACAGGCTTGTCCGCGCGCTTCAGCTCTGGCTGCCTGCCACGTCCCTGGGCGGCGTGGAGTCCCTGATCGAACGGCGCCGCCGCCACGCTGCCGAACCGGTCAGCGTTCCGGAGAACCTGGTCCGCCTCAGCGTGGGAATCGAAAACGTCGAGGACCTCTGGGCCGATTTGAAGCAGGCGCTCGACACGCTGGAAGGCTAGGCTGGGATGGTGGACGGTCAAGTGATGATTTTTTATGTGGAGCGGGCAGTGTTCTTTGTCCTTGCCGTGGTGGCCTTGGGGCTTGAACTCTGGGCCCTGGTCGATTGTGCGCGGCACAGGGCTAACGCCTATGAAGCCACCGGCAAACGGACCAAGACCTTCTGGCTCGCCCTCACTGGCGGTGCCACCCTCGTGGGCGTCATCTCGCTCTTCGGCAGCGGCGGGGGCCTGTTCGGCACCTTGGGCCTGTTTGGCCTGGCCGCCGTAGTGGCAGCCTCGGTCTATCTTGCCGATGTGCGGCCCGCAGTCAAGGATGCCGGACGCGGAGGCAGCCGCAACACGGGCCCTTACGGACCCTGGTGATCCCCACCGGGAACCCTGCCGGCGTGGGCCCAGCCTAAACACCCGGCGCTACAGCGTCCCAGCCCAGCGTAAGTTCACCCAGGCGCCACCGTGCGGGGCCGTCCTGGACGGGCCAGCCGCCGTCGAGCAGTGCCTTGCACATTCCCTGCCAGCGCTGGCGGTTTCCGAACGATGCCAGCGGAGCCGATTCCTGCCATGCCCGGTCCATCGCGGCCATCAGGGCGTGGATGCGTTCGCCGGGGACGTTCCGGTGGATCAGCGCCTTGGGCAGCCGCTCCGCAACCTCCGAGGGAAGCTCAAAACTTCCAAACCGCATGGACATGCTCAGGGACAGCGGCCGCTCGCTGTCGAGGGCAATCCAGGTGACGCGGCGGCCTATCTCGTCGCAGGTGCCGTCGATGAACAGGCCGCCGGGGGCGAGGCGGCCCTGAACCAGCCGCCAAATCCCTTCCACGTCCGTTTCCTCATACTGGCGAAGCACGTTGAAGGCGCGGACCAGGACCGGGCGCCCGGGAACGGGCAGTTCGAAGCCGCCAACCCGGAAGCTCAGGCCGGGCTCTTCCAATGCCTTGGCGACGCGGACCCGCTCAGGTTCGATCTCGATCCCGCACACCCGGACATCCGGGCGGACAGTGCGGAGGCGGTCAAAAAGTTCGACGGCGGTGGCGGGCGCCGCCCCGTAGCCCAGGTCGACAACCAGGGGATCCTCCGCCGTGCGCAGGCGCCAGGCCTGGGGGCCGGTGAGCCAGCGGTCCACCCGACGCATGCGGTTGGGGTTGGTGGTGCCGCGGGTAATGTTCCCCACCGGTTTGCCGGTCCTGTTCCTGCCGGACATCTGCGGGGCGGCCACCCGTTCAGCTTTTTGAACCACCGCCCAACCCTATCCAACGTGAAGGCCTCCACGTGACCCCGTGCTGTAACGCTGGGCGGGCGGCTGCGGCGCTCAGCTAGGATGAAAATCATGACTTACAAGCTGATTCTGCTGCGCCACGGCCACAGCGAATGGAACGCCAAGAACCTGTTCACCGGCTGGGTGGATGTTGACCTCAACGACCAGGGCCGCGAGGAGGCAGCACGCGGCGGTGAGCTTCTGGTCGAGCATGATGTGCTCCCCGACATCCTCTACACCTCGCTCCTGAAGCGGGCCATCAACACAGCCAACATCGCCTTGGACAAGGCGGACCGCGGCTGGATTCCCGTCAAGCGCGACTGGCGCCTGAACGAACGCCACTACGGCGCACTGCAGGGCAAGGACAAGGCACAGACCCTGGCCGAATACGGCGAGGAGCAGTTCATGGAATGGCGCCGGTCCTACGACACCCCGCCGCCGCCGCTCGATGACAACAGCGAGTTTTCCCAGGCCCACGACCCCCGTTACGCGGACCTCGGCGACGCCCTTCCGCGCACCGAATGCCTCAAGGACGTCCTGGTCCGTCTCCTGCCGTACTGGGAATCGGACATCAAGGCAGACCTCAAGGCCGGCAAGACCGTCCTGGTCACCGCCCACGGCAACTCGCTGCGCGCCCTGGTCAAGCACCTTGACGGCATCAGCGACGAAGCCATCGCGGGGCTGAACATCCCCACCGGAATCCCGCTGGTCTACGACCTCGACGAAGACTTCCAGCCGGTCAAGCCGGGCGGCACCTACCTGGACCCTGACGCCGCTGCGGAAGCCATCCTGGCCGTAGCCAACCAGGGCAAGAAGTAGGGCGAACCAAGCAATTAACGACGGCGGTCCGGTCACATCAGGTGACCGGACCGCCGTCGTTATGCTGGCAGAAGCGCAGGCGTCAGCTGTGCTCGGTGCCGTTCGGCTGCCAGGCGCCGGTGACGAGGTAGGTGACCTTCTGGGCCACGGAAACGCCGTGATCTGCAAAGCGCTCGAAATAACGGCTCGCGAGGGCAACGTCCACGGTGGTGGCGGGGGATTCCTGCCAGTCGGGGCTGGCGATCGCCTTGAACACGCTCAGGTGCAGGTCGTTGATCGCGGTGTTGGCCTTCAGGATGTCGCGGGCCACCTCAAGGTTGCGGGTTTCCAGCAACACCGTCAGCTTGGCCGCGATCAGCTGGTCCAGTTCGGCCAGCTGCTTGAAGGTATCGGTCATGGAGGCCGGGATCACCGTGGACGGGAAGCGGAGCCGCGCCAGTTGCGCGATGTGCCGGGCGAGGTCGCCCATCCGCTCCAGGGACGCGCTCATGCGCAGCGAGCCCACCAGCATGCGGAGATCGCTGGCCACCGGCCCCTGCAGTGCCAGGATGTCGATGGCGCGCTCATCGAGGCTGTTCTGAAGGAAATCGATGCGGGCGTCGGCCGCGATCACGTCCTGGGCCAGATCCACATCCGCCACCTGGAAGGACGTCGTTGCCTTTCCGATCGCTTCGCTGACCAGCTGGGAGATCTCCACCAGCTGCTCACCCACCTGGGCCAGTTCTTCCTGAAAAACCTTACGCACGTTGGCGTCCTTTCCTTGGAACCTCCGCCGGCCTTGTCCGCTGGCGGTAGTTCGTGTCGCCGTTCGGCAGTCCAACTCCATACTCTGCCAGCGGCCGGTGAACGGTTGGAAGTCGGCAGATGAACGTTAGTTGAACCGTCTCCCCAAAGGGGCCGATGCAGCAATACGGCATTTCCCACAGCATAAGCTGGGAACGTGGATCCTATGCTCATCGGTGTCATTGCAGGCCTCATCGGCCTGTCGTTCGGCACATTTGGCGTGCTCGCCTTCAGGGTCAGCGAACGGCAGCGTCAACTGGTCGATCTCGACGTCGATGAACCCGCACTTCCGGCGGGCGCCGCGGAGGTGCTTGCCGTCGTCGGGCGTGCCTTTGTGGTGGTGGACGCCGTGGACGGCGTTGTCAGGGCCAGCCCCGCGGCGTACGCCTACGGCCTGGTACGCGGCCACACCGTGGTCCACAAGCAGCTGCTGGACATGACGGCGGGCGTCCGCCGCGACGGGGTGATCATCGAGAAGCAGCTTGAGCTGCCCCGCGGACCGCTCGGCCAGGGCACCATCATTGTCCAGGTGCGCGCAGCCATGCTCGGTGAGGAATACATTCTCCTGCTGGCCGATGACCGCACGGAAATCACGCGCACCGAAGAGATCCGAAATGACTTTGTGGCCAATGTGTCCCATGAACTGAAGACCCCCGTAGGCGCCATCTCCCTCCTCGCCGAGGCACTTGAGTCCTCCGCGGACGACGAGGAAGCCGTCCGCCGTTTTGCCAAGCGCATGCAGAAGGAGTCCGGCCGCCTGGCCGCGCTTGTCCAGGACATCATCGAGCTCTCACGCCTGCAGGGGGCCAGTGTGGCCCAGCAGGGCCGCCCGGTGGATGTTAATGCTGTGATTCACGAGGCGGTTGACCGGTCCCAGCTGCCCGCCGAAAGCAAGAACATCAAGATCGTGGTGGGAGGGCACGTGGACGGAATGGTCTACGGCGATCCCGATCTCCTTGTCACGGCGCTGCGCAACCTGATTGACAACGCCATCCGGTACTCGCCGGAGAATACCCGCGTGGGGGTTGGGGTACGCGCCAAGGAAGGACTCATCGCCATCTCCGTCACCGACCAGGGCGAAGGAATGTCCCCGGAGGACCAGGAGCGCGTGTTCGAGCGTTTCTACCGCGTTGACGCGGCACGTTCCCGGCACACCGGCGGAACAGGCCTTGGACTGAGCATCGTCAAGCACGTCGTCTCCAACCACGGGGGTGAGGTGACCCTGTGGTCCCAGCCTGGCCAAGGCTCCACTTTCACCATGCGCCTGCCGGAAATGGAGGGCCAGGAGCTCGAGGAAGAACCCTCAAGCCCGCTGCCCGCACGGTCGCGGCACCACGACGCCCAGAACACCCATGAGCCCCGCGCCGCCGGCGCACACGAACAAGGAGCCAGCGCTTGAGCAGGATTTTGATAGTTGAGGATGAAGAGTCGTTCAGCGACCCGTTGTCCTATTTGCTGGGCAAGGAAGGGTTCGAGGTGGAGGTCGTGGACAACGGCCTTGATGCCATCACCGAATTTGACCGCAACGGCGCCGACCTGGTCCTGCTGGACCTCCAGCTCCCGGGCCTGTCCGGGACCGAAGTGTGCCGCCAGCTCCGGCAGCGGTCCGGCGTGCCTGTCATCATGCTGACCGCCAAGGATTCCGAAATCGACAAAGTGGTGGGCCTGGAACTCGGCGCCGACGACTACGTGACCAAGCCCTACTCTTCCCGCGAGCTGGTGGCGAGGATTCGGGCGGTGCTCCGCCGCCAGGGCGAGCCGGAGGAACTGATCTCATCCACGGTCCAGGCCGGACCCGTCCGGATGGACATCGAGCGGCACGTGGTGAGCGTGGGCGGTGAGCAGGTGCTGCTCCCGCTGAAGGAATTTGAACTGCTGGAGATGCTGCTCCGGAACTCGGGACGGGTCCTGACGCGTGGCCAGCTCATCGACCGGGTCTGGGGATCCGACTACGTGGGTGACACCAAGACCCTTGATGTCCACGTCAAGCGGCTGCGGAGCAAGATCGAGCCGGACCCGTCGGCGCCGCGGTTCCTGGTGACGGTGCG
This sequence comes from Arthrobacter sp., assembly GCA_035254945.1. GTDB lineage: Bacteria > Actinomycetota > Actinomycetes > Actinomycetales > Micrococcaceae > Arthrobacter. The sequence continues at coordinate 18,633 of DATFAE010000033.1, read as the reverse complement.
CGGCCTCGGCTACAAGTTCGAACCCTGAGCCTGCAGGCTGCCTGCCACCAGACGGCCGTAACCCGCAGCGCAGAAGGAGGGGCTCCCCCGCGGGGAGCCCCTCCTTCTGCGTGGTGCCGGGTCCGGGAAGCCCCTAGTGGGCTGCGGCCGCCGAAGACGTTGACGGCGAAGGCTTCGGTGAGCTGGTTTCGGCGGGCTCGCCGCTTTCCGGTACGTACTCCTTGTACTCTTCCAGGGTTGCGTCCAGGACAGGAACGTCGATGGTCTTGTTCAGGTTGGTGCCGTTTTCGGTGATCTTGACGGGCACCAGGGAGCCGGCAATCCCGCCGCTGGTGCTGAGGATCGCTTCGTCGGTGGAATCGTTGAGCAGCGTGTAGGAGTTGGCCTTCACGGACACCTGGGTCTGGGAGCCTTCGGCACCGTTGACCGTCAGCTTGACGTCCTTCGAAGAGGAGTTGTAGACGGCACCGAGCAGGCGGCCCGGCTCGTCTTCGCCTGCGGAAACGATCATGAAGTTGCGCAGCTGCAGGGGGCCCAGGTCCGCGCGGATGCCATCCGACGCGGAGTATTGGTGCGAAGTCTGCTGGGGGGTGATGTAGCCGCAGCCGGTTACGGTCACCAGGCCCAGGCCGAGGGCAGCTGCCGCCAATGCCAGTTTGCCGCTCTGGGCCCGGTTCATCGCAGTGAAACGCACGTCACGTACTCCTCAAGAGTCTTGGAACATTATTCAGCCATAGCCTATCCGCAAACCCGCCCAAACGCGGATTCCGGGCGGTCACATTGCCCTTGGCAGGGCCACCCGGATGCACTATTATCTGCATCCGTCAAGGGGTCACGGGGGGTCGATTCTGCCCATTTTCCGCGTATTCATGCGGTTCCGGGCCTCTTTCGCGGCCAGTCATATGCCCGAATCGTGATAAACTGGTCTGCGGGAAAGGGGAATGTTTACATGGTATTTGAGGTCGGCGAGACAGTAGTTTACCCTCACCACGGTGCTGCAAAAATTGAAGAAATCAAGATGCGCACCGTCAAGGGCGAAGAGAAAATGTATCTCAAGCTCAAGGTGGCTCAGGGTGATCTGACCATTGAAGTTCCAGCAGAAAACGTTGACCTTGTTGGGGTCCGGGACGTAGTGGGCAAGGAAGGCCTGGAGCACGTATTTGATGTGCTCCGTGCTGAGTTCACTGAAGAGCCCACCAACTGGTCACGCAGATACAAGGCAAATCTGGAGAAGCTTGCTTCCGGTGACGTCATCAAGGTAGCAGAGGTCGTCCGCGACCTTTGGCGTCGCGATCACGACCGGGGCCTTTCCGCAGGTGAGAAGCGCATGCTGGCCAAGGCCCGGCAGATTCTGATTTCAGAATTGGCGCTGGCTGAAAAGACCGACGAAGAGAAGGCTGCCAGTGTTCTCGACGAGGTCCTGGCTTCCTAAGAATTGAACCCCGGCGGCACACAAGTGCCGCCGGGGTTTCTTTTTTCCCGGAGACAGGTCCCGGCGGGGCAGCCCGCGTGGACGTAGGCTAGTCCGCATGAGTGAAACACCCACCCGCCTTGTCACCGCCGTGATCCTGGTGGCCGCAGGTTCAGGGCAGCGGCTTGGCTACGGCATGCCAAAAGCTGCGGTTCCCCTGGGCGGCGAACCCCTCCTGACCCATGCCCTGCGCGGCGTCGTCGCGTCCGGCGTCAGCAGCCAGGTCTGCGTGGCGCTCCCGGCAGGAGACGACGGCCTCCGCCGGCTCTGCGAGGACTTCAGGGAGGAACTGGCCGACGGCGGCCCCCTCCTGACCATTGTCGAGGGCGGCACCACCCGTGCCGACTCCGTCCGGGCGGGCATCGCTGCCCTGATGGACGGGATTGAGGCAGTGCTTGTGCACGACGCTGCGCGGGCCCTCACCCCCGAATCCGTGTTCCACCGTGTCGCTGACGCGCTGGCCGCAGGGGCCCGCGCGGTTATCCCTGCTGTTGCCGTGGTGGACACGGTCAAGACGGTGGCCGCCACCACGGGGGAGGACAGCGCCCTGGCTCCGGAAGTTGTCACCGGGACCGCGCCGCGGGAGGAACTCCGCGCAGTGCAGACGCCGCAGGGTTTCCAGCTCAGCACCCTCCTGAAGGCGCACGAGGCCGCCCAGGCCCTGGACGAAAAGCAGTCGGCGGCCGTCACCGACGACGCCAGGCTCGTGGAAATGCTCGGCACGCGGGTCTTCGCGGTCCGCGGCTCCACCCAATCGCTGAAAATCACCACGCCTCTGGACCTGATCCTCGCTGAAGGGCTCCTGGAGGGGCCGCTGGGTGCCCGCTGGGTGGAAGGCTGACCATGGGGACGGACAATGTGATCCTGCCGCGCACGGGAATCGGGCTGGATGTGCACGCCTTCACCTCCCCGGACAAGCCGCGCCCGTTGTGGCTGGGAGGACTCCACTGGGCGGGCGAACGTGGCCTGGCAGGCCACTCCGATGGGGACCCCGTGGCCCACGCCGCGGCAGACGCGCTGTTCTCCGCGGCCGGGATCGGAGACCTGGGAACCCACTTCGGGACCGACCGTCCTGAGTTTGCCGGCGCCTCCGGCGTCACGCTCCTGGCGGAGGCGGCCCGGATCGTGCGGGCAGCGGGATTCGAGATCGGCAACGTGGCCGTGCAGTTTGTCGGCAACCGGCCCAAGTTCGGGCCCCGGCGGGACGAATCCCAACGCGTCCTGAGCGAGGCCGCCGGCGCCCCGGTCAGCGTCACAGCCACCACCAGCGACGGCTTGGGCTTCACCGGCAGGGGCGAGGGAATCTCGGCCGTGGCCACCGCGCTGGTGTATCCCGCGGGCAACCTGCGCTCTTCGGCTAATCTGGAGCGGTGACCCTGCGCTTTTACGACACAGCATCCGCCGAAGTCCGAGACTTCGTCCCCCTCCAAGCGGGCAAGGCGAGCCTCTACTACTGCGGCGCTACGGTCCAGGGCATGCCCCATGTGGGACACATCCGCTCCGCCATCGCCTTTGACCAGCTCACCCGCTGGCTGAAGTACCGCGGCTACCGCGTCACGGTGGTCCGGAACGTCACCGATATCGATGACAAGATCCTGGCCAAGTCCGAAGCGTCCTTCGCGCCAGGGTTCAGGCCCGAGCCGGGGGAGGTCCCTGAGGAGGAGTGGTGGGCACTCGCCTACCGCTACGAGCAGGAGTTCCTGAAGGCCTACGACACCCTCGGCGTGTCCCGGCCCACGTATGAGCCCCGCGCCACCGGCCATATTCCCGAGATGCAGGCACTGATCCAGCAGCTGATCGACCGCGGCCACGCCTATCCCGCCTTGGATGACTCCGGCGACGTCTACTTCGACGTGCGGTCCTGGGACAACTACGGATCATTGACGCGCCAGAACATTGACGACATGCAGGGCGCCCAGGACGCTGACCCGCGGGGCAAGAAGGACGCCCGCGACTTCGCGCTGTGGAAGGGCTCCAAAGAGGGGGAGCCGACGACGGCGAGCTGGGCCTCGCCCTGGGGCGCCGGCCGCCCGGGCTGGCACCTCGAATGCTCCGCCATGGTGACCAAGTACCTCGGCACGGATTTTGACATCCACGGCGGCGGGCTGGACCTGCGCTTTCCGCACCACGAGAACGAGATGGCCCAGTCCCAGGCGGCAGGCCACGGCTTCGCCAACTTCTGGATGCACAACGGCATGGTCACCTACCAAGGCGAAAAGATGTCCAAGTCCATCGGCAATACCGTCAGCCCCGCCGAAATGCTGGAACTCGCCCCGCCGCGGGTGGTGCGCTACTACCTGGGCCAGGCCCACTACCGCTCCGTGCTGGATTACCGGCCCACGTCGCTGGATGAGGCAGCCGCCGCCGTCGAACGCATTGACGGGTTCCAGGCCAAGGCTGCCGCCCGGTTTGGCAACGGCTTCGGTTTTGGGGCGGGCAATTTCGGGCCGTCCACCGAGTCAGTCCAGGCCTTCTCAGCGGCCATGGATGATGACCTGAACGTCCCGCGCGCGCTGGCGGCGCTGCATGAAACCGTGCGGGCGGGCAACTCTGCCCTTGCAGACGGGGACGACGACGCCGCGCGGCACGCCATGAACGCGGTCATGGTCATGACCAACGCGCTGGGCCTCAACGCCGTCGCAGGCTCCGACGCCGGGAACACCAGGGAAGCGGCTGCGCTCGGTGTGCTCGTAGAAGCCCAGCTCGCGGCCCGCGCCGAGGCCCGGGCATCGAAGGACTGGGCTGCATCGGACGCTATCCGGGACACCCTCAAGGCAGCCGGAATCGCCGTCGAGGACGGTCCCGACGGCGCAACGTGGAGCCTGCAACGGGACTGAACCGGCGATTTTACTTGGTTCAGTAGACTGGTAGGCAGACTCAGTCAAACAATCAAGGGTGGAACACAATGGCCAACAATGGTCGCCGATCGGTTAAAGCGAAGAAGGGCCCAACCATCGGAACCGGTGGTCATGGCCGCAAGGCCCTGGAAGGCAAGGGTCCCACGCCCAAGGCGGAAGACCGCCCGTACCACAAGGCCCACAAGAGCAAGCAGCTGGCAGAACGGTCTGCCGCCAAGCGCGGTACCGGTGCCCGCAGCGCCGGCGCGGCACGCACCGGTCCCAAGGGACGGGCCACCGAAGAGGTCGTCACCGGCCGGAACTCCGTGGTGGAGGCACTGCGCGCGGGCATCCCCGCCAAGGCCCTGCACATCGCCATCCGGATCGAAATGGATGACCGGGTCAAGGAGTCCCTCAAGATCGCGGCCGAACGGGGCATCCCGCTGCTGGAGACCGGCAAGCCGGAACTGGACCGCATGACCGACGACGCCGTCCACCAGGGCCTGGTTCTCCAGATTCCGCCCTACGAATACCAGGACGCGTATGACCTGGCCGAGGAAACCGTGGACCGGTGGAAAAAGGGCCACGTGGCCAACGCCCCGCTGTTCGTGGCGCTGGACGGCATCACCGACCCCCGCAACCTCGGCGCCATCATCCGCTCCGTCTCCGCCTTCAGCGGCCACGGCGTCATCGTCCCTGAGCGCCGGTCCGTCGGCGTCACAGCCTCCGCCTGGAAGACCAGCGCCGGTGCTGCAGTGCGGGTTCCGGTGGCACGCGCCGCCAACCTGAACAGCGCCCTGAAGCAGTTCAAGAACATGGGCATCTTTGTGCTCGGGCTCGACGGTGACGGCGACGTCTCGCTGCCGGACCTCACCCTTGCCACGGAACCCGTATGCATCGTGGTCGGATCCGAGGGCAAGGGCCTTAGCCGCCTGGTCCGGGAGAACTGCGACCAGATCGTTTCCATTCCGATCGACTCCGCCATGGAATCGCTGAACGCCTCCATGGCCGTCGGCATCTCCCTCTACGAGGTTTCCCGGCAGCGCGCCACGAAGTAAATCCCGCAACGGGCGGGTGAAGGGTGGCGGCTGCCAGGGGCGGCGTCATAAAACCGGAAGCACTGGTGTTTTTACGCCGGCGGCTAATATTTAGGTGATGGTCATGCCGCTTTTCGACACTGCTTCCACCATGGACGCCTCCACCGCGCGTCCCCTCGGTGTCAGTGTCCCGCGCCCGGATGCCGGGGGCGGGCATGCGCCGCATTCCCGCGCGAACGTGGCCGTTTACGCGCCCGGCGTGGCCAGCCTGGAGATCGCGTACAAGGCCCCGGGCGGTGACTGGCAGCTGAAGGCGCTGCCCAACGTCACCCACGGCGTCCACCACGGAATCGTCGAGGGCTTCCCCGTCGGGTCGCGGTACGGCTTCCGGCCCACCTCCAAAGAGGAATCGCTGCCGCTCTCAGTCCCCACACTCGACCTGGATGACGACGGCGGGCAGCCACTCCTGCTCGATCCCTACGGCCGGGCGGTGGACCAGCGGGAAGGATTCCTGACAAACGTCAGGATGGCCGGCGATTTCGACTGGGGCCATGACGCGCGTCCGCGGACCCACTGGCGGAACACGATCATTTACGAAGCCCACGTCCGCGGCCAAAGCATGCTGCATCCGGACGTGCCTGAAGAACTTCGCGGCACCTACGCCGGCATGGCACACCCGGCCATCATTGAGCACCTCAAGAGCCTGGGGATCACGTCCGTCCAGTTGCTCCCGGTGCATTTCCACCTGGACGAACCCCACCTGCAGAACTTGGGCATGACCAACTACTGGGGCTACAACACCGCCGCCTTTTTTGCGCCCCATCCCGGTTATGCCACCAAGGCCGCACAGGATTCCGGCCCGCAGGCCATCCAGGACGAGTTCAAGGGCATGGTCAAGCTGCTCCACGCCGCCGGGCTGGAAGTCATCCTGGATGTTGTCTACAACCACACTGCCGAGGGCGGACCTGACCGCCCGGCGCTGAGCTTCCGCGGCCTTGGCGAGGACAAGTATTACCGGACAGACGGCCACGGCAGATACGTGGACACCACCGGCTGCGGGAACACCCTGAATTTCGGTGAACCCCGCGTAGTGCAGCTGGTGCTGGATTCACTCCGGTACTGGGTTGACGAGTTCCATATCGACGGCTTCCGGTTTGACCTCGCGGTGACACTCTGCCGGAACGCGGCCAACGAGTTTGACCCCCGGCACCCATTCCTGGTGGCCATCGCGGCGGATCCCGTGCTGTCGGACGTGAAACTCATCGCCGAGCCGTGGGACGTGGGCTACGGAGGCTGGCAGACCGGCCGCTTCCCCGGCGGCTGGGTGGACTGGAATGATCATTTCCGGGATGGCGTCCGCTCCTTTTGGCTGGCGGACCGTGCGGCCATCGAGGCCGGCGGCCAGGGCGGATCGGTGGCCAGGCTCGCCGACGCGCTTTCCGGTTCCGCCGGGCTCTTTGAAGGCTCGGGCCGCTCCCGGCTGGCTTCGCTGAACTTCATCACGGCCCACGACGGCTTTACACTGAACGACCTTGTCTCGTACGACCGTAAGCACAACGAGGCCAACGGCGAACAGAACCGGGATGGCCACGGCGACAACCGCAGCTACAACCATGGCGTCGAGGGCCGCACCGAGGATGAGGCAATCCTGGCCGAGCGCGCCCAGTCCAGGCGCAACCTCATGGCCTCACTTATGATCTCCATGGGCGTGCCCATGATCACCGCGGGGGATGAGCTGGCCCGGACCCAGCAGGGAAACAACAACGCCTACTGCCAGGACAACCACCTCGCGTGGCTCGACTGGACCCGGACGCCCGAATCCCATGAGATGCTGCGCAGCACCAAGAGGTACGTCCGGCTCCGCAAGGAATTCCTCGCCGGCCAGCCCCACGATTTCCCGGTGCGGGACGAACAGTCCTACCTCTTCTGGTTTGACGAGTCGGGTGAGCCGATGTCCATGGACCGCTGGAACGATCCCCGGCACCGGGTCGTGCAGCTCTTGCTTGGCTCGGATGACGGCAGCCTGGCAGGCCTGGTTGTGGTTAACGGCGGCGGCTCTGACGTGAAGATCACCTTGCCCCAGCTGACCAACGACGACGGAACGCCCCATCGCATGTTCGAGCTGAGGTTGACCACTTCGCCGCTGCATGAGATTCGCCAGGGCGGCATTGTGGCATCAGGGGAGAGTGACCTCGTCGAGGCCAACTCAATCAACATCTACCGCACGTAACCTGGCTAAACCGCGGGACAACCTACGGAATCGACCTGGACGCGCTGAACGATTCGCTGCACGATTTTGCGGACAGCATCACGGAGGACGGCAACCTGCCTGTCACCGTCCTGTGGCAGGCGGCCGCGCCGTTCCGGGGCGACAGGTCGTTCGGCATCATCTGCGAAATCCTCCAGGACGCCGAAAGCTACGCCGGCAAGGACCTGGCCGTCACAGCCATCATCCTCTGGCTAACGTCCGGCGGAGGTTCGGGGTTCAGGCGTTGACGATCAGCCCCAGCTCCGCCTTGGAGGCCAGTGCCTCGTGCGTGGGCAGGACGCGGACCGTGTAGCCGAACGAGCCGGCCCGGTCAATGAGCAGCGAACCGCTGAAGAGATGCCGTCCGCCGCCCAGGTCCTCCTGCGCCTTGAGCTCCATCACCGTGACGTCGGCGAGCGTGTCGTTTTCCTCTGCCCGTCCGTAGGCCACCTCCACCGACACGTCCTCCGGGGCGAGCGTGTGCAGCGCCACGTAGGCATTGACCTGGAGGGTGTCGCCGATCTGCGGATCTTCCGAGACGCCGACCGAGTCCACGTGCTCCACATGGATCAGCGGCCAGGCGGCCCGGACCTCGGCGGTCCAGGCGGCCAGGTCCCGGGCCTGCGCGTACGAATTCGTGACAGCCCTTCGGCCAGCCTCGGCTGCGGGGCGGTACAGGATGTTCACGTAGTCGCGCAGCATCCGGTCCGCTGAGACGGCCGGGCCCAGGTGCGAGAGCGTGTGCTTGATCATGGAGACCCAGTGCGTGGGTACCTTTTCCGTGCCGGAGACCGAGGGGCCGGCCGCGCCGGCGCTTTCGGAGACGGTGTTGCCGTAGAAGCGCGGCGCCACCTGGGTCTCCAGCAGTTCGTAAAGGGCTGCAGCCTCGATATCGTCGCGTTCGTCGGGGGACGCGCCGTTGTTGGCGGTGGGGATCGCCCAGCCGTTCTCGCCGTCGTACATCTCGTCCCACCAGCCATCCAGCACCGAAAGGTTCAACGAACCGTTGATGGCCGCCTTCATTCCGGACGTTCCGCAGGCCTCCAGGGGCCTAAGGGGGTTGTTGAGCCAGACGTCGCAGCCAGGGAACAGCGTCCTGGCCATGGCGATGTCATAGTTCGGCAGGAAGGCGATCCGGTGCCGGACCTGGGGATCGTCGGTGAAGCGGACCAGTTCCTGGATCATCTTCTTGCCGGCGTCATCGGCCGGGTGGGACTTGCCGGCGATGACCAGCTGGATGGGGTGCTCCTTGTGCAGCAGCAGCGCCTTCAGCCGGGCGGGCTCGCGCAGCATCAGCGTCAGCCGCTTGTACGTTGGAACGCGGCGTGCGAAGCCGATCGTCAGCACATCGGGGTCCAGCACGTTGTCGGTCCAGCCGAGCTCGGCGTCCGCGGCTCCACGTTTCTTCCAGGCAGCACGGAGGCGGCGCCGGACGTCCTCCACCAGCGCCGTACGCATCGCACGGCGCAGCGCCCACACATCGGCGTCGGAGACGTTGTAGGCCAGGTCCCAGCGGCCGTTGGCCTCAGCCTCGGTACCGAACTGCTCCCTGGCAAGTTTGGAAATCCGTCCGTCCACCCAGGTGGGCACATGCACTCCGTTGGTCACGGACGTGATGGGCACCTCGGAGTGGTCGAACCCTGGCCACAGGGCGGAAAACATCCCGCGGGACACCTCGCCGTGCAGCTTGGCGACGCCGTTAGCCCGCTGTGCGAGCCGCAGGCCCATCACCGCCATGTTGAACACCGAGGTGTTTCCGTCGGCGTAGTTCTCGCGGCCCAGCTCAAGGATCCGGTCCACCGGCACCGCGGGAGCGAGCCCGGCCTGGAAGAAATGCTGGATCTGCGCAATTTCGAACCGGTCGATGCCGGCAGGAACCGGCGTGTGCGTTGTGAAAACCGTGGAGGCGCGGCCCGCCGCAAGAGCCTCATCAAACGTCAGGCCGTCCTCGCCGGACATCAGTTCCTGGATGCGTTCAATTCCCAGGAACCCTGCGTGGCCTTCGTTGGTGTGGAACACCTCGGGGGCGTCCCGGCCCGTGAGGCGCTGGTACGCGCGCAGCGCCTTCACGCCACCCATGCCGAGCAGGAGCTCCTGCTGGAGCCGGTGGTCCCCGCCGCCGCCGTACAGGCGGTCGGTGATTCCGCGGGCGGCGTCGTCGTTGCCCGGAACGTTGGAGTCCAGGAGCAGGAGGGGAACACGTCCGACGTCGGCACGCCAGATGTGTGCCAGCAGCCGCCGGCCGTTGGGGAGCGGCAAGGAAATCTGCAGCGGCCGGCCGTTGCCGTCACCCGACGGTTCGCGCAACAGGGTCAGTGGGAGTCCGTCAGGGTCCAGCACCGGATACGTCTCCTGCTGCCAGGCGTCACGGGACAGTGACTGCTTGAAGTACCCCGCCTGGTAGAGCAGGCCAACACCGATCAGCGGCACACCAAGGTCCGAAGCGGCCTTCAGGTGGTCGCCGGCCAGGATGCCCAGGCCGCCCGAGTACTGCGGGAGCACCTCGGTGATGCCGAACTCGGGCGAGAAGTACGCGATGGAGGTGGGAGCGCCCTCGCCCAGGCCCTGGTACCAGCGCGGCTCTTCAAGGTACCGGTCAAGGTCCTCCTCTGCGGCGCGGACCCGCTCCACCACTGACTGGTCAGCTGCCAGGCGCTGGAATTCTTCGCGGCTTACCAAGCCAAGGAAACTGACCGGATCCTGGCCGCTCTCCTCCCATACCCGGGGGTTCAACGCCGCGAAAAGTTCGCGGGTAGGCCGGTGCCAGGACCAGCGCAGGTTGGTGGCCAACCGGGCCAGCGGCCTGATCGGTTCCGGGAGAACAGTTCGGACGGTAAATCTGCGGATTGCCTTCACCTGCGCCACACTAACCGACAACATGGGCGGCTGGAACAGCTTTAGCTTTCTTTTAGGTAAATGACAGATGAGCCCCCGGAAAAGTCGAATCGCCTGCGGAAAAACTGCGCAGGCTTAGCAATCTCGGTGATTTCTCGCTAACGTCGAGCCTGTGACGACTAAATCAGGAACCAGTGCAGCAGCAAAGCAAAAGCCGAAGGGCCGAATCACTGACGGGCTGCGGTTTGGCCGTTTTCCCATCACCGCGGTGCAGCCTGTGGTCGAGGGAGGAAAGTTTCCCGCCAAGGCGTTGCCGGGCGAGGGGATCGTGGTGGGAGCCACCGCATTCCGCGAAGGCCATGACCTGCTCGGCGTGACTGCCGTCCTCCTGGACCCGAAGGGAAAGGAACGCCAGCGCGTCAGGCTGGCGCCGCCCCGCGGGGAACGCGGAATGGGGACGGACCGCTGGGAAGGAATCCTCACGCCGTCGGGCACGGGAAACTGGTCTTTCCTCATTGAAGCCTGGCACGACCGCTACGGAACGTGGCATCACAACGCCGAGGTGAAGGTTGGCGCAGGCATCGACGTTGAGCTGATGCTGGCGGAGGGGGCGGCGCTGCTGTCGGAGGCCGCCGAGGAATCCTCCCGCAACGCGTCGGACCGCCGCACGCTGCGGATGGCCGCGTCCATGCTGGCCAACACTTCCCTCACCGAAGAGGAGCGTCTCGGCGCCGGATTCGGCGCGGATGTCGCCGCCGTAGTGGACCGCCAGCCGATCCGTGAACTGGTTGCCGCCTCCGAGCAGTACCCCCTGTTCGTCGAACGCGACCTCGCGGGCCGTGGCGCCTGGTACGAGTTCTTCCCCCGTTCCGAAGGGGCCGTCCGCGACCACACCACGGGTGCCTGGACCTCGGGCAACTTCCGGACCGCAGCCAAGCGGCTGGACGCGGTGGCTGCCATGGGCTTTGACGTGCTCTACATGCCGCCTATCCATCCCATCGGCGTACAGCACCGCAAGGGGCCCAACAACACACTGATCGCCGGGCCCCACGACCCCGGCTCGCCCTGGGCCATCGGCGCCAAGGAGGGCGGCCACGACGCCATCCATCCGGACCTCGGAACTTTTGAGGACTTCGACGCATTTGTTGCCCGGGCGAATGAACTCGGGCTGGAAGTGGCACTGGACCTGGCCCTCCAAGCTGCCCCGGACCACCCCTGGGTGGAGAGCAATCCGGAATGGTTTACCACGCGCGTTGACGGCAGCATCGCCTACGCGGAAAACCCGCCCAAAAAGTACCAGGATATTTATCCGCTGAATTTCGACAATGACCCGGAGGGCCTCTCAAGGGAAATCCTCAGGATTGTTCTGCTGTGGGTCAGCCACGGTGTCAGGATTTTCCGGGTGGATAATCCACACACCAAGCCTGTCTGGTTCTGGGAATGGCTCATTGCCCAGGTCAACAAAAAAGCCTCCGGTGTGGTTTTCCTCGCCGAGGCCTTCACCCGCCCGGCCATGATGCACGCGCTGGGCCGGGCAGGATTCCAGCAGTCGTACACCTACTTCACCTGGCGGAACACGAAGAAGGAACTCGAAACCTACTTCCAGGAAGTCAGCCACGAATCCGCGGCCTTCTTCCGCCCCAATTTCTTCGTCAACACCCCGGACATCCTGACCGAGTACCTCCAATACGGCGGCCCGGCGGCTTTCAAGATCCGTGCCGCGCTGGCTTCGACGGCCAGCCCGCTGTGGGGGGTCTACGCCGGTTACGAACTGTACGAACATGTGGCCCGTCCGGGGGCGGAAGAGTACATCGACAACGAAAAGTTCGAGTACAAGGCCCGCGACTGGGACGCCGCCGCAGAATCCGGCCGGACGTTGGCGCCTTACATCACCCGCCTCAACGGGATCCGGCACGCCCACCCGGCGCTGCAGGACCTGCAGAACCTGACGATTCATCACAGCACCGATGACGCCACGGTTGTGTACTCCAAGCACAAGACGCTCCCGGACGGGACCAAGGACACCATCATTGTGGTTGTCAACGTTGATCCGCACGGCACCAGGGAAAGCACTGTCTCCCTTGACCTCGCGGCCCTGGAACTCGATCCGGAAGACCTCTCGCCCAACGGCGGCTTCCGGGTGGATGACCTGATCTCGGGTGAAACCTGGGAATGGGGCGAATACAACTACGTCCGCCTGGACTCGCACGTCGAGCCCGCACACATCCTGAGCGTGAGGAGAATGCATCAGTGAGTTTCAACCCGCAAGGCTCCGGCCAGCATTTCACCCCTAAAAGCACGTTCGAGCTGAACGCGCCGGGACTCCAACATGACCCGCTGTGGTACCGCAAGGCCGTGTTCTATGAGGTGCTGGTCAGGGCCTTTGCGGATGCGAACGGCGACGGATCCGGTGACTTCAGCGGCCTGATCGACAGGTTGGACTACCTGCAGTGGCTCGGCGTCGACTGCCTGTGGCTGCCGCCGTTCTTCCAGTCCCCGCTGCGTGACGGCGGCTACGACATCTCGGACTACAACTCCGTGCTGGACGAGTTTGGCACCATCAGCGACTTCAAGCGTCTCGTGGCGGAGGCGCATGCCCGCGGTGTACGCGTCATCATCGACCTCCCGCTCAACCACACGTCGGACCAGCACCCCTGGTTCCAGGAGTCACGCAAGGACCCCGACGGCCCCTTCGGTGACTTCTACGTCTGGAGCGACACCGACGAAAAATACCAGGACGCGCGCATCATTTTTGTGGACACCGAGGAGTCCAACTGGACCTTCGATCCCATCCGGCGCCAGTTCTTCTGGCACCGCTTCTTCAGCCACCAGCCGGACCTGAACTTCGAAAACCCGAAGGTCATCGACGCACTCTTCGACGTGGTCCGGTTCTGGCTGGACCAGGGCATCGACGGCTTCCGCGCCGACGCCATTCCCTACCTCTTCGAAGAGGAAGGCACCAACTGCGAGAACCTGCCGGCCACGCACGACTTCCTGCGAAAGCTGCGGACCATGGTGGACGAGAGCTACCCCGGCCGAGTCATCATCGCCGAGGCAAACCAGCCGCCCAATGAAGTTGTGGAGTATTTCGGTACGGAGGAAGAGCCCGAATGCCACATGGCTTTCCACTTCCCCATCATGCCGCGCCTCTACTACGCGCTCCGCGACCAGAAGGCGGCGCCCATCATCGCGACCATGCACGATACCCCGGAGATCCCGGACGGGGCACAGTGGGGCACGTTCCTGCGCAACCACGATGAACTCACCCTCGAGATGGTCACCGCGGATGAACGCGCGGCGATGCTCGGCTGGTACGCACCCGATCCGCGCATGCGCGCAAACATCGGCATCCGGCGCCGGCTGGCACCCCTGCTGGACAACTCCCGGGCTGAGATCGAGCTCATCAACGCCCTGCTGTTGTCCCTGCCAGGCAGCCCGTTCCTGTACTACGGCGACGAGATCGGTATGGGGGACAACATTTGGCTTGAGGACCGGGATGCTGTCCGCACGCCGATGCAGTGGAACCCGGACCGCAACGCCGGATTCTCCAACGCAGACCCCGGGAAACTGTACCTACCGGTGATCCAGTCGCTTGTGTATAACTACAACATGGCCAACGTCGAGGCGGAGGCAGCCCATTCGGGTTCCCTGCTCCGCTGGACCCGGCAGATCCTCAGCGTCCGCAAGAACCACCCCGCCTTTGGCCTGGGTGCCTTCAAACACGTGGAGGCTGACCATGATGCCGTGGTGGCCTACCTTCGCGAACTCTCGGATGACAACACCGCGGGGGAGGACGGCGAAACGATCCTCTGCGCCTTCAACCTCTCCCAGCATCCGGTGGCGACGAAACTCCGGATTCCCCAGTTTGCGGGCCGCGGACTCCGCGACGTCTTCGGCGGACAGCCCTTCCCCGGAATCGACGGGGACGGAACACTGACACTGACCCTGGGCAGCCACGACTTCTTCTGGCTGCGGATCCGTTCGGCGGCTTCCAACCCGGCTTCCCCGTATACGCAGGCGCTCCCGATCCTGTCCATCGAGAACTGATTATGAGCGAGCCAATCCTCACCCCGGCCCTGGCCGCCCTGCTGCGGGAATGGCTCCCGCGGCAACGCTGGTTCCCGGTCAAGACTGCGGACTTCTCCCTGGAACAGGTGGGCGGCCTGGCCTTGGCTGAGCGCTCTCCCATGGCCCGGCTGGAGGTCTTCCTCCTGGCTGTCACGTCGGCGGCGGCGGACGGCGGGCAACGGACCGACGTGCTCCATGTTCCGCTGAGCCGCCGTACAGGGCAGGCAGGCGAACTGGAACGCGCCCTCGTGGGCCAGGACGCCGGGGATCCGTCATCACCGTGGGTATACGATGCCGTCTACGATCCCGACTTTGTCGCCGCCTGGCTGGAACTGATCCGTAACGCCGGCACAGCCAGTGCCGGAACGGTTGCCGGCTACCGGTCACCGTCGGACTACCGCCTGCCCACGGCACACGGCGTGGTGAAGGTGCTGTCCGGCGAGCAGTCCAACAGTTCAGTCGTTGTTGACGACGGCGAGTCGGCGGCGATCGTGAAATTCTTCCGCGTGCTGTCCAAGGGGACCAACCCCGAAGTCGAGGTGGGCGCCGCGCTGACCGCTGCCGGCACCTCGGAAGTTCCGGCCACCCTGGGCTGGGTACGCGGCGAATGGCGTGAAGCTGGTGCCGGTTCCCTGGCCGAGGGTGAGCTTGCCGTGGCCCACGAGTTCCTTGCCGGGGGACGGGACGCCTGGCGCCTCGCCGTGGACGCCGCCCGGACAGGAACGGATTTCACCGCAGAGGCCCATGCACTGGGCGCGGCCACGGCGACCGTCCACCGCCGCCTTGCGGAGGCCCTCGGTGTGTCCGAAGAGGCAGTCCCGGGCGAGGTGATCGCCCCCGGAGTAGCCGAACGGGTCCGCAGGACGTGGACTGAAGCGGGAGCCGCCGTCGGGCCTTACGACCAGGCGCTCGGTGCCCTGCTCACCGCACTCGACGGCGTTCCTGCCGGTCAGCTGCAGCGGATCCACGGGGACCTCCACCTTGGCCAGATCCTCCAGGTGCCTGGACGCGGCGACGAAACGGCGCGCTGGGCGATATTGGACTTCGAGGGCGAACCTCTGCGGCCCATCGCCGAACGCAACTTTCCCGACGTCCCGCTGCGCGATGTGGTGGGAATGCTGCGATCCTTCGACTACGCGGCCGGGGCTGCCGAGCGCGAACAGGAAGGCGCCGTCGTCCCGGACACGTGGGTCGATGACTGCGCCGAGGCGTTCCTCACGGGCTACGCCTCGGTCACACCTGGCACGATCGACCGCCACTCGCCCCTGTTTGTGGCATTGTGGCTGGACAAAGCGCTGTATGAAGTTGTTTATGAATTGCGGAACAGGCCCGACTGGCTGGCGATTCCAGTTAACGCCTCCAGGCGGCTGCTCAGCGGTAAAGGCCCCGGCGATCAGGCCGGGGCGGCATCGGAAGGTAACAAAATGACAGGCTCAGCACGTACCGATCGGCCCCGTGTGCCGCTCCATGTGGACCCGGACACCCTGGGCAGGGTAGCGAACGGGGAGCACCACGCGCCGCACTCCATCCTGGGTGCACACCTGGATGACCACGGGCACGTGACAGTCCGGACGATCAAGCACCTGGCTGAAGCCGTGTCGGTGGTGACAGCATCCGGTTCGGTGCCCATGACCCACGAGGCACACGGCGTCTGGGTTGCCGTCCTGGAACCGGAGCAGCCAGGCCATGTGCCGGACTACCGGCTGGAGGTTACGTACCCGGGTGCCGCGCCGCTGACGATGGATGAACCGTACCGGTACCTGCCAACCGTGGGGGAGGTTGATTTGCACCTTATTGGCGAGGGCCGGCACGAGAAACTGTGGGAGGTGCTGGGCGCCCACGTGCAGCACTACAAATCCTCGCTGGGTGACGTAGACGGTGTCTCCTTCGCCGTCTGGGCGCCGAACGCCCAGGCCGTCCGCGTCAAGGGTGATTTCAACGCCTGGGACGGCCGCGAAAACTCGCTGCGCTCCCTGGGCTCCTCGGGCGTCTGGGAAGTGTTCCTGCCGGGTGTTTTAGCAGGGGCGTGCTACAAATTCGAAATCAAGACCAAGGCCGGCCACTGGGTGGAAAAGGCCGATCCACTGGCCTTCGGCACCGAGGTCCCGCCGCTGACCGCCTCCCGTGTGGTGGAGCCGTCGTATGCGTTCAAGGATGCCGAATGGATGGAGGCCCGCGCCCAGCGGGACCCGCACAATTCGGCTATGAGCGTCTATGAGGTCCACCTCGGGTCGTGGCGGCTTGGCCTCGGTTACCGTGAGCTGGCCAAGGAACTCGTGGAGTACGTCAAATGGCTCGGGTTCACCCACGTCGAGTTCATGCCGGTCGCGGAGCACCCGTTCGGCGGGTCCTGGGGATACCAGGTCACGTCCTACTTCGCCCCCACCTCGCGCTTCGGGCACCCGGATGAATTCCGCTTCCTGGTGGACACGCTGCACCAGGCCGGCATCGGCGTTCTGCTGGACTGGGTACCTGCCCACTTCCCCAAGGACGCCTGGGCCCTCGCCCAGTTCGACGGCGAACCGCTTTACGAGCATGCCGACCCCAACCTGGGCGAGCACCCCGACTGGGGAACGCTGATCTTCGACTTCGGCCGCACCGAGGTCCGGAACTTCCTGGTGGCGAACGCGCTCTACTGGCTGGACGAGTTCCACATTGACGGTCTCCGTGTGGATGCCGTGGCGTCCATGCTGTACCTGGATTACTCCCGCGAAGACGGCCAGTGGCAACCCAACCGCTTCGGCGGCCGTGAAAACCTGGAGGCCATCTCGTTCCTCCAGGAAGTCAACGCGACGGTGTACAAGACCCACCCCGGCGCAGTCATGATTGCCGAGGAGTCTACGGCGTTCCCCGGCGTGACCGCGCCGACCAGCCATAGCGGCCTCGGATTCGGGCTCAAATGGAACATGGGCTGGATGCACGACTCCCTGAAATACATCTCCGAAGACCCGGTCAACCGCAAGTGGCACCACGGGACGGTCACGTTCTCCCTGGTGTACGCGTTCACTGAGAACTTCCTCCTGCCCATCAGCCACGATGAGGTAGTGCACGGGAAGGGGTCGATGCTCCGGAAGATGCCGGGGGACCGGTGGCAGCAACTCGCCAACCTGCGGGCCTTCCTGGCCTACCAGTGGGCGCACCCAGGCAAGCAGCTCATCTTCATGGGTACCGAATTCGGCCAGGAGGCCGAATGGTCGGAACAGCATGGCCTGGACTGGTGGCTTGCCGACATTCCGGCGCACCGGGGCGTGCAGCTGCTGACCAAGGACCTGAACGAGCTTTACAGCTCAACGCCTCCGCTCTACGAGAGGGACAACGAGCCGGGCGGGTTCCAATGGATCAACGGCGGAGATGCAGACCGGAACGTCCTGAGCTTCGTCCGTTGGGACAAGGACGGTAATCCGCTGGTTGTGGCAATCAACTTCTCCGGCGGCCCGCACGTAGGCTTCACCCTCGGCGTCCCGTCTGTGGGTGCCTGGCGGGAAGTCCTGAACACGGACTCTCCTGCCTACGGCGGATCGGGTGTGCTGAATGCCGGCGCTTTGACTGCCAGTGCCGAGCCGTTGGATGGCCAGCCAGCCAGCCTGAGTGTCACGCTGCCTCCGTTGGGGGCTGCGTACTTCAAACCCGGTGCTGCTGCTGACGTGTAGCCGCACCAGATTGACTGGCTGCAAAGAAGCCCGGAATCCTTGAGATTCCGGGCTTTTTTGCACTTCCGGGCGCTCCGGTGGAGGGCCCTTTCGAGGCCGGTTGGCCATCGGCGCAAAGTGGTGGTAGAGTTTATTTCCGCGCTGCTCCACGGAGTCAGACGGAAAAAACCGACACGAAAGCCTCAGGCTGATGAAGGTCGCGGACGCCGGTTTGACAAGAGTGAAGCCAGCGGGTAAGTTTGAAAAGTTGCTCCGGAGCGATCCACGGCTGGTTGGTTGTGGTGGTGCCGGGTGTGTCTGTTGTTTGAGAACTCAATAGTGTGCCAAGTTTGTTGATACCAATTGTTTTTTTGATTGGTTGTTTTGGCCTGGCCTGGTCCACCCCGTGGATTGGGTTTGGTTTTTACAGCTGGTTTCAAATTTTGCGATCATTTTATCCCGTTTTCCCGGGGTTGGTGGTTGTGTCTGTTTTTGTTTTACTTCAACG
>DATFAE010000032.1:0-6029 GCA_035254945.1 Arthrobacter sp. | reverse complement strand
AATAGTCCGACCCCTCAACATCATCAAATCCCACGATGCTCACATCATCCGGAACCCGGATGCCGTTTTCCGTGAAAGCGCGGATCAGCCCCAGCGCAGTGTGGTCACTGGCGGCGAAAATGGCCTGCGGGACCTTCTCCTCGCGTACCAGCCGGAGGCCCGTTTCATAGGCCCACTTAGGGCTCCAGTCACCTTCGATGCAAAGCCCCGGCTCCAGCCCTGCATCCCGCAGCGCCGCTTCCCAGCCGCGCTTGCGGACCCGTCCATCGAACCAGTCCATGGAACCGGCAATATGGGCGATGTCCGTATGACCCAGGTCTATAAGGTACTGGGTGGCCAGCCTCGCTCCGAGCTCCTGATTTTCTGAGTAGGTGAAGACATTGGGAGTCGACGAGGCTCCGGCGGCGATCATCTCCACCGGTACACGGCATGTGGCGTTCCAGACAGCTGCCGCCATATCAACAACCGGCGCGATGACGATGATCCCTCCCACGCCGCTATCGTCCAGGCTGTCGAGGGCGGCTTGGACAGACTCTTCGTAGGGCTCCTCAACGCTGATGACCGTTGTGGCGTAGCCCTTCTTCCGCGCAACGTTTTCCAGCGCCAGGAGCGTTCCCACCGGGCCGAACCGCGGCGAGCCGTCGGAGAGTATGCCGATGGACGTCGAGCGGTTGGTAACCAATGCAGTGGCCGCCCGGTTCCGCCGGTAGCCGATGTCTTTGATGATCTGAAGAACACGTTCGCGGGTTGAGGCGCTCACGTCGGGCGCGT
This sequence comes from Arthrobacter sp., assembly GCA_035254945.1. GTDB lineage: Bacteria > Actinomycetota > Actinomycetes > Actinomycetales > Micrococcaceae > Arthrobacter. The sequence goes on along the minus strand of DATFAE010000032.1, from coordinate 5,258 downwards.
CGTTCAGGACCCGCGAGACAGTGCCAAAGGAGACGCCGGCCAGCTGCGCCACATCGTTGATGGTGGGTTTCCTGCGCGAGGGCGCTGCCGCAGGCCCGTCAGTGCCCTCCCGGCGGACTGCCATGCCTGCCATGCCTCTCCTTGTCCTGCACTGTGCCAGCTGAGCCTGGGACAGCTGTGAGCCTGCTTAAGCTTACGTCCCTGCCCCCGCACCAGCCTGCCACGTGATCGTTGACACTATCTCCGTTAGCGTTTACGCTAATTACCGTAAACGTTCACGGAAGCTTCGTAAGCGTTCACGGAAGGCGACCGGGACGGAGAGTGAGCGGGATGAGCGACACAATCGCGGCCGCTCTTTCGCTCCATCCCCGGGCCGGCTTCCGGAACGTTGATGAAGCCCAGTGGGCACATCTTGAGGTACTGCTTACGGGCACAGCACGTGATGATCTCGCAGCAGCTGTCCGCACTTTTGTCCCCGCCGGTTCATCGGCTGTTGTCGGCGTGTTCGATGACAACACCCTGTGGGCAAGCCTGGTTGTTTCCCTCGACCAATCCGGTACGCCTGTGTCACTGACGACCATCCAGGGGTCAGTAGCCGAGACCGCCGGCGGGATGGCAAAGGCAGCAGGTGAGGCGGTCAGGTGGGTGCAAGCCCACCGCGGACCGTGTTCGCTGGGCTTTTTCGTAGACAAGGTCCACGCGGAAGCCTTCGTGAAGGCTTCGGATAAGGCGGCCGCTGTCCGCACAGCCGCAGCCGCAGGCGGCCTTGTCCTGTCGCCGGTTCCCCCCGCCCTCGCCATAGCGCTGGCCTGACCCAAACAACCACACCACCCATTCCATACAAGCACTGGAGAACAATGATGATCCGCAGGCTTCCCCTGGTGGCCCTGGCCGCAGCTCTGTCCCTTTCCGTCGCATCCTGCAGCAGTTCAACCGCGAGCACCTCCAACGCCCCTGATGCCGGCGTTTCCGAGAAGGCCCAGCAGGCCCTCGACAAGATCAAGGGACAGGTCCTGAGCAAGGGGCCCAACGGTGAATCTCCGTCCCCGGCCTCAGTTGCAGACCTGACGCCGGAGGAGATTGAAAAGGTCAAGGCACTCAATGCCAAAGCCGCCATCGTGATGCACTACGGCGGCAACGACTGGGCCACCGCCCAGACCAACGGCCTCAAGAGCGAGTTCGAAAAGCTCGGCATCCAGGTGATTGCCACCACCGACGCAAACTTCAAGCCGGACAAGCAGGTCTCGGACATCGAGACCGTCATGACGCAGGATCCGGACATCATTGTGTCCATCCCCACCGACCCCGTGGCCACCGCCTCGGCCTACAAGAAGGCCGCGGCCGCCGGAACCAAGATCGTCTTCATGGACAACATTCCCCAGGGACTGACCGCCGGCACGGACTACGTTTCGGTCGTTTCCGCGGACAACTTCGGAAACGGCGTCGTCTCCGCGCACCAGATGGCCAAGGCCATCGGCGGCAAGGGCAAGATCGGGCTTGTATTCCACCAGGCTGACTTCTTTGTGACCAAGCAGCGCTACCAGGGCTTCAAGGAAACGATCACCAAGGAATACCCCGAGATCCAGATCGTCGAAGAGAAGGGGATTGCGGGTCCGGACTTCGCCGGTGACGCGCAGGCGGCCGCCAACGCCATGCTGAGCAAGTACGCCGACCTCTCCGGCATCTGGGCGGTATGGGATGTCCCGGCAGAAGGTGTCATGGCTGCCGCCCGCGCCGCGGGCCGGCCGGACTTGAAGATTGCCACCGAGGACCTCGGCAAGAACGTCGCCATCGCCCTGGCCAAAGACCAGCTCGTCGTCGGCCTCGGCGCCCAGGTTCCCTTCGACCAGGGCGTCACTGAGGCCCGGCTGGCCGCAGGAGCCCTCATCGGCAAGCAGGCACCGGCCTACGTGGCGCTGAGCGCACTGCCGGTGGACCACTCCAACGTCCTGGAAGCCTGGAAGCAGGTCTACCACGAGGACGCTCCCAAGGACATCCAAGAGTCCTACAAAAAGTAGCCAGACCTGACCGTGCGGGGGCTGCCTGCCCCCGCACTGTCCCGAAAGGGCAACAATGAACACCGCAGACAATGCCGTCGAAATGCGTTCGATCTCCAAAGGCTTCAACGGTGTCTCCGTGCTGAAGGACGTCAGCTTCGACGTCCGGAAGGGCGAAGTCCACGCCTTGGCAGGCGGCAACGGCGCCGGAAAATCCACGCTCATGAAGATCCTCCAGGGCGTTTACCAGATGGACGCGGGCGAGATCCTCATCGGCGGGAAACCCACCGTCATCAACTCGATCCAGGAAGCCAAGGCAGCCGGCATCGGCATGGTCTTCCAGGAATTCAGCCTGGTACCCAGCCTGACCGTGGCCCAGAACATTTTCCTAGCCGCCGAGCCCCTCAGCGCGGGCGGGTTCATTGACGACAAGGCCTCGGCCCGGCGGGCCAAAGAAATCTTCGCCGAGATGGAAGTGGATGTGGACCCCCACGCGGAGGTCTCCCGGCTGGGTACCGCGTACTGGCAGCTGACCGAGATTGCCAAGGCACTCTCGCAGAACGCCCAGGTACTGATCATGGATGAGCCCACCGCCAGCCTTGCCCGGCACGAGTCCGAAGCGCTGTTCGAACTGATCGACCGGCTCAAGCAGCGCGGCATTTCCATCATCTACATCTCCCACCGCATGGACGAGGTCTACCGGCTCGCGGACCGGATCACCATTCTCCGCGACGGCCGCCGGCTCCTGACCGAACCGTTGGCCGCAGTGACCCCCGAACAGATCGTGGAAGGCATCGTTGGCAAGAAAATCGAAGGCCAGCTTGCTTACCGCGAACGGGACACCGTGGCCCATGACGGAGTACCCCTGCTGGAGGTCCGCGGCCTGAACGTCGGGCGGCGGGTGAAGGACATCTCCTTCACGCTTCAGCCCGGCGAAATCCTGGGACTGGCGGGGCTCATGGGAAGCGGGCGCACCGAACTCGCCCGCGCACTGTTCGGTATCGACCGGCGTGACAGCGGTGAAATCCTCATCCGGGGGAAGAAAGGCACCATAACCTCACCGCAGCAGGCCATCGACGCCGGCATCGCCCTCATCCCCGAGGACCGGCGGGCGCAGGGCCTTGTCCTGGACCATTCGGTCCGTGACAACCTCCTGTTGCCGCTGTTGGGCCAGATCCGGCGCGGACCGCTGCTTGATGCCACCAAAGGCAAGGAACTCTCGGCGTCCCTCATCAAGAAGTTCGCGGTCAAGGTGGCCCACCCGCACCGTCCGGTGCGGCTGCTCTCCGGCGGCAACCAGCAGAAGGTGGTCATTGCCAAGTGGCTGGGGACCGACCCGGACATCCTCATCCTGGATGAACCGACGGCCGGCGTCGACATCGGCACCAAGAGCGAAATCCTGGACATGATCCGCGAACTCGCCAGTGCCGGCAAGGCGGTCATCGTCATCTCATCCGAATACCCCGAACTACTCGCGGTCAGCGACCGCGTCCTCGTCCTCAAGGACGGCTCCGTCATCCGTGACATCCCCCGCAGCGAGATCGCTGACGAGGAATATCTTCAACTTGCAGTCCAGGGAGTCTGACCAGTGAGTAACGCAAACACCATCACCCCCCGCGATGCCGCGGTAACCCGCAATGTCGGGTCCATGCTGAAAGAGCTGGACTGGCGGCGCTACGTCATCTACATCGGCTTCGTCGTCGTCTTCATCTTCTTCGCCGTCCTGCTGCGCGACCAGGGCTTCCTGTCCCCGCAGAACCTCCTCAACATCTTCCGGCAGACGGCCACCATCACGGTCATCGCAGTCGGAATGACGTACGTCATTTCGTGCGCGGAAATCGACCTGAGCGTGGGCTCCGTGGCCGGTCTCTCCAGCGTCTGCACAGCCATGGCCCTGGCACAGTGGGGCATTGTCCCCGGCATCCTCGCGGGCCTCGCCGTCGGACTCGTGGTGGGCTCCATCAACGGTGCGCTGGTCAGTCTCCTCGGGATCCCTTCCTTCCTGGTGACATTGGGCATGCTGGGCATCGCCGTCGGCGTCGCGCAGTGGATCACCGCCTCGGCCCCGCAGCCGATCCTGAACGACACCTTCAACATGCTGTTCGGATCCGGAGACTTTGGCCCGGTTCCCGGCCTGGTGGTCTGGAGCGCAATCTTCGTCGCCATCGGCGCCGTCGTCCTGAACCGCACCAGGTTCGGCCGGCAGGTCCTCGCCACGGGCGGCAACCGCAACGCGGCCGAGTTCACCGGCATCAACACCAGGCGCATCAAATTCCAGGTGCTCCTCATCTCGGGCATGGTGGCCAGCGTTGCCGGCATGCTGTACGCCGGCCGCCTGCAGTCCGGACGGTTCCAATGGGGAGCAGGCGATGAGCTATCCGCCATCGCAGCCGTCATCCTGGGCGGAACCAGCCTCTTCGGCGCCCTGCTGATCGGCCTCATCAACAACGGACTGATCCTCGCCGGCCTCGACAGCAGCCAGCAGCAGGTGGTCCGCGGCGCAATCATCATCCTGGCCGTCGCGCTCGCACGAAAGAAGTAGCACCCGTGACCCCCACATCTTCCTCAGCAGCTGAAAGGCAGAAGCAATGAAACTCGGTTACTGTTCCATCACCTGGGGCGGCGTCGTCGGCCACCCGCAAGGTGTAACCAGCGTGAAGGACCTTTTCTACCTGACCCACGGATCCATGCGGGACGCCGTCGCGGACATCGCATCAGTGGGCTACCAGGGCGTTGAAATGTTCGACGGCAACCTCGCGGAATACGCGGAAAAACCCGAAGAACTCAAGGAAATCCTGGGTACTGCCGGCGTCGAACTGACAAGCGTCTACACCGGGGCGAACTTCATCTACGCGGACATCCTTCCGGACGAGCTGCACCGGATCCACCGTGCCGCCGAGCTGGCTGCCGGCTTCGGAGCGGAACGGCTTGTGGTGGGGGGCGGAGCACGCCGCGCGGCCGGTACCACCGACGAAGACTACCGGCGGCTCGCCGAAGGGCTGGACCAAGTAACCGATATCGCGGAAAGCTTCGGGCTGTCAGCCAGCTACCACCCTCATCTGAGCACCATCGTGGAGAGCCCGGACGAGCTGGACAAACTGATGCCACTCACCCGGATCGGATTCTGCCCGGACACCGCCCACCTTGCTGCCGGCGGGGCGGACCCGGCCGCGGTCATCCGGAAATACCCGGACCGTATCCGGCACGTCCACCTCAAGGACTTCCAGCAGGACCCCTTCACCTTCCTCCCGCTGGGGCAGG
>DATFAE010000031.1:0-9665 GCA_035254945.1 Arthrobacter sp. | reverse complement strand
TCGGACACGAGGGCGGCGCTGGCCACGGCCGAGGTGTCGATGGCGAGAATGAGCATCAGGCTGTCCCTTCGATGATTCCGCCAAGGGCAGCCTTGGACGCCCAGCGCGGGCCGAAGCCGCGCATCACGATGGTGCGGGGCTCGTCGTCGTTGTCGTCCGTATCGAAGTCCAGGACCCCGGGCTGTTCCCCGGGGGCTGCGGCGCCGGAGTGCGGCGGGGCTGCCGGCAGGCCGATGGCGCGGTGCAGGTCAATCTCGAGCCGGCTGTCGCTCAGGTGTTCCACGCGGCCGCGGCCCCATTCCACCACCGTGACGGCCGAGTCCATGGTGTTCTCCAGGTCGATGTCGTCAATTTCCGACGCCGATCCCAGCCGGTAGGCGTCCACGTGGACCAGGTCGGGGCCGCCGGGGCGGGGGCCCTCGGGCAGGTTGGGGTGGATGCGCACCAGCACGAATGTTGGAGAGATGATGCCGGACCGCACGCCCAGGCCCTCCCCCAGGCCCTGGGTGAAGGTGGTTTTACCGGCACCCAGCTCGCCGGTCAGCACCAGCAGGTCCCCGGCATCCAGCACGGACGCCAAGGCCGCCGCGAGCCCGTGCGTCTGTTCCGCCGTCGACACGCTGAGCGTCAGCTCCCAGTTGGCGCCGGCACCCGCGCCAGTGTCAGGAATGCTCATGGCGTGGCCTGCTTCCCGGAACTGGGCAGGGCCGCGGCCTCGTTGATGAACCGGCGCGGAACCCGCGGGCTGATCCTGGTCACGATCTCGTAGTTGTTGGTTCCGGCGGCGCGCGCCCAGTCGTCCGCGGTAGGGCCGCCGTCGGAGCCGTCGCCGAAGAGTTCCGCCTCGGCACCAAGCAGGCCGGCACCGGCCGGGCCCGCGTCGCCGAGGTCGATGACCATCTGGTCCATGGCGATCCGGCCCACCACCGGGTAGGTCTGGCCGGCCACCCGGACCGGACCGCCGGTGGCGACGCGTGGGACGCCGTCCGCATAGCCGAGCGGTATCAGGGCCAGGGTGCTGGGACTGATGGTGTGGTAGCGCAGGCCGTAGGAGACGCCCTGCCCCTCCGGCACGTGCTTGCACTGCGAGACGAGGGTCCGCAGCGTCATGGCCGGGCGGAGGCCGAGTTCGGCGGATGTCTGGCCCTCGAACGGGGAGAGGCCGTAGATGCCCAGGCCTACGCGGACGAGGTCGAAGTGGGTGTCGGGCCGGGAGAGCGTTGCCGGGGTGTTGGCAAGGTGCCGGACTTCGGGGTCCACGCCGGCGTCCTCGGCCACGGCCAGGACCTCCCGGAAGGCGGCCAGCTGATCGTCGGTTTCGGGCCGCTCGGGTTCGTCGGCGACGGACAGGTGGGAAAAGATGCCCACCACGCGCAGGAGTCCCTGGTCCTGGTACTCGAGGGCCTCGCCCACCAGGTGGTCCCAGCCATCCAGGGTGACCCCATTCCGGCCCAGGCCGGTGTCCACTTTGAGGTGGACCCGGGCGGGGCGTTCCTGCTCGCGGGCGGCGGCCACAATCCTGTCCAGCTCCCAGCCGGAGCAGCCGATGTCGATCCCGGCGGCCACAGCTGCACCGAAGTTGCTCTCTGTGGTGTGCAGCCACGCAAGCATGGGCGCATCGATCCCTGCGGTGCGGAGTGCAAGGGCTTCGGAGATGTGGGCAACGCCCAGCCAGGAGGCCCCGGCGTCGAGGGCTGCCCGGGCCACGGGTACCGCGCCGTGCCCGTAAGCGTCGGCCTTCACCACCGCCATGACCTTGGCGGGCGACGCCGCGGCGGCCAGCCTGCGGACGTTGTGGCGGATGGCGTCCAGGTCGATGACGGCGGAGCGTTCGTAGAGCGGGTCCGCTCCTGGGGCCGCGCCGAAGTCACCGGTTGCTACGGGGTAAGTCACCTTAGTGATTCTAGTGTGGGTGGCGCAGCCGCACGTCACAGCCGCAAATCACGGCGCCTCAGGCGTCGGAGAGGTGGGCAATCGTGGCGGTGGCCCGGCGCTGGGCAGCCAGCGGGACGTCCCGGACAATCTCTTCGAGGAAGCCGTAGCGGCGGAGCCACTGGCTGCTCTGCCGTTCCTTCCGGGCGTTGGCGCGCTGCCACCAGTCGGCGATGTCGCCCCAGCCCGGGGCGGCCAGGGAACCACCCACCTCCTGGACCGCCAGTGAGGCGCACAGGTTCGCGAACCGCAGCCTGTTCCCCAGCGGCCAGCCGGCGAGGCTGCCGACGATGAACGCAGCGTCAAAGCAGTCGCCGGCCCCGGTGGGATCGAACGCCGTGACAGGCAGCGACGGCACCCATTCCTCCTCGCCCGTCTCCGAATCCACGGCCATCGCCCCCTGCGCACCGAGCGTCACCACGGCTACGGGCACGCGGTCCGCGAGGGCGTAGAGCGCGGCCCAGGGATCATCCTTGCCCGTGAATGCCATGGCCTCGCGCTGGTTGGGCAGGAATGCGTGGAAGTACTGCAGGTTTTCCAGCCGGACCGGAGACCATTTGCCACTGGGATCCCAGCCGACGTCGCCGAACAGCTTCACTCCGGACTGGTGCGCAGCGACGGCCCAGGGTTCGATCTCAAGGTCCAGTTCGGCGATTCCGGCGAGCGCCGGGGGCGGCGGCCCGATCAGTTCCGACGACGTCACCGGAGCCGGGTGCCCGTGCGTCACGAGGGAGCGGTCTTTCTGGACACTGAGGGATACCGTCACCGGCGAGTGCCACCCGGGGATGCGCCGGGACAGGCTGAGGTCCACGTGCTCCTGTCCTGCCAGGATTTTCCAGTTGTAGTCGCCGTAGCCGTCATCGCCGAACGCCGCCGCGAGCCCCGTCTTCAGGCCCAGCCGTGCAGCCGCGATGGCCTGGTTGGCCACGCCGCCGGGGCAGCTTCCCATGCCCTCGCTCCAGATCTCCGTTCCAGGCTCGGGCGCGTGCGGCAGCCCGGTGAAAATGATGTCCTGGAACACGGTGCCGGCGAGGATCAGGTCAAATTCACCGTCCGACGGCGCGCGGACTCCTGAGAGCGGGTCAAAGCGGCGGGCGGGGATGGCGTCCATGTCCGGCACGATACGCCCTGCCGCCCGCCAGCGGTAGGGGCGGCCCGCCGTCGGCCCTAGACTGCTGGTTATGCGGCTCATGATCGCCGGCGGCGGCGGATTCCGGGTTCCCCTCGTGTACCGGGCGCTGCGCTCGGGCGCCTTTGCGGGGCTGGCCACGGAACTGGTGCTGTACGACGTCGATCCCGCCCGCCTCAATGCCATCGCCGCGGTGCTTGCGTCCATGCCCGCCCCGCCTGCCGGGCAAGGCGACCGGCCGCCGTCGATCCGCTCCACCACGTCGCTGCCGGATGCGCTCCGGGGCACGGACATGGTGTTCGCCGCGATCCGGCCCGGCGGAACGGCCGGGCGGATCGCCGATGAACGGGTGGCGCAGGACCTGGGCCTGCTGGGACAGGAAACCACCGGAGCCGGCGGCATCTCCTACGCGCTGCGCACCATCCCCCGGATGCTTGACCTCGCCTCGCAGATGCGGGAGCACTGCCCTGATGCCTGGCTGATCAACTTCACCAACCCTGCCGGGATGGTCACCGAAGCCCTGCTGCCGGCCCTCAGACGGAAGGCGATCGGCATCTGCGATTCGGCCGGCGGGCTGGTGCACCGGGCCGCGCGCGCCGCCGGGTTTCCGCTGCCGGACGGAAGGCTCGACGGCGTGGGCTACTACGGGCTGAACCACCTGGGCTGGCTGTACCGGCTGGAGTCCGGCGGGCGGGACCTGCTTCCCGGCCTGCTGTCAGACCCGGAAGCCCTCCACAGCTTCGAGGAAGGCCGCCTGTTCCCTCAGCCCTTCCTCCAGGAACTCGGCGCCCTGCCCAACGAATACCTCTATTACTACTACCGGCGGGACAGCGCCGCGGCGGCCATGCGTGCCATGGAGCAGACCCGCGGCGAATCCATCCACACCCAGCAGGCCGAACTCTATCCGCGCCTCGCCGCCGCCGGAACCCGCGCCTACCGGTTGTGGGACGCCGCCCGCCGTTCGCGCGAGGAAGGGTACCTGGCCGAGGCACGGACGCACGGTGAGCAGCGCGACGAGGAGGACCTGGCCGGCGGCGGCTACGAACGCGTGGCCCTGGCGGTGATGCGGGCTGTCGCCGGAACGGACAGGTCCGGGGGCGGCAACGGTGACACCCAGCTGATCCTGAACACGCGCAACACCCTCCCCGGGGCGGAGGGGGCGCCTCCGAAACCGGCCATTCCGGGCCTGCCGGCGGACGCCGTCGTCGAGGTCCCCTGCACGGTGACGTCCGACGGCGCGGTGCCGCTCCCCCAGTCAGCCCCCGGCCGGGAGCAGCTCGGGCTGATGCGCCGGGTCAAGGAGGTGGAACAGCTCACTGTCGGGGCAGCGACGCACGGCGACCGGGCGGCCGCCCTCGACGCGTTCGCCAGGCATCCCCTCGTGGACTCCGCTGAGCTGGCAGGTGACCTGCTCGCGGGTTATGAACGGGCATTCCCCGCGTTGCGGGGACTCTGGCGTTGACGTCCTGTGGCTGCATTCACACGCGCCACGTCGGCCGCCGGGCACGTGCCGGGAGGCCGCGGGATAACGGCAGGAGTAGTGTTTTACCGGATGCATAACTGACCGCGCGCACGCGGCGCCGGTGCTGGAAAGGAGATGCCGTGGCACTGATCCGCAGGGTCGCCCTGCTCTCCCTCCACACCTCGCCCATGGAGCAGCCGGGCTCCGGCGACGCGGGCGGGATGAACGTCTACATCCGCGAACTCGCCTCAGCCCTTGCCGAGACCGGCGTGGAAGTGGAAATCTTCACCCGCTCCACCTCAGCCAACCAGCCCGCCGTCGAACATCCCGATCCCGGCGTCTGCGTCCACAACGTCCTGGCCGGGCCGCCGCGCAAAGTCCCCAAGGAAGAGCTCCCCGGCCTGCTGCGCAGCATGGTGGCGGAGATCGAGCAGATCCGCCAGCGCCAGCCGCACGGGCGGTATGACATCATCCACTCCCACTATTGGGTGTCCGGGCTCGCCGGGCTGGAGCTCTCGGAAATCTGGGGCGTGCCGCTGGTCCACACAATGCACACGATGGCGAAGGTCAAGAACCTGCTGCTCGAATCCGGGGAACAGCCGGAGCCACGGCGCCGCGAGATGGGCGAGCACCGGATTGTCGACGGCGCCGCCCGGCTGATTGCCAACACCAGCGCCGAGGCCCAGGAACTCGTTTCGCATTATGGCGCCGATTACGACCGGATCGACGTGGCGCCGCCCGGGGTTGACCTGGCTACGTTCACGCCCGCCTTCCGTGCGCGGTCGCGGGCTGAACGCGGCATCCCGGCGGACACCTTCCACCTGCTGTTCGCCGGGCGCATCCAGCGGCTCAAAGGCCCGCAGATCCTGATCAAGGCGGCCGCGAAGCTGCGTTCGCGGCGCCCCGACATCCCGCTGCGGCTCACCATCCTCGGTGCCATCAGCGGCAACAAGGACTTCAACCTCCGCCAGCTGGTCTCGGACGCGGGAATGGACGACGTCCTCACGCACCTTCCCCCGGTGGGCGCACCGGAGCTGGCGGCCTGGTTCCGGGCCGCCGACGTCGTGGTGATGCCGTCATACAGCGAATCGTTCGGGCTCGTGGCGCTCGAGGCGCAGGCCTGCGGAACGCCGGTGGTGGCCACCCGCGTGGGCGGGCTGTCCCGGGCCATCTGCCACGGCCGGACCGGGCTGCTCGTGGACGGCCACCATGCCGAAGACTGGGCCGACGCGCTGGAGGCCCTGTACGACGACCCGGCAACGCGGGAGGACATGGGGCGGGCGGCCGCCATCAGGGCCCAGAACTCCGGGTGGCAGCGCACCGCCGCCATCACGCTGGAAAGCTACCACGCCGCCGTCGACAACCACCTGGTGAGCCGGCTGATCCCGGCGGCCCCGGCAACCTGAGGCGGACGCCACCGCGCCCGCCATGGCCTGAACAAAGGACGAAGATGTCTGAACGGACTCCGCTGAGTGACCTCCAGATCGCACGCCAGGCGACGATCAGGCCCGTCAGTGAAGTGGCTGAGGCAGCCGGAATCAATGCGGACGCGCTGGAACTGTACGGGCGGTACAAGGCAAAGATTGATCCCGCCCGGCTGGAGGCTCCTGCCCCGGCCGGGAAAGTGGTGCTGGTCTCCGCTATGTCCCCCACCCCCGCCGGCGAAGGGAAATCCACCACCACCGTTGGCCTTGCCGATTCGCTGGCCAGGGCCGGCCACAAGGTCATGATCGCCCTGCGGGAGCCCTCGCTCGGACCCATCCTGGGCATGAAGGGCGGCGCAACGGGCGGCGGGTACTCCCAGGTGCTGCCCATGGACGAGATCAACCTGCACTTCACCGGCGACTTCCACGCCGTCACCTCGGCCAACAACGCCCTCATGGCGCTCGTGGACAACCACATCTACCAAGGCAACGGGCTGAACATCGATCCCCGGCGCATGACCTTCAAGCGGGTCCTGGACATGAACGACAGGTCGCTGCGGGAAGTGATCATCGGCCTGGGCGGGCCCACCCAGGGCGTCCCCCGGCAGGACGGCTTCGACATCACCGTGGCTTCCGAGATCATGGCGGTGTTCTGCCTGGCCACGGACCTGGCCGACCTCCGCGAACGCCTGGGCCGGATCACGTTCGGCTACACCTACGACCGCACCCCGGTCACCGTCGCGGACCTCGGCGTCCAGGGTGCGCTTACCCTGCTCCTCAAAGACGCCATCAAGCCCAACCTGGTGCAGACCATCGCCGGGACGCCGGCATTGGTCCACGGCGGACCGTTCGCCAACATCGCGCACGGCTGCAACTCGCTGATTGCCACGCAGACCGCCCGGCGACTGGCGGACATTGTGGTCACGGAGGCCGGCTTCGGCGCCGACCTGGGGGCGGAGAAGTTCATGGACATCAAGGCCCGGGTGGCAGGGGTGGCGCCGTCCGCCGTCGTTGTGGTGGCCACTGTCAGGGCACTGAAGATGCACGGCGGCGTGGCGAAGGACCGGCTGACCGAACCGGACCTGGAAGCACTCCTCATCGGCGTCGACAATCTCCGGCGGCATGTGCGCAACGTGACCAAATTCGGGGTGACGCCGGTGGTGGCCATCAACAGGTTTGCCTCGGATACCCAGGAGGAGCTCGACTGGCTGCTGCAATGGTGTGCCGCGGAAGGCGTGCAGGCTGCCGTCGCCGATGTGTGGGGGCGGGGCGGCGGCGGAGACGGGGGCGACGAACTGGCGGCCAAGGTGGCGGCGGTGGTCGCCGCGCCCAACAGTTTTCGGCATCTCTATCCGCTGGAGTTGCCTGTTGAGGAGAAGATCCGGACTATCGCCCAGGAGATTTATGGGGCGGACGGCGTGGAGTTCTCCGTGCCTGCCCTGAAGCGGCTGGCGGACATCGGGAAGAACGGCTGGTCCGGGCTGCCTGTGTGTATGGCCAAGACCCAGTACTCCTTCACCGACGACGCCTCCCGGCTGGGTGCGCCGAAGGGCTTCACCATCCACGTCCGCGACCTGATCCCCAAGACCGGGGCGGGCTTCATCGTGGCCCTGACAGGTGCCGTCATGACCATGCCGGGGCTGCCGGCCGTCCCGGCCGCGATGCGGATGGACGTGGACGACGTCGGCAACCCGGTAGGCCTGTCCTAAACCCGCCTCCCCTTCCGACGCTCTCTCACTTAACGTGGGTTTTCGGGCGACCCTCTCTCACTTAATGTCGCTTTTCTGGCGATCCTCTCTCACTTACCGAAGCCATGTAGCCTCCTGTGGATAACTTCTGCAGCCTGGTGCCGTTTCGGGTCACAATGCCAGCATGCGAAAGCAAGATTCTCTGCCACAGCCTTTAGCAACGGCTCCCTTTACCTTTGGCTCCGCCATAGCCTCGGGCGTCTCCCTGAGCCGGCTTCGCCGGAAGGATCTAGTCAACGTGGGCCGCGGCCTCTACCGGCCCGCGGACTGGGACTTTGATCTGGAGGATGCCGCAAGGGCTCTGTCCGCTGCCTCGCCCGGAGCCTGGATCTCCCACGTCACGGCTGCCCGGCTTCGATGCCAGCTGCTGCCTCCCTGGCTTGCCGATTCCACGGAGCTCCATCTAAGCAAGCCACGCTCGCTTCCATCGGTGCGTCGAAAGGGCGTGTTAGGCCACACTGTCCTGACAATGCCCGATGAGATCGAACTGGTCTCCGGCATCACGATGAGCACACGGTCCCGGACGTGGCTCGACTTGGCCCGCACACTGCCGCTCCATGACCTGGTGAGCATGGGCGACGAACTGATCCGCATCCCGCGGCTGGATTTCGAGGGACGAACACAGCCTCATGACACGGTGGCGGGACTGCGTGCGCTGGTGGGCCGGCACCCGAATCTGCAGGGCATCGTCCGGGCGCGTGAAGCAGTGGATCTGATGCGTGTGGGTGCGGATTCCGCGCCCGAGTCGCTGCTTCGGCTGGCTATTGCCAGCGCCGAACTGCCCGAGCCCGAACTTCAGGTACCGCTGCGCACAGGAGACGCGCGGTCGCCGTCGGCCGATCTTGGCTACCGTCACCGCAGGCTCGCAATCCAATACGACGGCGGGCACCACCTGGGCGAGCCGCAGATCCTCAGCGACCGGAGACGGAATAAGGCTTTCGAGTCAGCCGGCTGGACGGTCCTGATATTCGACAAGAGCGATCTTGCCGACGATTTCGCGAGTGCGGTTGTGAAGATCAAGAGGGCATTGCGCACGGGTTGGCTTGATCATCCTCAAGCGTCCGGATTTGCGAGCATCGACTGAAAGAGCATCAGTCAAGAAGCCGCATTAAGTGAGAGAGGATCACGGGTGGGGACACTGCACCACGCGGCGCCGGCGCTATCAAAATGGCTTTAAAGCCGTGACGCTCCCCCACCAGAGTGAGAGAGCGTCACGTAAAACCACGCATTAAATGAGAGAGGATCGCCCAAAAACCTGCAGGAAGTGAGAGAGCGTCCCGGGGGGGGTTAGCGGTCCAGGTCGCCGCGGATGAAGGCCTCGACCTTTTCGCGGGCGAGGTCGTCGTTGAACTGCTCCGGCGGGGACTTCATGAAGTAGCTCGACGCCGAGAGCAGCGGGCCGCCGATGCCGCGGTCCAGGCCGATCTTGGCAGCGCGGATGGCGTCGATGATCACGCCGGCAGAGTTGGGTGAGTCCCAGACTTCCAGCTTGTACTCCAGCGACACCGGGGCGTCACCGAAGTTACGGCCTTCAAGGCGGACGAAGGCCCACTTGCGGTCATCGAGCCAGGCAACGTAATCCGACGGGCCAATGTGCACGTCGTCAGCGGACAACACGGCTGAGGTGTTGGAGGTGACGGCCTGAGTCTTGGAGATCTTCTTGGATTCCAGGCGATCGCGCTCGAGCATGTTCTTGAAGTCCATGTTGCCACCAACGTTGAGCTGGTAGGTGCGGTCCAAGATCACGCCGCGGTCTTCGAACAACTTAGCCATGACGCGGTGCGTGATGGTTGCGCCGATCTGGGACTTGATGTCGTCACCGATGAGCGGCACGCCGGCGGCGGTGAACTTGTCGGCCCATTCCTTGGTCCCGGCAATGAAGACGGGGAGGGCGTTGACGAAGGCAACACCGGCGTCGATGGCGCACTGCGCGTAGAACTTGGCAGCGGCGTCGGAGCCAACGGGCAGGT
>DATFAE010000030.1:0-24506 GCA_035254945.1 Arthrobacter sp. | reverse complement strand
TCCACTAGGACGCAGCCGCGACTGTTACGCCTGGAATGAAGTTGTCCGTGAGCAAATGTCAGGCCCACATGGGGGCACCCACACCCTCCAGACGGAGGATCGCTGACACGTTACCGCGGTAACTTGTATAGAACTCTAGGAGTACGGCGGGGAGCGTTCAAGTCGGTTACCGAATTAAGACGCAGCTTTACGCAGTATTTTGCGGGGCGACAGAATTTTGTTCGCCACTGCGGGCGGCTACCAGGGCTTGTCAGGTCCTGCACCGTAGTCGCCGTCCCGGAGGTACTCGCCACGCTCCTGGCCGTTGTTGCGTTCCAGCTGGGAGTTCCGGGCGCTGTCCTCAAGCTCCTCGAGTTGTGTCTGCCGCCCCGGATCGGCTTCCGACGGAGCCTCCCCGTTCCTGTCCCCGGGCTGCTGCACTGCGCCGTCCCCGGCCTTCGCGTCCTCGGATTTCTGCCGGAGCCGGGCTTGGGCCTGTTCCAGCTTCTCGCCCGCGTCCGGGGCCGCGGACTGGTTGGAGGCTGCCATGCAGCCTTCGGGTGCCCCGTCCACGATGGCCAGTCCTTCAGCGAAAAGCCGGCCTGCCGCCGTCGGATCCTTCGAAGCGAGCCGGGCATCACCGAGCCGTTCGATGCTGAGGACCAGGTTGACGCGGATGATGCACCCGTCGTCCGGCCCTGTCAGCGCCAGGGCCTCCTCGAAACGCTGCCGCGCAGCCTCGAAGTCACCGGCCAGGACAAAGGCGTCGCCCTCAGCGAAGGGTGCTTTGTGCGGTTCGATGACATTGGCTGCCCGCAGCCCCGCCGCGGCCGAGCCCACCACGCCGGGATCACGGGCTTCAAACCCCGTGGCGGCCTGGCCTGCGAGGACGCCGAGGCTGAGGAGCTTCGCGGACACGCACAGGACAAAGAGCACGGGCAACCCCGACCACAGCAGGAGCAGCCGCCGCCTGCTCAAGGCGGCTTGCTGCCGGGAAGGATCCAGGTTCACTTCGACGCCCCCTGTGTGTATGGACTGTCACGGCCCGACGGCATGGGCTGCGCTGGCCTGGGCTGTTCCTGCGCACGCTGGCCCGACGGTGTCCGCCCGCCCAACGGCCGGAGCTCCCGCAGCTGCCGCAGCACCAGCACCGTTTCCCGAAGGGCCAGCAGGAACGCCCCCGCCGCCAGGATCCAATAAAGTTCCAGCCGCCCCTCAAGGCTGTCGTCCCCTTCTCCGCGCTGCAGGGCGCCAGGGCGGGCGTGCTGCAGCATCGGCGCTGCAATGTCACCAGCCGAGCGGTGCACATAGGGAACCCCCAGGTCCCCGGCGATCTTCCGGAGCTGGCCTTCGTCCAGGACGGAAAGGGCATCCTGCCTGGTCCCGGCGCTGCGGTCCGGGATATAGCCGGCAGCATCGTCCGTGCCCGGTCCGGCATTCTCCTTCATCCGTCCGCCCTCCGCAGTCCCGTAGCCCAGCACGGCTCCCCCGCTGACCAGTCCTGTGTCCATGCGCATCGGAGCCGGCGGCTTTCCGCTGGTCTGTTCGCCGTCGCCGAGGTAGAACACGATGCGTGGCCGTTCGGGGTTGCTGTCCCGGGCAGCCCTGAGCCGTTCGTCCAGGATCTTCGCCGCCACGGTGACACTGCTTCCCTTGGAGTAGGCGGCAACCTGGGGTTCCAGCACCGCCACCAAAGTCTCCAGTGCCGACGTGTCGGTGGTCAGCGGCATCCGGACCGAAGCGTTCGTGTCGAAGGTAATCAGCGAAAAACGCGCGCCGGCCAGCTCCCCGGCGATGGCCCTGATGTCCGCACGGACTCCCTCCAGCCGGGGCAGGGAGTCCCCGTAGTCTTCTGCAGCGATGCTGCTGGTGGTGTCCACGACAAAGAAAACGTTGACGTCCGCCGTCGCCGCCTCCGCGCTTCCGCCCGGTATGCCCGGCCGGAGCGACGCACCCACGACGAGCAGCACGAGGACACTGCGGAGCAGCCAGTCGCGGCCTGGACCGGACCCACCACGGGGGTCCCGGCGGCGGGCCCTGGAGACCTGCCACACGAGGAACAGCACGACGGCGGCAGTCAGCGGCAGCATGATCCACCCCGGCAGGACCGGATGCAGCGTCATGGCCTGAGCCGCCAGGACGCGCCGGCCAGGACCAGTCCGGACAGCAGGGCCACCGTCAGTGGAACGTCCGGGCGGTCCGAGGCCACGGCGCGGGGTGCGCCCTGGATGGCGGCTGCCTCAGTTGCCTGGACGTACCGGACGATGCCCGGCACGGCATCCGCGCTGTCCAGCGGGTAATAGGCTCCCCCGGTGGCTTCGGCCGCTGCCCTGAGCAAAGCACCCGGCTGTCCGGCGGCAGTTCCGTAATCGAAGTCCCCCGGGTTCAGGGCGTAGACGCGGACGTCCCGCTCCTGGGCAAGCGCACCGGCCTGCTCCAGGGTGAAGATGGGATCGCCGGAAAGGAAGTTGTCAGTGGCCAGCACCACCGACCGCGAGCGCGGTGATCCGTCTGCCGGGTGGTCCTGAGGCGCATTGTCCTGAGGCACATTAGCCTGGGGCGCGCCGTCCGTGGCCGGGAAGCTCTCCACGCAGCTGGCCAGGCCGTCACCGATCAGGGACGAACCGCGCCCGTTCCAGGTTCCGTCCAGGAAACCCGAGCTGCCGGCCTCACCGTTGAAGGCGTCCTTGGCCATCTTCAGTTGCTCCTGCACGTAGCTGTAGTCATCGGTCAGGGGAAAGACCTGGACGGCGCTGCTGTCGAAGATCGTCAGCCCGATCCGTTCACCGTCGAAATCGGCGGCCAGCCCGGTGAAGACCTCCACCACTTCGGCGTCGGCGCTGCTCATGGACCCGGAGGCGTCCAGGCACAGGACGATGTCCCTGTTGTGTTGTTGTGGCCGGATGGTGGTCAGGTCTGCTGGCCGGGCGGCTGCGATGGCCGCGGAAGCCAGCAGGGTCACGGCGGCGAGCGCCGCCACAACCAGCCACCGGCGGTACCGCCGGAGGGCGGCCTGGTACTCGGGCAGGGCGGTGAGGCGGTCCGCGTTGGCCACGGGCCGCCGTCGTGCGTTCTCCCGGGAGCCCTTCCGGAACACCAGCCAGCCAGCACCCGCCGCAGCGCCCGTGGCGATGGGGAGGATCCACCAGAACATCAGTTCCATGTCCGCACCGCCTGGCGTGCTGTCTCGGCCGACCGGGCCAGCGGCGGCAGCGGCTCCGCGCCGAACTCCCCGGGGTAGAGCCGGCCCACCGCATTGGCTGCTGCGGGCAGGGGGTGGCTGTCCAGCTCCGCCAGGGTCATCCTGGGGGCGTCGACGCCGGTGACGTCGCGGGTGAACTTCCGGACCAGCAGGCTGAGTTCCTGGTGGGATGCGCGGGACGTCAGCCGGCCGGCAGCGGCGTCGGCTTCCACGGCGTCGATGCGCTGCAGGTATGCCTCCTTGAGGCTGTGGAGGTCCGACGGCGGCGTGAACCGCGGGGCTGCCGCCGGCTCCGGGCGCTTGCCGGTACTGAGGAAGACAATGACGTACCATCCCAGGACAAGGGCAAGCAGCCCGATCCCCGCCCACAACCACGCCGGGCTGTACTGGAGCGGCGCGTAGAACCCGGCGTTATCCTGCACGCCGGTGCCGTTCCAGCAGGGCGAACAGTTCCGTCATGACGTCGTGGCTGTTGGCTACGTGGCCCTCGGAAATCCCCACGCTCCGCAGCATGGCGTGCCGGCTGGAGCTGCGTTGCGCCGTGGCGGCCCCATACGCAGCGGCTACTGCCGGCGACTCCGCAATCCGGCCCGGCAGCGGCCAAGAGTGCGCGACATCAAACGCATCCGCCGCGGGTTGGGCACCGGAAAGCTCGGCGTCCCGGATGGTGAGCCAAAGAATCTCATGCTGTGCACGCAGCCGGCGGAGCAGCTGCTCCAGTCCGGGGTCCGCGGCAAGTTCGTCGGAGACGACAAACAGCAGCTTCCTGCCCTTGACGGTGCGCGCCACGTGGTGCAGCTGCTCTTCAAGCCGGCTGGGTCCGCTGTCCAGGCCTGTCCTGCCATCTACCTCCTGCAGCAGCCGTTCCAGGTGGGCCTCGCCTGCCTTGGCCGGCAGGGTTCGGGAACCATGGGCGTCGCCGCAGACCAGTCCCACCACGTCCCCGTGCCGGTGTGCCAGGTAGCCGATGACGCCCAGGGCCATGACAGCGATGTCCTTCTTCGTTTCGCCGTCGCGGGATTCGGCGGCCATGTTCCGGCCGGTATCGGCAACCAGCAGCAGGGTCTGGCGGCGGACGGCGACATACCGCTTGATGAGCGGGGAGCCGTGGCGGGCGGAGGCTTTCCAGTCGATGTCCCGGACCTCGTCCCCCGGGACGTACGCCCGGAGGTCGTCGAAGTCGAGGCTGCGGCCACGGAAAACGGACCCGTACTCGCCGTCGAGCATGCCGCGGGCCTTCCGGTGGGCGAAGATGGACATCTTCGACTTAACGCGTTGGAGCAGGCTGGTCACTGCGGGCTCAGGGGGTCTGGACGGACGCCACGATGGCATCGATGACGCTCTCCACCGGCACTTGTTCGGCCACCGCCTCGAAGCCCAGGATGAGCCGGTGCCGGAGCACACGGTGCGCGAGTGATTTGACGTCCTCAGGGATGACGTGGTCCCGGCCGTTGATCAGTGCCACGGCCCGGGCAGCCTGGCTGAAGGCGATGCTGGCGCGGGGGCTGGCACCGAATTCGATGAAGCCGGCCAGCCGCCTGTCAATGTACTGCCCGGCGTTCCGGGTCACGAACACCAGGCCCACGATGTAGTTGATGATGGCCGGATCGATATAGATGCGTTTCACCAGCTCCTGGACCCCCACCACGGCATCCAGGGACGCGGCCGCCGCCGGAACCTGCTCCGGGGTGAAGATCCCGGCGTCGATGCGCCGGATGATCTCGGCTTCCTCGGCCGGTGAGGGGTAGTCCAGCACGTCCTTGAGCATAAAGCGGTCCATCTGGGCTTCAGGCAGCTGGTAAGTGCCTTCCTGCTCGATCGGGTTTTGCGTCGCGAGAACCAGGAACGGCGAGGGAAGCCTGTACTCCTGTCCGCCGATGGACGTCTGCCGCTCCTGCATGGCCTCCAGCATGGCGCTTTGGGTCTTGGCGCTGGAACGGTTGATCTCATCGAGGAGGACGATGTTGGCGTGGACCGGCCCCAGCTGGGTGATGAAGGTACCCTTGGCGGCGTCGTAGATCTGCGTGCCGACGATGTCGCTGGGCAGCAGGTCCGGGGTGCATTGGATCCGGCGGAACTCGGCGCTGACGGATTCGGCCACCGTCTGCGCGGCGGTGGTCTTGGCCAGGCCCGGGACGCTTTCCAGCAGGATGTGCCCTCCGGTCATGAGGCCGATCAGCAGCGATTCGCGCAAGCGTGACTGCCCCACCACCTTCGCGTCGAAGCTTCGGGAGATGTTGGCCACCACCTGCTGTGCGCGGGCCAGTTCCGCAGATTCGATTCTTGCGGATGTACTGGTCTGAAGCACTGGATTCCCCCTGGTGGCCGGTGTGGCAGGGCGTTGCCTGCTGACTGCACCCCGCCCGCCATACTATCCAAGCCAACAGCGGCAACCCGTGCAATGGGGACCCCTCCCCATCCGTGGCACTGCGGGTCTATCCTGTTGCAATGAGCGAGCTTCCAGCCAGTTACAAGCAGTTCCTCGCCGACAAGAGCGAGAGCTTCATCCTTGCCGTCAAGCCTGTCCTGCAGCAGTCAGCTGCCGACCAGTTGCACGGTGTCCGGGTCACCTACAACGTGGGTCCCACCGGCCATCAGGCCCACGTCGACAACGCCATCCCTTTCGGTGTCGTAGTCGAGGACATCGACTGACGGCCCTGCCGGGAGTTAGTGCAGCGCGGGTCCCGGCGCTGTGAGCAACCGCGGGTTCGCGGCAGTGGTGCTGGCCAGCGCCGCGCTGCTCCTGGGCACGTTGCTCAGCCTGGGGGCGCTGAACGCGGACTCCCGGGCCAGGCAGTCCATCGAGCCGGCCGCTCTGATACCGGCAGTTCCCGGGCAACTGCACGTGACCACGGCAGGCGACTATTCCGCAAGTACAGCTGCTGCCGGCGTCCTGGCAAGGATCGGCGCCATCAAGCCTGACCTCCATTTCGCGCTCGGTGACCTGTCGTACGGGGCCCCGGGATCGGAACAAAGCTGGTGCGATCTGGTGACATCGCATACGGGCGCCGGGTTTCCCTTCGAACTGCTGTCCGGAAACCACGAAAGCAACGGCCTGAACGGCAACATCAACGACTTCGCCACCTGCCTGCCCAACCAGTTGCCGGGGATCGTGGGCGCTTACGGCCGCCAGTACTACGTGGACGTCCCGCAACAGGACCCCGTGGCCAGGTTCATCATGATCTCGCCGGGCATTCCGTACCCCGACGGGACATGGGACTACTCAGCCGGCAGCACCCGCTACAACTGGACGGCAGCAGCCATCGACGGCGCCAGGTCAGCGTCGATTCCCTGGGTCGTCGTCGGAATGCACACGCCGTGCCTGTCCATGGGGCAGTACGGCTGCGTGGCCGGCTCCGATATCACCAACCTGATGGTGGACAGGAAGGTGGACCTGGTGCTCAACGGCCATGAACACCACTATCAGCGCAGCAAGCAACTGGCCACCGGGAGCGGCTGCGCGGGCATTGTCCCCGGCGCCTACAACGCCGACTGCGTGCGCGACGCCGAAAACACGCTGTCCAAGGGCATGGGAACCGTCTTTGCCACGGTCGGCACCGGCGGAACGGCCCTGCGGGATGTCAACACCGGCGATCCGGAAGCCCCCTATTTCGCTGCCTACTCGGGGCTCAATGCCAGCCCAAGCCACGGGCTGCTGGACCTGCAGTTCACTGACACCTCACTGACGGGGCGTTTTGTAGCCACCGCCGGAAGTTTCCAGGACGATTTCCGCATCGGCGGCAGCACGGACTGACCCGACGGCGGCCTGCAGGTTTTATCCCTTCATGGCCCCGGTCAGGGCGAAGGAACTGCCGGCGCCCCGCGCCACGATCACGTAGAGGGCAAGGACAGGGACTGAATAGAGGATGGAGAACGCGGCCAGCTGGCCGTAGGCCACAGCGCCGTGCTGTCCGAAGAAGCTGAAAATGGAAACCGCTGCGGGCTGCTTGGCCTCGGACAGCAGCAGCACAAACGGGACGAAGAAGTTTCCCCACGCCTGGATGAAGACAAAGATGAAAACCACACCCAGGCCCTGGCGCATGAGGGGAAGGACGATGGTGCGCAGGGCGGCCAGCCCGGAAGCCCCGTCAACCCAGGCGGCCTCCTCAAGTGAGACCGGCACGCCGTCCATGAAGTTCTTGGTCATCCAGATGGCCATCGGGAGCGTGGTGGTGGCCATGAAGAAAACCGTGGCGGGCATGGAGTCCAGCAGTTCGAGCTGGACGAACAGCCCGTACACGGGCACCATGATGGCGGTGATGGGCAGGCACGTGCCGAACAGGACGGCATACAGGAACGGCCTGTTGAACCTGGACCGGTACCGGGAGAGCGGGTAGGCCGCCAGCACGGCCGCCACGAGGTTGACCGCTGCTGTTCCGGCCGAGAGGACCATGCTGTTCCAGAGGGGCTGGAACAGCAGGCCGGGTGTCATGACCGCGGCAAAGTTGTCCAGTGACAGCTTGCCGGGAACCCGGGTCTGGTGCCCCGCCCCCGCATCAAGGGAAGCGAATACCAGCCACAGCAATGGCAGCAGGAAGCAGGCCCCGATCAACAGCAAAGCGGCGTCCGCCGGAAGCCGGGCACGCCGCGGGCCGCGGGTGGGCCCCTCCTGCAGCGTACGCCGGGAGGCCGGTGCCGCCGTCGTCATGGTTTGCCCTCGCGGAGGAGGCGGACGTAGGCCGCGCCGAAGACCGCCCCGATGAGGATCAGTACGGACGCCACCGCCGTGCCGTACCCGATGTCCCCGAATTTGAAGGCCTCCACGTAGGCCAGCACGGGAAGGGTTGTGCTGGAATTCGACGGGCCGCCCGCGGTCATGACCCACACGAGCGTGAACACGGCCAGCGTCTGCAGGGTGATGAGCATCAGGTTGGTGGCAATGCTGCCGCGGATCATGGGGAGCGTGATGAAGGCCAGGCGCTGCCAGCCGTTGGCACCGTCCATCAGCGCGGCCTCGGTGACGTCAGGGGGGACGTCGTCGAGGGCTGCGCGGTACACGAGCATGGAAAACGCAGTTCCGCGCCAGACGTTGGCCATCATGATCGCCAGCATCGGGAAGGAGTACAGCCAGTCCGGCTGGCCGATTCCCAGACCTCCCAGCAACTGGTTCAGTGTCCCGTCCCGGCTGAAGTACGCGTACGCGGCAAACGCGGCGACGATCTCGGGGAGCACCCAGGCGGCCACCACAGCGGTGCCGACGACGGCGGCAACGGGCTTCCGCGAGTGCTTCATCAGCACCGCGATGGTGAGCCCGAGCACGTTCTGCCCCAGGATGGCGGACCCGGCGACAAAGAGGACCGTGAGGCCCAGCGACAGCGGCAGGACCGGGTCCGTGAACAGCCGTGCGTAATTGTCCAGGCCCACCCAGCCCGGGCTGCGGGCGTTGCGCCCTGTCAGCGCGGCATTGGTGAAGGAGGCATGGAACGCCCACAGCACCGGGCCGGCCAGGAACACCAGCAGGAGCAGGACGGCAGGAACTACCGGCAGCAGGCGTGCCCGGCGCCGCAGCCGGGCGGGCATCCGCGCGGGCCGCGGACGCTGCAGAGGAAGAACGGGCACAGGCTACTTCCGGACGGTCTTGTCGCCGCCCACGATGCCTGTCACTGCGGCGTCGTAGTCGGCGGCCGCCTGTTCCGGGGATTTTGCGCCGGTGATCACTGCTTCGGTGGCTTCCTGGACGGCTGCCG
Source organism: Arthrobacter sp. (assembly GCA_035254945.1). Taxonomy (GTDB): domain Bacteria; phylum Actinomycetota; class Actinomycetes; order Actinomycetales; family Micrococcaceae; genus Arthrobacter. Next base: position 15,638 of record DATFAE010000030.1, on the reverse strand, counting down.
AGATCCGCGGGTAGTCGGCCGTTGCCGGCCGGTAATGCGTTACGGAGACCAGCTCGGAGACGTCCTTCACAAACGGATTGGCAGCCTGGTAGCCGGCGTCCGAGGCGACGTCCTCCCGGACCGCAATCTGGGAGCTGGCAATGTTGAAGGCCAGCGAATTCTTCTGGTTCAGCGCGGTGCCCAGGAACTCAAAAGCCAGGTCCGGATCCTTGGTGCCGGCGCCGACGGCCAGGGTCCATCCCCCGGACATGCTGACCCCGCCAGGCGCCTGGCCGTCCTTCGTGGGGAAGGCGGCCACGCCCATGTCCGTGGCATATTCCGGCCATTCGTAGCTGCCGCCTTTTTGCCAGAACGACGGAGCGTAGGAACCTTCCACGGTGGCCCCCATCCTGCCCTGCGGGAGCCATTCCCCGAACACCTTCTTCCACACGTTGGCGTCCAGGGCCTCGGCCGGGGAAACGGCGAGCTGTTCGTCGTAGAGGGTCTTGAGGAACGCCAGCGAATCGGTGAACCCGTCGGAGCCCACCACCCATTTCTTGGCGTCGGCGTCGTAGAGGTCATCGCCGGTCCCGTACAGCAGCTCGTAGAAACTCTGCATCACGGTGCCTTCGCCCGTGCCCTTGCCCGCGTACATGTTGAAAGGCACCAGGGAGGGGTCGCTGGCCTTGATTTTCCGGGCGGTGTCCAGGATCTCCTGCCAGGTCCGGGGCGCCCACGGGAGGCTGACACCGGCGGCGGCGAGGACTTTTTTGTTGTACCAGATGGCACGGGTATCGGTGCCCAGCGGGACTGCATACGTGCCGCCGTCGTCCCCCAGCCCGGCGGCTTTGGCGGCGTCGTCGAAGGTGTCCCAGTCCTTCCAGTCCGCCAGGTGGTCATCCAACTTCAGCAGGAAGCCGGCGTCGACGTCGGAGCGGACTTTGAACGTGTCCTCATAGAAGACGTCCGGCGCCGTGGACGGCGACCGGAGCGCGAGGGCCAGCTTGGTGCCGTAGTCGTCGTCGTTGGCCTGGATGGGCTGCAGCTCCACGGTGACGCCTTGATGGGCGGATTCGAACTCGGCCTTGGCTGACTTGAAGAGCTCATCCAGGGCCGAGAAGGAATCCGTTTTCTGGTAGACCACCTTCAGGGTCCTGGCCTCCCCGGCGGGTGCCGCCGGGGAACAGGCACACAGCGCCAAGGCTGCGGCAGCGATTAGGGTGGTAACGCTCAGGGCCCGGCGACGCATGGTGCTCCATTCAGTAAATGGCTGCAGTCCCCTTTGTCTGCGGGCCCCCAGCCGCGGCGATATCCACATGCTAGATGGGCACCCCGCCGTGGGCAAGGCGCCGCGGGTTCAGCTTTCCAGGAGGAGACGCTGCGCCCGCGGGGCCAGCATATGTTCAAGGACCAGGCAGGCGGCGCCGATGGCACCAACATCCTCCCCCACCCCGGTTCCCACTACCTCGATGGTATGGATGAGCCGGGCTGCGCTGTTGGCATCCAGCAGCGCCGGGATCTTCTCCAGGTAGCGCTCAGACAGCCTGCTCCAGTACGGCCCGCCGAACACCACCCGCTCCACATCAAGGGTGTTGGTGACCACCGATGCGGCGCGGGCCACGAGCACAGCCGACTTGTCGATGATGGCGAGGGCCTGCTCGTTCCCCTCATCGGCGAGGTCGCAGAGCCTGGAGAAGCTTTGCTGGACTACGGCGCCGCTGTTGTCGGCGCGGGAACCGTCCAGGATGCCGGCGGCTTCGGCTTCCGCCACCAGCACCTGCGGGATGGCCGAGGACTTCACGCAGCCGTGCAGGCCGCAGTCGCACACGGGGCCGCCAGGGTCCACCACGATGTGCCCGATCTCGCCGGCGTTGCCCGAGGTTCCGCGGACCACTTCGTCGTTGAGCACGATGCCGCAGCCGATGCCGGTTCCCATGTACATAAAAATGAAGCTGCCGGCGCCGCTGGGGCCGCCCGCCCACGTTTCGGCGACGGCGGCGCTGGTCACGTCCTTGTCCACCAGGACGGAAAAGCCGGTGGCTTCGGTCAGGGCGTTGCGGAGTTCAACCCTGTCCCAGCCGGGCAGCAGCGGCGGATCAACGACAGTGCCGTTGTCCAGGTCGATCGGGCCGGGGGCGGCCACGCCAAGGCCGGCGATCTTGGCGGTGTCCACGCCGGAATCGGCGACCAGTTGCTCGATTTCCGCGGCAATGGTTGAAATCACGGCGGCGGGATCGTTCCCGCCGGGGGTCTTGATCCGGGAATGCTGCACTACGGCGCCCACCAGGTCCAGCACGACGAAGGTTGTTACGGCCGGGTCAAGGTGGACGCCGATCGCGTACATGCCTGAGGGGTTAAGGCGGAGGATGGTGCGCGGCTTGCCTGGGCCGCTGCCTTCCTTGCCGGCTTCGACGATCAGGTGCTGGTCCAGCAGGCGGCGGGAGATGTTGGAAATTGTCTGCGGGGAGAGTCCCACGATCTGGGCGAGTTCCACCCGGCTGAGGCCTCCGGAGGACCTGCGGATGGCGTCAAGGATGACCGTGAGGTTGAAGTCCCCCATCCGCGGCAGGTTGGTGCCGCGCCTGGGCGATGGCTGCCGGATCTCGGACACGGGTTCCCCTAAACGTCTTCGGCACTAAATGATGTCTGAATGGTACGTTACCCCTTGTCATCCGCCCATATGTGCAGGCACGGGGCGCGGCGCGGCCGTGCCTACCGGGCCCGCCGCCTGGTGCTGACCGCCACCGTGAACTTGGGGTTGCTGCCCTTGACGGCGGTGGGGCCCACCAGCCGTTCCAGTGCGGGCAGGTAGTTCAGGTGCCGGTTGAACACGGTCCATAGCTGGCCGCCCGGGGCGAGGACCCTGCCGGCAGCTTCAAACATCTTGATTCCGGCGCCCGCGTGGACCGCCGCGCCAAGGTGGAACGGCGGGTTCAGCAGGATGAGGTCCACGCTGGCGTCGGGGAGCGTGCTCATCGCATCGTCCTGGAGGACATGCATCCGGTCCTCGAGCCCGTTCGCTGCAGCCGTGCCCTGTGCCGAAGCGACGGCGGCGGCCGACTGGTCGGTGGCGGTGACCATGGAACCCGGGTTCTGCCTGGCGTACATGGCGGCCAGGATCCCGGTGCCGCAGCCCAGGTCCACTGCCTGCCTGACGGCTGGCATTTCCGGCAGGAACGTCAGCAGGAACCTTGTGCCGATGTCCAGCCTGGCCCCTGCAAAGACTGCCCCGTGGGCGGCTACGTCCAGGTCGAGCTCAGTCAGGTGCTCCACGGCGGGGACGGGCTCCGGCCCGGACACGTCCCTGGCGTCCCGGGCCACGAGGACGCGGGACTTCTGCCGGGCAAGCTGCGGCTGGACAGTCCCGAAATGCCGTTCCAGCACGGCGTTCATGCCCAGCGACATGTGTTTGACGCGTCCTCCGGCCAGAAGCACCGCCCCGGGTGCGGCGTGCCGTGCGACGGCGCGGGCAATGTCCTCAAGTTCGGCCAGCGTTTTGGGCAGCTGCAGCAGGATGACGTCTGCGCCGGAGAGCAGGTCCTTTCCCAGCGGCAGCTGTTCGAACCGGGGCCCGGTTCCCGCGTCCGGCGGCGCGGTGTCCAGCCCGACGGCGGCGGCGTTGTTGAGGAGGGCACGCTCGCCCGTGATGAGGTCCTGGTGTACGCGCACGGTGTGTATTCCGAGGGTGGCCAGGGCGCCCAGGGTGAGGGCTCCGTGCCGGTCTCCGATGACGGCCACGCTGCTGTCCGCGCCCACGTGGGCCGCCGCGGTCTCCAGCAGGAGCCTGTCCGTGGCGTCCCAGGCCTGGAGGTTCGGCGCCTCCACGTCCGGCCGCCGCCGGAGCGCCCCGAGAAGGTCCTCAAGACTGTTGTGTGCCACTGGCTGGTGCCGCCTTCTTCACTACGGAGGACTTGAGCTGCATGGGACCCACCCCGTCCACTTTGCAGTCGATGTCGTGGTCCCCCACCCCGTCCATCAGCCGGATGCCCCGGACTTTGGTGCCCACTTTGATGACCGTGGAGCTGCCCTTGACCTTCAGGTCCTTGATGACGGTGACGGTGTCTCCGTCCGCAAGGGCGTTGCCTACCGCGTCCTTGATCACGCGCGCTTCCGTCCCTGTCACGTCTTCGCCGGCCTCGGGAGACCATTCGTTGCCGCACTCCGGGCAGACCAGGAGCGTGCCCATCTGGTAGGCGTAGGGGCTGGAGCATTCAGGGCACGGGGGAAGGGTGTCAGTCACCTCCCAATGATAATCGCGGCCCCGGTGCTCACCGTTCGGACGAGAATTTCGCCTGGAATCGCTGACAGGCGGCTTGTGCGGCCGTACTGTTGGCGCAAGGCGGAAGAGAGGCGACCATCATGAAGAACACCACTGCCGCATCACGGCTTGCCAGGGCACTGGGCATCGTCCTGGGGACCGCGGAGATCCCGCTGCGGCTGCATGCCTGGGACGGGTCCGAAGCCGGGCCGCCTGACGCACCCGTGCTGGAGTTCCGCAACCGGCGTGCCCTGCGGCGCATCCTGTGGTCGCCGGGCCAGCTTGGCCTGAGCCGCGCCTACGTGGCCGGTGACATCGATTCGCCCGGAGACATCTTCGCGGCCTTCACGGCCCTGAGTTCGGTGGGAAAGTTCGCCGAGCCCGGCCCGTTCAAGCCCCTCACCCCGGCCGAAGTGTGGACGTTGCTGAAGACAGCCGTCAGGCTGGGGGCTTTGGGGCCCAATCCCGCCCCTCCGCCGGAGGAGGCGCGCGTCCAAAAGGCAGGGCGCAGGCACTCCAAGCGCCGGGACGCCGCCGCGATCTCGCACCATTACGACGTCGGCAACGACTTCTACTCGCTGGTGCTCGGCCCGTCCCTGGTCTACTCCTGCGCGGTCTGGGGCAGCAGCCTTGGGTCGGCTCCCTCCGGTGAGGGTCCGGGGGACGGCTCCGCCGACAGCCTGGTGGCCGGGCTCGACGCCGCCCAGGAAGCCAAGCTGGACCTGGTGTGCCGCAAGCTGGGGCTGCAACCCGGCATGAGGGTGCTGGACGTCGGGTGCGGCTGGGGCAGTTTTGCCCTCCATGCAGCGGAACGTTACGGGGTCAGCGTCGTCGGGGTGACGCTGTCCAAAGAACAGGCCGTCATGGCGCGCAAGAGAGCAGCTGACGCCGGCCTGACGGAGAGAATCGATATCAGGGTCCAGGATTACCGCGACGTGGACGACGGCCCCTTCGACGCCATCAGTTCCATTGGAATGTCCGAACACGTGGGCCGTGAACAGACCCCCGGTTACGTTTCCCGGCTGTACAGCCTGCTCCGGCCCGGCGGCCGGCTGCTGAACCACGCGATCTCTTGGAATGCGGGGCCCACCAGCCCGGATCCGGACTCCTTTATCCCCCGCTACGTTTTCCCGGACGGCGAAATGATCAGCCTGGGCGAGATGGTCTCCGCCCTGGAGGCGGGCGGCCTGGAAATCCTCGACGTCGAGGCCCTGCGCCGGCATTATGCGCTGACCCTGCGTGCGTGGGTGCGGCGGCTGGAAGCCAACTGGGACGAGGCCGTGAAGCTGACCAGCCTGGGCCGGGCAAGGGTGTGGCGGCTGTACATGGCATCCAGCGCGCTCGGCTTCGAGGCCGGCATTACGGGGGTGAACCAGGTCCTCGTCCAGCGTCCGGGCGGTGCCGAGCCGCCGCTGCGCCGCTCGGAGTGGACGTGATATCGCCCCGCCAAGCGGGCTGAAGCAGGAAACGTGAGGCAGGAAACGAAAAAGCCACCCGAACCGGGTGGCTTTTTGGTGTTTGGTGGAGCTGAGGGGACTCGAACCCCTGACCCCCTGCATGCCATGCAGGTGCGCTACCAGCTGCGCCACAGCCCCAAACTGGCTGTTCCCGGTGATGTCTCATTCCCGGAAGCAACCTGATCAGCTTAATGCAGAATTGCCGTGGACGCCAATCGGGCTCATCGTTTCCGGCGGGGCACATCCGGGGAAGTCCGCCTGTCCGGCGAAGCCGCATTCCGACTCGCCGAAAACAAAAAAAATCCGCCGGAATCTTTCGATTCCGGCGGATCATCCGGTGGAGCTGAGGGGACTCGAACCCCTGACCCCCTGCATGCCATGCAGGTGCGCTACCAGCTGCGCCACAGCCCCAGATCTCTTGCCGTTCCGGTGTTTCCCCGAAGCAACTCAAATATCTTAGAACAGCATTTCCGAAAATTCCAAATCGGGCATATTCGAACCTTTCGGTACTGCTTCCCGGCGTTTTTGCGGCGTGGTTCTACTCCGCGTCGGAAACAGCGGGGGCCTTGGCCGACGTGTCGTCCCCCAGCTGCAGGTCCACTACCGGGCAGTCCTTCCACAGCCGCTCCAGGGCATAGAAGACACGGTCTTCCTCGTGCTGGACGTGGATAACGATATCGGAGTAGTCCAACAGCACCCAGCGGCCGCCGGAACGGCCTTCACGGCGGACCGGACGCAGGTCCTGCTTGGACAGCTCCTCTTCAATGCCGTCAACGATGGCGTTGACCTGGCGTTCGCTCGGTGCGGAAGCGATGAGGAACACATCGGCCAGCGCCAGGCGCTCACTGACGTCCAGGGCCACAATGTCCTGGGCAATCTTGTCCGCGGCTGCTTTGGCGGCGTGGCGGGCTGTGGCGATGGCTGAATTTGATGCAGTCACGGGACTCCTTGTTGTTTTCAAAAACTATGGTTTGTGGCCGCAGCCAGGTCAGCGCGTGATGCCGCTGATAATAAGCATGACCCCGGAAATCAGGGCGACGATCCCGAAGGCAAGGACGCAGAACTGGATGACACGCATCCTCTTTGCGCGGGCGAGCCCTGCCGTTGCCGCATCCAGTGGTTCCAGTCCGTAGGCGGAGCTGGCCGGGATGCGGGGCAGGTCGTCAAAAAGATCATCAGACTGTCCGGCCGCTTCGGCCGGACTGAAGATCACGGGCTTTGGCCGGGACGCGGCCTTGGCCGCCGCCTCTGCCCGCGCGATGACGCGGGAGCGGCCGCTCGCCGCCGGGGTGTCGGCGGCGCCGGCTGCCTGCTGAGCATCAGCCGGACGGCGGCCCTTGCCGGATGATGGCTGGACTTTGGGCCCCGGGTTGGTGACAACCGGCACGTAGGACGTGGCCGGCGGCTTCATGACGGGACGGTCGATTCCGGGCACCTGGACGAACTCCAGCGGGGTAACCATGGCAAGGTTGCTGGCAGCCGAGGGGGCCGTGCGGGGGGTGGTTTCAGTAGCCGGCGGGGCGGCCTGTTCAGCAAGTTTCTGCTTGGCCAGGGCACGGCGGTTGAGCACCGCCGCCCGCTCGGCCAGCGCGATCTGCTCGGCCAGGATTTCCGGGTCCACAGCTTCCGGGTCCAGGGACGCGATGTGTTCCATTTTGGCCAGCTGGTTCTTGGCCTGCTCAGCGATCAGCGATCGTGCGGCCAATGCCTGTTCAACGCTCATGCCGTCCGGGATACGGGTGGCGTCAGCCGTTGCCGGGTGCTTCCGGACAACGGCGGCCTTTGGTGCAGCGGGGTCCGGCGCGGCCGCGGGCTGCGTCGTTTGCGGGGCAGGACGCTTGCCTGCCGCGGCCGGAGCGGGCGGAACAACCGGGTTGGCGCTGGTGACGGCCTGTTCCTTGAGCTGCTGGAGCCGCAGCTGCCGGCGGGTAGGCGGTCCCCCGGCGGCGAGCTGGCCCTCTTTTTCTTCAAGTTCCTTGATGGTGCGCAGTGCTGCCCGGTCCCTGGCCCTGATCTGCGACGAGCGCTGGGCCTGTGCCTGCTCGGCTGCCGGGCTTGCCGCGGGCTGTTTTGAGGCAGGCGAAACCTGGCCCGGACCCGTGGATCCATTGGCCTGCTTCTCATCTCTGGCCCGCCGAAGTTCTCGGCGGCTGCGGACGGGGGGCTGTTCCTGGCTCATTGAGAACTCATTCAGTACTGGCTGGTTCGTCTGTTTCGGTATGTCGTTCACCCTTGGCGGCACCCTCGGCGTACAGTCCGTATTTGGCGATGTACTGCACCACCCCGTCCGGCACGAGGTACCAGACAGGGTCTTTCTGGGCCACCCGGGCTCGGCAGTCCGTGGAGGAAATGGCCATCGCCGGGACCTCCAGGAGGCTGACGTCCTTGCGGCCCATGCCGTCCAGGACATGCCCGGGCCTGGTCACTCCGACAAAGTGTGCCAGCGACCAGAGCTCGTCGATGTCCTTCCAGGACAGGATCTGGGCCAGCGCGTCGGCGCCGGTGATGAAGAACAGGTCGGCGTCCGGGCGCTGGGTCCGAAGATCACGCAAGGTATCAATGGTATACGTCGGACCGGGACGGTCCACATCCACCCGGCTGACGGTGAAACGCGGGTTGGATGCCGTGGCGATCACCGTCATCAGGTAGCGGTGCTCTGGCTCGCTGACCTGCTTGTGGGTTTTCTGCCACGGCTGGCCAGTGGGGACAAAGACCACTTCATCCAGGCCGAACTTGGCGGCCACTTCACTGGCCGCAACCAAGTGGCCGTGATGGATGGGATCAAACGTCCCACCCATCACTCCCAGCCGCAGCCGGCCTTCGGCACCGTGATGGTGCAGAACGCGGGAAATGTTAGTGGCCCTGGCCGTGGTCGTGCTTGTTCGGGTGCTGGCGGTGCGGATCAGCGTGCTCTTCCGTGGCCGAGTGGCGGTTGCCGAGGTTGGAGTAGGACAGCGTGATGAACATCATCACCAGCAGGATGGCGAAAATGGAGACGCCGAAGACCCACGGCTCAGCCCACAGCGGGGCGGGTGCGTGTTCTTCGCCTTCGGCGATGGTCGTGGCGATCTGCTGGAGCAGCATGTTCTCCCCTAGGGTTCAAAGGATGTGGCAGCGGATATCCCCCGCCGTTCCGGACTTTACGTCTATGTTACCGCCTAGCTACCCGCGGACCTGGCCCTCGCCCTGCACGATCCACTTAGTGGTGGTGAGTTCAGTCAGGCCCATCGGGCCGCGGGCGTGCAGCTTCTGGGTGGAAATTCCCACTTCGGCACCAAGGCCAAGTTCGCCGCCATCGGTGAAGCGGGTGGAAGCGTTGACGATGACTGCCGCGGAATCCACCTCCGCGATGAAGCGTTCGGCGTTGGCGAGGTTGTTGGTGAGGATCGCTTCGGTGTGGCCTGTGGACCATGTCCGGATGTGCTTGACGGCGTCATCGAGGCTGTCCACCATGGCCACCGCGAGGTCCAGGTCCATGTATTCCGTGCCCCAGTCCTCGTCAGTAGCCGGTTCGGACGCGATGGATGCAGGCAGGGCCGCACGGATGCGCTCGTCAACGTGCAGCCTCACGCCGGCTTCACGCAGGGCCGCAGCGACGGCGGGCAGCACGGTGGAACCCGAATGCACCAGGAGGGTCTCGACTGTGTTGCAGACGCTGGGACGCTGGGTCTTGGCGTTCAGCAGGATCTCCACGGCCATGTCTTCGCTGGCGGATTCGTCGATGAAGATATGGACGTTTCCTTCGCCGGTTTCGATGACGGGCACGGCCGAGTTGGTGACCACGGTCTGGATGAGCTCCCGGCCGCCGCGCGGAATCAGGACGTCCACCCGGCCGCGGGCGCGCATCAGAGCGTTGGCGCCTTCGCGGCCGTACTGGTCCACGGTCTGCACCGCGTCCGAGGGGAGCCCAACGGAGTCCAGGGCTTCGCGGAGCACGTGGACCAGGGCCTCGTTGGTGGCTGCGGCGGCAGTTCCGCCGCGGAGGATCACAGCATTGCCGCTCTTGAGGGCCAGGCCGGCAATGTCCACCGTGACGTTGGGGCGGGCCTCGTAGATGGCTGCCACCACGCCCATGGGCACGTTGACCTGGCGCAGCCGCAGCCCGTTGGGGAGGGTCTGCCCGCGGACCACGTTTCCTACCGGATCGGGCAGGTTGGCGAGGTTCTCCAGCGCAGCCACGAGGCCCTCGATGCGGGTTTCGGTCAGGGTGAGGCGGTCAAGCATGGCAGCGGAGGTCCCGTTGGCCTTTCCGGCGGCAACGTCCTTGGCATTGGCGGAGAGGATAAGGTTCCTGCGCTCCAGCAGGGCAGCGCCGATGGCCCGCAGGCCACGGTCCTTCCACGCACGGTTTGCCCGCGCCATCCGCCGGGACGCCTGGCGCGAGCGGTCGGCGATGGCGTGGACCGCGGCTTCGACGTCCTCCGCGGACAGCGGAACGGCAGCTGCGTGCGGCAGGTTGCCGTCCTCCGGAGCAGCGGGGGCAGCAGAGTTGTCCCCGGACGTCGCAGCGGTGTTGTGGATCAGTGCCTCAGTCATGATCCAAGTTTAGGCGAGGGTCAGGCTCAGACCAGCACCAGGTCATCAACATGAACAACTTCACGGTCATAGCCGCGGCCCAGGGCCTTGCCCAGTTCCTTGGTGGAACGGCCAAGCATCTGCGGCAGTTCGGCAGCCGAGTAATTGACCAGTCCCCTGGCAATGACGGTGCCGTCGGCGCTGACCATTTCGACGGCGTCACCCGCTTCAAAATCGCCGTCCACGGCGGAGATGCCTGCGGGGAGCAGCGACGTGCGGCGGTGCCGGACCGCCTTGACGGCGCCGTCGTCGAGGATGAGCCGGCCGTGGACCGATGCAAGGTGGGCCAGCCACAAAAGGCGGACGGGCTTGCGGGCACCGTTCACCCTGAACCAGGTGCCCACGTCTTCCCCGGCCAGCGCAGCAGCTGCGTTGGCCGTGGACGTGACAAGCGCATGGATGCCGGAACCGGCGGCGATGGTGGCGGCCTCCACCTTGGTGGTCATGCCCCCGGTGCCAACGCCGGCCTTGCCTGCCTTGCCGATGGTCACGCCGTCGAGGTCGTGCGGACCCTCCACCAGGGGAATCCGTTTGGCCCCGTGCGACGGCGGTCCGTCGTAGAGAGAGTCGACATCGGAGAGCAGCACCAGGGCGTCGGCCCGGACCAGGTGGGCCACGAGGGCGGCGAGGCGGTCGTTGTCGCCGAAGCGGATTTCGTGCGTGGCGACGGTGTCGTTTTCGTTGACCACCGGCACCACGCCGAGGTTGAGGAGCCGGTCCAGTGCGCGGAAGGCATTGGTGTGCTGGCTGCGGCGCATCAGATCGTCGGCGGTGAGCAGCACCTGGCTGACCGTGACGCCGTGGGCGCCGAAGGCCTGGGTGTAGCGTGCCATGAGCAGGCCCTGGCCGACGCTCGCCGCAGCCTGCTGGGTGGCGAGGTCGCGTGGCCGCTTGGCCAGGCCCAGCGGGGCGAGGCCGGCGGCGATGGCGCCGGACGACACCAGGATGATCTCGGTGCCGGAGTTCCGTTTGGCCGCCAGCGCGTCGGCGAGTGCGGTCAGCGACTCCTCCGAGATGCCGCCCTTAATACTGGTCAGCGACGACGAACCGACTTTGACAACGATCCTGCGCGCGCCCGAAAGCACACTCCTGTCCGCGATGCGCCGGTCGGGCACGGCGGTGGCGGCGCTACTGGTCATCTTCTGCGCCCAGTCCACTCTCCTTGAGCGGCTTCGCAACGCGGCGGCTGCTGACGGATTCGGTCCAAATCCCGGCCTTGCGCTCTGCTTCGAGCTCGGCGCGGGCAGCTGCCTTCGCGTCGCGGCGTTCCTGCTGCTCGTCGCGCTTCTGGCCGCGGGTGGGGCGGTCGCCGATGTCGGCAAACCGGACGTCGGTGCCGCGGGGCGATGCGAGCAGTTCCGCGCCGGCCATCATGGTGGGCTCCCAGTCGAAGACGACGCCGTCGTCCTCGCCGATGACGACGGTGTCGCCGGGCTTGGCGCCTTGCTTGAACAGTTCGGTTTCGACGCCGAGCTTGGCCAGGCGGTCCGCGAGGTAGCCGATGGCTTCCTCGTTGGTGAAGTCGGTCTGCTTGACCCAGCGCACGGGCTTGTCGCCCAGGACGCGGAACAGCGGCTCGAGGTTCTTTTCTTCACGGCGGATCCTGAAGCCGGACTCGTTGACGGCGCGGGGCTTCAGTACCACCGGCTGCACCTTCGGCGGGGCGGCGGCGAGGGTGTCGCGGGCGGCCTTGACGATCTCGGCCATGGCGAAGCCAAGCTGGCGCAGGCCCTCGTGGCTGGTGGCGGAAATTTCAAAGACGCGGTAACCGCGGGATTCGAGCTCGGGCCGGACAAATTCAGCCATGTCCTTGCCGTCCGGGAGATCCACCTTGTTCAGCGCAACCAGGCGGGGGCGGTGGTTCAGTGGAACCACTTCTCCGTCCTGGCCCGCGTAGCTCATGTCCACGGCGTACTTTTCCAGTTCCGCTTCGATGACGGCGAGGTCGGACAGGGGGTCGCGGTCCGATTCCAGGGTTCCGCAGTCCAGGACGTGCACCAGGGCGGCGCAGCGCTCGACGTGGCGCAGGAAGTGGTGGCCCAGGCCCTTGCCCTCGGACGCACCTTCGATCAGGCCGGGCACGTCAGCAATGGTGAAGCGGACATCGCCGGCCTGGACGACGCCCAGGTTCGGGATCAGGGTAGTGAAGGGGTAATCGGCAATCTTGGGCCGCGCGGCGGACATGGCCGCGATCAGGCTCGACTTGCCGGCAGACGGGAAGCCGACCAGGGCGATGTCGGCAATGGACTTCAGCTCCAGCACGACGTCGCTGGACTCACCCTCGATGCCAAGCAGCGCGAAGCCGGGGGCACGGCGCTTCTGTGAGGACAGGGCCGCGTTGCCGAGGCCGCCCTGCCCCCCGGCAGCCGCTACGTATTCGGTACCTTCGCCCACGAGGTCCGCCAGGACGGTGCCGTCCTTGGACTTGACCACGGTGCCGTCGGGGACGGGGAGGATGAGGGTTTCGCCGTTCTTGCCGCCGCGCCAGTCCCCCATGCCCGGTCCGCCGTTGGTGGCGTGCCGGTGCGGGGCGTGGTGGTAGTCCAGCAGGGTGGTGGTCTGGTGGTCGACACGGAGGATGACGTCGCCGCCGTCGCCGCCGTTGCCGCCGTCGGGACCGCCCAGGGGCTTGAACTTCTCACGGTGGACGGAGACACAGCCGTGGCCGCCGGTACCGCCGGATACGTGCAGTACTACCCGGTCTACAAAGCTCGCCACGTGGATCTCCTCAGTGCTGTTTCCTGGACGCCGCAAAGCGCCAAGACGATTGTAATGCGGTTAAAAGAACAGTGGAGCGGACCATATGGCCCGCTCCACCGCTTCAGAACTATGAGTTACTCTGCAGCTGCAGCAGCAACGATGTTGACAACGCGGCGACCGCGGCGGGTGCCGAATTCAACGGCGCCCGGGGTCAGTGCGAACAGGGTGTCGTCGCCGCCACGGCCAACGCCGGCGCCCGGGTGGAAGTGGGTGCCGCGCTGGCGGACGATGATTTCGCCTGCGGAAACTACCTGGCCGCCGAAGCGCTTGACGCCGAGGTACTGGGCGTTGGAGTCACGACCGTTGCGAGTGGAGCTCGCGCCTTTTTTATGTGCCATTTGAAATGCCTGCCTCTAAATTCTGGGGAATCTGCTGAAAACCTGAACAGTAACGAAAAGTTACTTGATACCAGTGATCTTGACCTTGGTCAGTTCCTGACGGTGACCCTGGCGCTTCTTGTAACCGGTCTTGTTCTTGAACTTCTGGATGACGATCTTCGGACCACGGAGGTCGTTGAGGATCTCAGCCGTAACAGTTACCTTGGCCAGGTCCGCAGCGGCGGAGGTGACCTTGTCACCGTCTACCAGGAGCAGTGCGGGCAGCTGAATGGTGCTGCCGGCTCCACCGGGGACGCGGTTCAGGGTAACGAAGTCTCCAACGGAAACCTTCTCTTGGCGGCCGCCTGCGCGGACAATCGCGTACACCACTTGGGAACTCACTTCTCTCGACGTTTATTACTAGATTTGCGTGCGGAACCTGGGCCTATGTTTGGCTGGGCTCTCGCTGTGCCTCAACGCCGTGGGGTCGTAACCCAAGTGTTGGCGTAAGCACCGAAGATCTAGAATACGCTAATTTCGCCTTCGGCCGCAAATGAGGCTGGTTCCGGCGGGCTGTCCGTGATAAGCACCACAAGCAGGTGCTGCACGAACAATCGCCGAACCGTGCCCGACTATCGTACCGGCTGGATTGGATGCAGGCCGTCAGGCATGCAGCCGCGGCGCGTCGAAGAAATCCACTTCGAACCGGCACGACTGCCTGAAGGCAACGACCATGGCAGCACGCTCGTCCTCCGAACCCCGGCGCCCGGCGTCATCGGCCAGGGCGATGGCTTCACGGGTGGCCTGCGCGAAGTCCTCGTCTGCGTAGGTCCGCAGCCAGTCAGCGTACGGGTGGTCCGCCGGGGCGCCGGCGGCGAGGAATTGTGCGTGCAGGGTCTGGCCGACTTCGGCGTAGAGCCAGAAGCACGGGAGGATGGCCGCCACCAGTACCGCGTAGCTGCCGGAGACCGAGGCAGCCGAGAGGTGGTCCACGTACGACTTGGTGACGGGGCCCAGGACGGGCTCCACCGTGCGGGTGCTGAGCCAGCTTCGGTGCAGCTCCGATTCAACCTCCAGGCACTGCTGGGCCGACCGGGCCCAGAACAGCTGTGCGGCCTCGCTGGGTGCCAGGGCGCTGGCCCGTGCCAGCACGCGTGAGTACCCGTTCAGGTAGATGGCGTCCTGTGCGAGGTAGTAGCCGAACTGCTTTTCGGGCAGGCTGCCTGCCACGAGGTTCCGGATGAAGTCGAGCTCATAGATGGCTTCGAGGTCCGCGGCGGACTCCGCACGGAGGATCCCGGCGAAGTCCCCCGCCGCCAGCCCCTTCCTGGACCCGGCTTCCGCGCTGAAGGGGTCGGGCCGCCCCGCGCCGTGCAGGTGGTGGAAGTGGTGGATGGGACCATTCCCGGCACCCACGTCCAGGCCGTCCGAGGACTCCAGGGCCCCTGCCAGCCAGGACTTAACATGCCGCAGCGAGTCTTCCCAGTCTCCCAGCCGGGCCTGTGCCGTGGCCATGGCAGACGAGAGCGAACAGCCCGTGCCGTGGCTGTTCCGGGTGGCGATCCTGTCCCCCGGCACCTCGACAATTTCGCTCGAAAGCAGCCCCCCGGTGTTGACCAGGGCATCCGGGCAGGCGTCGCCGTCGAGGTGTCCCCCCTTCACCAGGATGGTGGCCCCAGTTTCCGCGGCGAGCCGCCGGCCCTGCTCCAGTGCCTCAGCCCAGGAACCAGCCTGCGCTTCGCCGAGGAGCATCGCCAGCTCCGCGAGATTGGGCGTTATCAGGTCCGCCAGCGGCAGCAGCCCGCGCAGGGCAGTCCCAGCCGAGGCCTGCAGGAGCCTGTCGCCGCTGGTGGCCACCATCACGGGGTCAAGGACCACGACGCCGGGGCGCACTCTTTCGAGCCAGCTGCGGACGGCGGCCACCACGTCGGCGTCGCCCAGCATGCCGATCTTCACGGCGTCGATGGTGATGTCCTCGCTGACGGCTTCCAGCTGCTGGGTAAGGAACCCAGCGGGCGGCACGTGGACGGCGCGGACGCCCTGCGTGTTCTGGACCGTCAGCGCGGTGATCGCGGCCATGCCGTAGCCGCCGTGTGCTGCGATGCTTTTCAGGTCGGCCTGGATGCCGGCGCCGCCGGACGGGTCGGAGCCTGCGATGGAAAGCACCCGGGGCACCTCCCGAACGACGGCGGGCGGCGCCGTCGGGCTGGGTACGGGTACCGGGGGCATAACAGTAGTTGAAGACAAGGAAGACATCCCTTCGCCGGTGCTAGCCGGACAGGTTCAACGGGT
>DATFAE010000029.1:0-12979 GCA_035254945.1 Arthrobacter sp. | reverse complement strand
TTCGGCGGAAGACCACGCCCTGGGCCACGCCGGCGGCAGCGCAGCCCACCTGCTGGACGGCCTGTCCGTGGACCACCGCGAAGTCCTGGCCCTGCGGGTGGTGGCCGATCTTTCCATCGAACAGGTGGCCGGCATCATGGGTAAGTCCCAGGGTGCCATCAAGCAGCTGCAGCGCAGGGCACTGCAAAACCTCAAGGACCAGACTCTTAGAAGAAACCAGGCAGATCATGACTGACACCGCAGGCTCCCGCGACGACGGTACGGTAGACCGCCTGCTCCGCGAGGCCGGATTCGACGACGACGCTGATCTCCAGGCCGCACTGCTGGAGCTCCGCGGCCTGGCCGCCGTGCAGCCGCAGGCCTCGGCTGCGGTGGCAGCGCTGATGGCGCCCCCTGCTGTGCCCGCTGTCCCGGCCGTGCAGGCAGCAGCAACCGCCCGCCTGGCGGCAGTGCCCGAAATCGTCACCGCCCGTCACCTTGCTGTGTCCCCGGAAGTTGTGTCCCCTGAACCGGAGCCGGCAACAGGGCCGCCCGCAGAAGTAACCGCAGCCGTAACGGACGAGCTGGCCGCACGGCGCCGCACCAAGCGCAGGATCACCCTCACCACGCTGTCCCTGGCTGCCTCGCTGGCAGCAGGCGGAGCGGTTGCCGTTGCCTCAGACCAGGGCGTCCGCGACTCCCTCGGCCAGCTGCACCACGCCGTGACGTCGTTCGTGGCCACCGCCGGTGGAGGACCCGCCCCGGCGCCGGCCGAAACGCCTGCTCCTTCCCCGGCCCAGCCCGGCTCGCCCGCATCTGTCCCGGCGGTACCTGCCGCAACGGCGCCGGCCACTGCCGCTCCGGAGCACGGACCAGGCCAGGCTCCGCAGCACGCCCCTGCCACGACAGGCCCCGCCGACGCCTCCCTGCCGGACCTGCCGGTGCCCGAAAATGTCACTCCCGGTGTTCCCGGCGGACCGCTGAATGGGGAGGGGCAGCCCCCAGCCCTGCCCCTGCCGGCCACACCTCCGGTCCCCGTCCCCAGCATCCACCCCTAGCCTCCGGAAAGCACGGCCAGCCGCCGGAAACCGTCGAGTCGCGATCAGTAGCCGGTGGATGCCTTCTTGATCATTCCGCCTGCCGGGTCCGCCAGGTACCAGACGCCGTTCACGCCTTGCCCGAGGATGTCGCCCGGCTTTTTGTCCTGCGCGAAGTAGTACAGCGGCAGCCCGTTCAGGGTCACCTGCCTGGCCCCGTCCGGCGTCGTGATGGTGCCGACCGTTCCGGTCACACCCTCAACCGTCGGCGTTGCTGAGGTGGTGATCAGGGGCGGCCAGGCGGTGAGGCAGGCCGCGGTGCAGGCGCTTGTGCCCGAATCCTTCACGTCCTTGGTGAAGAAGTAGAGGCTCATGCCGGTGGCATCCACCACAATGGTGCCTTCACTGGAGGATGCGGTCTTGAGGTCGACGGCGGCTGCCGCGGTTGTTGAGCCGCCGGTCGGTGCGGCGGGAGAGGCCGCGGCCGGGCTGCTGGCCGCCGGGCTGGTCGCCGACGGCGTGGCCGCGGCGGTGGTGCTGGTGGTTCCCGGGCTGCCGCCGCAGCCTGCCAGGGCGGCCACCAGGGCCATTGCGGCAAGACCGGTGCCCAGATGCTGTTTCATGGGAAATGCTCCTTGGCTGGGGCCCGGCGTCGGATCACCGGACGCTAACCCTTAGACGCGCCAAGGGGAAGAATGGTTCAAAAGGCCGGTATCCGGCGTGCCGCACAGGCAGTGAACCGTTTGCCGGCCGCGGACGTCGTATCAGCAGCGACGGGATCAGGGACAGGAGGCGCCGGCATGCCCCTCGACGAGGACGTCGTGGCCGCGATCTACCGCGACCACGGCACGGCGTTGCGCCGCTTTGTGCTCAGCGCCTCCCGTGACCCCCAGTTGGCGGAGGACGTGGTCCAGGAGACGGTGCTGCGCGTCTGGCAGCAGGCCCCGGAGATCACCGGAAGCCTGCGCAGCTACCTTTTCCGGACGGCACGCAACATCATGATCGACAATTACCGCAAGGCCCAGCGGCGGCCCGCCGAAGCACTGCAACATGAGCTCACCGATCCCGCCGACGCCGTGGAGCGTGTGGATGAACTCCTCAACCGCGTCCTGATGGAAGAGGCGCTGCTCCGCCTCAGCAGCGAGCACCGGGACGTCCTGGTGGCACTGCATTACCGCCGGTTCACCGTCAACGAGGCGTCGGTGCAGCTGAACATCCCCAGCGGAACCGTGAAATCCCGCGCCTTCTACGCGGTCCGGGCCCTGCGCACCATCCTGGATGAGATGGGAGTGGAGCGGTGAACGGCGCCGGAGTGCACCAGCTGTTGGGCGCCTATCTCCTGGGCGGCCTGGACGCCGCCGATTCGCAGCGCTTTGAGGCCCACCTCCAGGACTGTGCGGAATGCCGGACGGAACTTGCCGGCTTGGAAAGCCTGCCGGCTTTGCTGGACGTTGTCCCGGTCCCGGACGCTGTGGCACTTACCGCTGCCCAGCGCGTACATGTGCCGGCGGCACCCGCTGCGTCCCCGCCCCGGGCCGTGCTGGACGAACTGGCGTCCCGCCGTCGGAAATCACGACGGCGGTGGACGGGGCTGCTGGGCGCCGTGGCCGCCGCCTGCCTCGCCCTGGGCCTGGCCGCGGGGCCGGTCCTCAACCGGCCGCCGCAGCCGGACGCCAGCTACTCGGTTCAGTCCGGCGATGGCCTCCGCTTCAGCGTGGACCTGGCCCGGAAGACCTGGGGAACCGAACTGGCCGTGAACGGCAGCAGCATGCCGCTGGACGGGACGCTCTCATTGTGGGTCCGGGACCGCGACGGCGGCGAGGACCGGGCCTGCGCCTGGACCGCCACCCCCAGCGGCAGGGTCCGGGTCACCGGCGCCACCCCGGTCCAGCTGGGCAGCATTGCCAGCGTTGAACTGCGCGACGAAACCCAGCGCACCGTCGCCGTGATCACGGTGCCGTAGCGGCCGCCCTTGCATCCGCGGCCAAGGGGAACCTACGGCTTTCCTGCAGCGAGGGCGCGGAATTCGGCCACCAGCTCCGGGTCCTCGCAGGCCCGGGCGAATGCTTCGATCCGCTTGTTGATCTCCTTGCCCAGCAGCCACGTGCCGATCCTTTCGGCCACCGGACGCAGCCACGCCGGACGGCAGGAGAAAGTGTACTTCCAGACAGCCCGCGTGCCGCCGTCGTACGGGGTGAACCGCCAGCCGCCACCGAAATTCTCAAAGAACCACGGGCCGGACACCATGGTCATTCCCACGTTCCTGGGCGGGGCGAAGGAGACATACTCGCTCACCATGACCAGGCCCATCCGGGAGACAGTCCGCGTCCGGACGCCCTTTCCGGCTGCGGTGGCACCGTCAAGCCATCCCTGCGCGGAGATGAACGGATCCCATTTGAGCCGGAAATCCCCGGTGGTCTGGGAGAAGGCGAAGGCGGTCTCCGGATCGAGGCGGATGAGGCGTTCGGCACGTACCTGGGGCATGCTCCCACCCTAGCCGGATGGGCTGAAGCAGCCGGTCAATGAGGTTCCGGCCGCCGGTTACTGCGTCATTTTGGCCAGGCGCGCACGGACCGCCATGTACACGCCGTAACAGATCAGCCCGGCACCCACCGCGGCCAGCACGTAAACACCGAAGGGCTGGTCCCGGAGCGCCTTGAGCCCGCCGTCCAGGCCGGTTGATTCCTCGGGGTGCGCGCGCAGGGTGGCGATGGAGATCAGGAGCCCGGTCAGGAACAGGACAATGCCCTTGGCAACATATCCCGTCACTCCCAGCACCGTGACGGCGGTGCGTGCCTTGGGATTGACGGGCATCATCAGATGCTTTTCGAATGACTTCCGGATGCCGCGGATCCCGTAGATCACGCCGGTCACCGCGATTCCAGCACCCAGCAGAACCAGGAGGGCCACACCGCCGGGGGACTTCATCAGGTTGACTGTCAGATCGGTCGCGGACTTCTGGTTGTCACCGCCCGAACCGGTTCCCATGGCAAAGGAGAGGACTGTCAGCGCCAGGCCGGCAAACACCAGCGCCTGTGCTGCCGCCTTGAGTTTCTTGCCGACCTTCTTCTTGGTGGGCAAGTGGCTGTAGTCGAAAATCGCGTCGCTTGCCTGCCAGATGGCCAGGGCGGCGCAGGCCGCGAAGCTGCCCCACAGCAGGAACGGCCCGGCCGGCTGGCTGGAGAGCTCTGCCACTGCTCCGCTGAAGTCGGCGTTTCCGCTGCCACCCATGGCAAGCCGGATGGCGATAAGGCCTACCAGGAAGTGCAGGAGACCGCTGGCTGCGAACCCCGCCCTCGCCAACAGCTCCAACGTGCGTGAATTGGTGGCACCCTCCGCCACATCGACGGCCTGCCTTAGTTCTCTTTTGATGATGGTTCCTTTGTGCAAGCGCCCCGGGGGCGCAAATGTGCGTGCCCCCACCACAAGGCCAATCGTGCCACGGGAAGCCCTTGGCGAACAGCCCGCCGCCGCCCAGACAGGCGGCGATGGGGACTGATCCCCATCGCCGCCTGTTTGAGGCTGTGGAACGATGAGGTCAAACGCAGGCCCTTGGGCGGCGAACATTTTTGGGGGAGACACCTTGACCATTTACGGCGCCGACGTGAGCCAGTTGCGGGATCTGGCCAAAGCCGTGGATAAGGCAGCCTCGCTTCTGAGCAGCAGGGCAACATCGCTGCAGGGCCAGATCCAGGCGGCGCCGTGGAAAGGTGCCGACGGCGACCATTTCCGCCAGGACTGGACCAGCAGCCATCGCCCGGGCCTGGAGCGCGTGGTGTCGAGCCTCCGGGAGAACTCAAAAATCCTGTTGAAGCACGCCGACGAGCAGGAACAAGCGTCAGGAGGCGGCTCCGGCGGCAGCGCCTGGGAGAAGCTCCAGTCCCTGGCCAACCCCGCAAGGAACTGGCTGCTGGACCAGGCACAGAAGGCAGCCGAAGCCTCTGCCCACCGCAAGGAACTTGAGCAGGGCCTGGACACGGCGCTGGACGCCAGGCCGGAAGAGCAGGCGAAGTGGTGGGACAGCCTGTCTGACGAGGACCGGCAGTACCTGATCGAAGGCACAGGCGGGAAAGGCCCCCTGGCCTACGACCTCATGAAGATGGACGGTGGCATCCCGGAGTCCGCCCAGGAACTGGCGAAGGACCACCTCAGGGAAGTCGCCAGGGAAAACACCGCCGTTTACAGGGAGACCGGTAAGGCCTCGCTGGACGCCAGGATCGGATGGGGTCACGGCGGGGCCGACGTGGGCACGGAGGCGGTGGAGAACGCAGACGGTTCGGCCACCCTGAAGGTCTACGGAAAGTTGGGGATGGGCGTCAACCACCCCACCGGCGCTGCGGGCGTCACGCTGAATGGCGAGGTGTCACGCGAGTACAGGTTCCGCAGCCTGGAAGAAGCCGTGGCCGCCCGGGAACAGCTTTACAGGGACCTTCCGCCGGACAGCCTGGAGGACTTCACGGGTACCATCGGGGAGCCGACGGGGGTCTACGTTCTGAAAACCATCGACGCCGCCGCGACCGCCAATGGTTCAGAGGGCTTCACCGACAAGGCGAAGGGGACGTTCTCCGTGGAGGCTGAAGGCAAAACCGGCCCGGCGTCCGGCTCTGCAAAGCTCGCCCTCGCCTATGAACGGAATCTGTGGGACGGAACAGCCACCGCCAGCGGCGAGGTGTCCGCCCAAGGCAAGTTCAACCTGGGCGGCCCGCTGTTCGAAGCGTCCGGAAAAGGCGGCCTGGAAGTAAAACTGGACAAGGACAACAGCATCAAGTCAATCGCATTGTCCATGGACGGTACCGTTGCCCAGGGCGCCACCGGAGGGGCGGGAGACCACCGCTTCGGTGCGGAGTCGGCGGTAACCGTCGGCTCGCAGGCCTCGGTTAAGATCGACGTCGCCTACACGCCGGACACCGCGGAGGCGATTGACAGCTACATGCGCAACGTGGCGGCGGGCGACACAGTCGCCGCAGCAAACGATGCCGCGAAACTGTATGACGCCGGAGCGGCCACGGTCCAGGTCAACAGCGTGGCGACAGCGTCCAACTCGGTCAGAATTGATGCGGGCGTGGGTGAAGTGACGTTGAAAACCGAGAACAAGGCCACCACGAACCTCACGACGCTCTACAAGGTCCCCTACGACTCGAAGCTCGAAATGCTCTGACCCGGGGCGCATGTACACCCGCCAACGCGCCAGGCCCGGATTTTCTGCTGAAGGAGCAACCATGACTGTCCACATCGAATCCCCACTCGGCTTCGTCGCCGACTTCCCAGAGCACACCTTGGTCCTGGAGGGCTCCTCGGCGGGACCAAACAGCGAGCAATACGGTCTGCTTGGCGATGTCCTGGTCACTATCATCAAGGACGACACGTCAGTCCAGGGCGCTGCCCAGGCAAACGGCTGGGCACACCTGATGTCCGAGTTCTACCTGGAGGAACGCAAGGGGACCCGCCTGGCCGAAGGTGAACTGAACATCCCCGGAAGGTCCGCGTACGCCGTCCTGGTGGGCTACCCGGACGCCGGCGGATCGGCGAGGGTGGCCGCCAGCGTGGGCACGTGGGAAGACAACAGGTTCATCGGGGTCCTGGTCATCTGGCCCTACGTCAACCCGGAGATTGAACCCCGCGTTGAACTCCTGAAGGAGATTGTCTCCTCCATCCGGCCGGCCTAAAGGCGGCGGTAGCAAAGATCAAAGATCAGCCGGCCCGCCTCGTGGGCCTTGGCCTCAAAGCTGGTGCGGATCCGGCCCTCGAAGCGTGGGGCCCAGCCGCCGGCCTCATCAATGCCCTCGTTGGGGCCGGTGTGTTCTGTGCTTACCGGCGCGCGGCCCTCACGGACCGGGGCCCCGCCCACCAGGGACTCGACGCCAGACTGCCACACCTGCGTCAGAGGACTCTCCGGGCCGCGGCGCTGGCCGGTGTGCAGGTTCTCGAAATCCGCCGAACCGGCGAGGACGTCGCGGACGTGGACGGCATAGTTGGACCAGTCCGTGGCGATCCGCCAGAGCCCGCCCGGCTTGAGCGCCCGCGCCGCGAGATCTGCGAACTCCGGCTGGATGAGGCGGCGCTTGTGGTGGCGGGACTTGTGCCACGGGTCCGGGAAGAACACCCACAGTTCGGTGACTGAGCCGGCCGGCAGCATGGTGGCCAGCACCTCCGGGGCGTTGGCCTCGACCACACGGACGTTCTTGAGTCCGCGGCTGTTGATCTTGATGATGGTGTTGGCCAGGCCGGGTGTGTAGACCTCCACCGCGAGGAAGTCCGTGTCCGGGTTCTGCTCGGCGGCGTGGCAGATGGCATCGCCCAGGCCGGAACCGATCTCCACGATCAGCGGCGCGGTTCGTCCGAACTCGGCCTCGGCGTCGAACGTGTAGTCCGGGTGCACCGACGTGTTCGCCACGTGCCGGGGGACGTCCACCGCCCAGCGGTCGGCGTGCTCCTCCCAGGCGGCCTGACGGCGGCCCTGCAGCCGGGTTCCCCGCCGGACAAAGCTCACAGGCCTGCCGCCGTAAGTGCCAAATGACGCCTGGGTGCCGGGCGTCACCGGCCGCGGGACATGCGGAGGCTGGGGGGATTCTGGGGATTCACTCATCCCTAACAGAATAGATGAATCAGCCTCGGGAAGATTGGCTGCGTGCCACGGCGCGCAATTCCCGCAGGATCTCCAACTGCTCGTTATTGATGGTGGTGAGCCGTTCAATCTCGGCCTTGGCCTGCAGATCCGTGTCGTAGTCGTGCTGGGCCATTGCGGCGGCTATGGCGTCCTGCCTTTTCGCCGCAATCAGCAGGATGGCTCCCTGGAGTCCGGCGAGCATCGACAGGAAAAGGTTCAGCAGTATGTAGGGGTAAGGATCCCAGCCCCCGGAGGCGAGTACCCACGAATTCAAGGCCGCCCACAACAGCATGAACACAATGAATCCGGCGACAAAACGCCAGCTGCCCATTCTGTTCCGCATCACGTCGGCTGCCCTCTCGCCCCTGCTCAGGGTGGCTTTGTGGGCCTCATGCCAGGTTGTTTCCTCTTCGGTCATGCCCCAGCCTAATCCGGCAGCCTGACAGAATAGGTCGAATGACTCCAGCCAAGCCCGCGGACGGTCCTGACCTCCTGGTCGACGCCGAGATCGACGACGTTCCGGCGGCGCCGCCGACCGCACTTCCGGGCGGGCCGGGCAGCCGCCGTGCACTGGCGTACCTTGGCCTCTGCCTGGTGCTGATCGGGCTGAACCTCCGCACGGTATTCTCCAGCTTCGCGGCTGTGCTCCCCGAGATCAGGTCCGACGCGGGCCTGCCGGGCTGGTCCGTCGTGGTGCTGACCACCGTACCCGTCACGCTCCTGGGTGTGTTCGCACCGCTTGCGCCGGTGCTGGCGCGCCGTTTCGGTGCCGAGCGGGTCCTGCTCGGTGCCATGGCCGTGCTCACCACCGGGCTGCTGCTGCGCCCGCTGGATACCGGCGGCCTGATCCCGGGGACAGGCCACCTGCCCGCCCTCCTTGCCGGGACGGCCGCCTGCGGTGCCGCAATAGCGCTCTGCAACGTCCTCCTCCCGGGTCTCGTGAAACGCGATTTCCCGCACCGCCTCGGGCTGATGGGCGGGCTCTACACCACCGCCATCTGCGCTTCCGCCGCGCTGGGAGCCGGCTTTACCTACCCGGTCTTCACGGCTGTGGGGGAGTGGACATCGGCGCTATGGTTCTGGGCGGCGCCTGCCGCCGTCGTACTTCTGCTGTTCCTGCCCGTGGCGCTTCGCCAACACCCCGTCCGGCACCAGGCCGTCTCCAACGGTGTGAACGTATGGCGCTCCGCGGTGGCCTGGCAGGTGACGGCATTCATGGTGCTTCAGGCCATGATGTCCTTCAGTGTCTTCGCCTGGCTGGCGCCCATCCTGCGGGAACGGGGTGTGGACGGCGGAACAGCCGGGCTCATGGTGTCCGTGTCGATTGTGCTGCAGATGCTGGGCTCCCTGTTTGCACCGGCGCTCGCTGCCCGGTTCCGGGACCAGCGGGCCATCAATACCGTGGTGGCGCTGATGACCGGCGGAGGGTTTGCGCTGAGCATCTTCGGCCCGCTCGACTTCATCTGGGCCTGGACCGGGTTGCTGGGCCTGGGGCAGGGGAGCCTCACTGCCGTGGCGCTGACCATGATCATGCTGCGGACCCGGGACGGCCACACCGCCGCGCACCTTTCGGGGATGATGCAGGGCGTGGGGTACGGCCTGGGGTCCACGGGGACGCTCATGGTAGGCCAGCTGCACCAGGCCACGGGATCCTTCACGGCCGCCGGGGCGCTTTTCCTGGTGGTCGGCCTGCTGGCCGCCGTCTTCGGCTACCGCGCGGGCCGGAACCGGTTCATCGGCAGCTGAGGTCCCAACGGGGGACTAGTGCGTCAGGTCCTTGCCCTTGGTCTCCGGGATGGTGAAGACGAACGCCGCGCTGACCGCCAGGAGAAGAACGGCGTAGACGTTGAACAGGGCCAGCTTCCAGCACGCTGCCGCCGCCGTCGAAATCCGAGGGTTCCGCAACGTCCGCCTCGCCGCGACCACCACCGGCACCGTTGTTCCCGCGGTGGGCCTTCAGTTGGGCGCTTAGCCGCCGCTGTGGATGCCGTCCTCGCTGCCTGCCTGGTCCCACCGGCGGGCGCCCGTGCCGCCGTCGCCCAGGCTGTCCCCCGGGTTCTGCAGCCGGCAGGCCTTCAGGCTCAGGCAGCCGCAGCCGATGCAGCCGTCGAGGTCGCTCCGGAGGTGTTCCAGGGCCTCGATCCGCGCGTCGAGTTCCGCGCGCCAGAGCCGGGACAGCCGTGACCAGTCCCGTTTGGTGGGGGTCCGGCCCTCCGGCAGTGAGTCCAGGGCGGCGCGGATGTCCTTGAGCGGGATGCCCACCCGCTGTGACACCCGGATGAACGCCACCCGCCGGAGCGCGTCCCGGCGGTAGCGCCGCTGGTTGCCGGACGTGCGCTCGGAGGAGATGAGCCCGTTGCGTTCGTAGAAATGAAGGGCCGACGGCGCCACGCCGCTCCGGTCCGATAACTCGCCGATGCTCAGGGCATGGTGCGCCCCTGCCGCCACCTGTGGCATGCTTCCCCCTGTTGGATCAACGGTGTTCCGGGCCGGGGGTCCGGCCCTCCCCGCAACCCGGCCGCCCGCCTTGACCTCAACCTTAGTTGAGGTCCTAGGTTAGCGTCCATGACATCTGATCAGGCCGTTAACGTGCGCGATTCCACCCTCCCAGCCACCGACCCCGCCGCCGGGATCCTGCAGCGGCCGTACCTGTGGGTGACCATCGGCGCGTGCGCCCTGGTGTTCCTCGCAGCCTTCGAATCGCTGGCGGTGACCACTATCATGCCGGTGGTCAGCCGCGACCTGGACGGGGCCAGCCTCTATGCGCTGGCCTTCGCCGGACCGCTGGCCACCGGCGTGATCGGCATGGTGGCCGCCGGGAACTGGTCCGACAGGCGCGGCCCCTCCGCGCCGCTGTACGCCTCCGTGGGGCTGTTCGTGGCGGGGCTCCTGATCGCGGGCACGGCGGCGTCGATGCCCGCACTCGTGGCCGGCCGGCTGGTCCAGGGCCTCGGCGGCGGAGCGATGACCGTTGCGCTCTATGTGGTGGTGGCCCGGGTCTACCCTGCCGTCCTGCACCCGAAGATCTTCGCCGCGTTTGCCGCCGCGTGGGTAATCCCGTCCCTGGTGGGTCCGTTCGCTGCCGGCCTCGTGGCGCAGGCGCTGAGCTGGCACTGGGTGTTCCTGGGCGTGGTGGGGCTGGTGGTGCCCGCCCTGGTGATGATCGTTCCGGTGCTTCGTGGCGTGGACCGGCAACCCCAGGGCGCAGCAATTCCGCCCTGGGCTGTGGGCCGCCTGGCCTGGGCCGCGCTCGCCGCGCTGGCTGTCCTTGCGCTGAACCTCTCCGCGGAGGTCCGGATCGCCGGCATTCCCGCCGCGCCTGCCGTCCTCGCAGCAGCCGCCGTCGCCGTTGCCCTGGTGGCCGTCCGTCCGCTGGTGCCGCGGGGAACCCTCACTGCGCGGCGTGGCCTGCCGAGTGTGATCCTGACGCGCGGCCTGGCGTCGGCCGCGTTCTTCGGCGCCGAGGTGTACCTGCCGTACCTGCTGATCGAGCAGTACGCGTTCTCGCCGACCTTCGCCGGCCTCACGCTCACGGGCGGCGCGCTGGCGTGGGCCGGGGCCTCCGCCATCCAGGGCCGGCTCGGCACCCGCCTGGACCACCGGGCGGCGGTGCGCATCGGCTCGGTGCTGGTCCTGGGCGCCATCACCCTAGCGTTGGCCACGACGGCACTGAACTGGCCGGCCGCCGTCGCAATTGCCGGCTGGATCTTCGCCGGCGGCGGGATGGGGCTGCTCTACCCGCGGCTGAGCGTCATGACCCTGGCGCTGTCCACCAAGGACAACGAGGGCTTCAACAGCTCGGCGATGTCCATTTCCGACTCGCTGGGCGGTGCGCTGGCGCTGGCCACCACGGGCATCGTGTTCGCGGCATTTACGACGACGGCGGAATCGTTCACCGGCGTCTTCGCCCTCGCCGCTGTCCTGGCTGCCGCCGGGGTCGCCGTGGCGCCCCGGGTGTCCGTGCCGCCGGCTGGCCAGTAGGCTGCAGGGCAGCCGCAGTCAGGACAGCCGGGTGGCCCGGAGCACCGTATCGCCGATGATGGCTTCCCGGCCGTCCGGTCCGGCAACAACACGTTCCCGCGTGGTGCTGACCTCCAGCTGCCATTCCGGCGAGTCCAGGCCCAGTTCCTGCACCAGCTCGGCGGGCGTATAGAACATCTCATGTGAGGTGTGGTTTCCCCAGGGCGGGAGCCGGTCCGGATGGTGGCCCACGATCAGCAGCGTGCCGCCGGGCTTGACGGCGCCGGCGGCCGCCCGCAGCGGGCCCTGCCACGCCAGCTGCGGCGAATGCAGGAACTGGGAGGATACGAGGTCGTACGTTCCCGCGGGCTGCCATTCCGTGAGGTCGCACTGCTCCCAGTGGATGCGGCTCGGAATTTCGCCGGCACCCTCGGCGTGCACGCTTTCGCGCTCCAGTGCGGCCTTTTCGTGCGTGGCTGCGCGTTCCAGTGCGACGGCGGAAACGTCGACCGCGGTGACGGTCCAGCCCTGCTGGGCGAGCCAGATGGCGTCGGCACCTTCGCCGCAGCCGAGGTCCAGCGCCTTGCCCGGCCGGAGCCCGCCTCCTTCGCGGACCAGCTGCGGGTTGGGCTTGCCGCTCCAGAGCTTCGGCTTGCTGCGGTACCTCTCGTCCCAGGCTTCAGCGGCACTTTGGGGTGGTTCGTCGCTGAGCCGGGTGCCGCCGTCGTCCGTCAAGTGGTGGTGGTCTTCGCCCTGTTGCGTCATGCCTCAAGCCTGCTCCTGGAGGGCCTCCGCTGGCAACGCCTTCCCGGCCGGGCGAGGGCCGGCGCGCGAGGATGCTAGACTGGTGGAACTTGATGTGCAGTGATGCCCGCTTGCTCCCTTCATTTGGGAAGCGGGTTTTTTCATGTGAGAGGCACATCCTGCGTCGATGAACGCGTTCCATTTGGTCCCGGCCGCCGTCCTGCAAGTGGCAGCTGGCCGGTTGATCACCTGACTTTTCTTCGGCGAACCCCTGAGCCAACCGGCATCGGGGCCCGATATCCGTACGGATACCGCCAGAAAGACCTTTGACTTAGATGACTACTTTTGCTGCCCTCGGCACGCCCAAAGCCCTCGCCGACACCCTTACCGCCCAGGGAATCACCGAGCCGTTCCCCATCCAGGTGAAGACCCTCCCGGATACGCTCGCCGGGCGCGACGTCCTGGGCCGCGGCCGGACCGGCTCCGGCAAGACCATCGCTTTCGCCATCCCGCTGGTGGCGCGCCTCGCTGAGCGGGAAGCCAAGCACTTCCGCAAGCCCGGCCGCCCCATGGGCCTGGTCCTCGCACCCACCCGCGAGCTGGCCACCCAGATCAACGCCACCATCGAACCGCTGGCCAAGGCTGCCGGTCT
>DATFAE010000028.1:0-14329 GCA_035254945.1 Arthrobacter sp. | reverse complement strand
TAGAATAGGAGCTCCACGATGGCTAAGGCTGAACTCCGTAAGCCCAAACCAAAGTCCAACCCCTTGAAGGCCGCTGACATCACTGTCATCGACTACAAGGACGTAGCATTGCTGCGCAAGTTCATCTCCGACCGCGGAAAGATCCGCGCCCGTCGCGTCACTGGCGTCACGGTGCAGGAACAGCGCAAGATCGCACAGGCAATCAAGAACGCCCGCGAAGTTGCTCTGCTGCCTTACTCCGGCGCTGGCCGCGGCTAAGGAAGGGATTAACTAACATGGCAAAGCTCATTCTGACCCACGAAGTAACCGGTCTCGGTGCTGCTGGCGACGTGGTCGAGGTCAAGGACGGTTACGCACGTAACTACCTGCTGCCCCGCAACTTCGCCCTGACCTGGTCGAAGGGTGGCGAGAAGCAGGTTGAGTCCATCAAGACTGCCCGTGCCGCCCGCGAGCACGCTTCCCTGGAAGACGCTCAGAAGCAGGCCGCTGCACTCTCCGCCAAGCCGGTCAAGCTCGTTGTCAAGGCTGGCGAGACCGGACGCCTGTTCGGCACCGTCAAGCAGGGCGACGTAGCCGACGCTGTTGAGGCCGCTGGCCTCGGCCGCATCGACAAGCGCAAGGTTGAACTGCCGGCACACATCAAGTCGGTCGGTTCCTACCAGGCCAACGTCCGTCTGCATGACGACGTTGCCGCTGTGATCGAGCTCGACGTAGTGGCAGGCAAGTAGTCTTCACGGCTACGCAGTCCTGAACTGCAGAAAACCCCTGTTGCCCTTACCGGCGACGGGGGTTTTCTGCTGCCCCTCCTAAAAGCAACGCGGGGTCACTTAATGCCCAATTCGGGCCCTCGGAGGGGCATTAAGTGACCCCGCGTTGCTGTGTCCCTTCGCCCGCAAAATTTGACGACCCCCCGGAATAAACCAGCGCAGCCGACGGTTACCCAGATACATGCATATACATGTACAGTAGTCCGTACCGAAGTTCAGGAGTCCACCGTGGAAACCCGCCGCATCACCGTACTGTCCGCCGGCCTTGGAGTGCCGTCGTCGAGCAGGCTCCTTGCCGACCAGCTTGCCGCAGCCGCAGAACGCCGGCTCGCAGGCGCCGGTTATGACGTCAAAGTGAACGTCGTTGAGCTCCGGGACCTTGCCGTGGACATCGCAAACAACTTTGTCACCGGTTACGCAGCCCCGCGCCTGGCCGAGGTGATTGCCGGGGTCGAGGCCTCCGACGGCATCATCGCGGTAAGCCCCGTGTTCAGCGCCTCCTACAGCGGCCTGTTCAAGTCCTTCATCGACGTCCTGGACCCCAAGTCACTGGACGGCAAGGCTGTCCTGCTGGGGGCCACCGGTGGCACGGACCGCCACCAGATGGTCCTGGACTACGCGATGCGTCCTCTGTTCAGCTACCTGCGCACCAGGACCGCGGCAACCGGCGTGTTTGCCGGTCCGCAGGACTGGGGACACACGGACGACGGCGGCTCGCCCCTTTCGTCCCGCATCGACCGTGCAGCGGCCGAGTTCGCGTCACTCCTGACGGGGGAGCAGCCGGGCCGCAAGCCCGCGGTTTTGGAGTCCCTGCCGTTTGAACAGCTCCTGGCGGGCATCTCCGGCGGACGCTGAGGCACGCACCGAAGGGCAAATCCGAACGGCAAATCCGGCTGCCGAACCATGCTGCCGAACTATCCGGTGCCGCCGGTCGTTGTCCGGGACATGAAATGTCCTGTGGATTCCATTGACCTGATCATGAGCGAACGCAGCGGCGTGGAGATTGATTACTGCCCCCAGTGCCGCGGCGTCTGGCTCGACCGCGGTGAGCTGGACAAGATCATCGACCGCGCCAACGAGGCCATGGGCGGGGGAGTCCCGGCGCCGTCCCGTCCGGCGGCCCCGGCGCCCGCCCCGGCACCGCCTCCGCTGTACCCGAACTTCGAGCCGCGCCGCGACCAGCAGGGCCATGACGGGCAGCGATACGACCAGCCCCGCTATGACGACCGGAAGTACGGCAAGCAGGGCCATGACCGCGACTACGACCGCCGCGGGCACAAGAAGAAGGAAGGCTGGCTGGGGGACCTCTTCGACTTTTAGTCAGGGACGGCCAGGGGAGCCCGGGCAAGGCGGGGAGTGGGCCATATGCCCTCTTAAGCCGTGTGCCCCGTTAGGGGAATGCGCTAGTCGTCCAGGAGGGCGATGAACTCGCGGGCCTGCTTCAGGGAGATGTCCGAGTGCCGGGTGAGGGCTGTGGCGGCGGCTTCCGTGTCGCCGCTGCGGGCCAGGGTCCGGATCCGTCCGTAGATCTCGTCATTGAGCATGTTGCTGCTGACTTCGCGGGTTACGTCGCCCTTGCTGGCGATGGCCCGGTAGCGATAGGGGAAGCGCTGGGGTGTGTCGTCGTCGTCGGCGTCCTGTACGGGCTCCCCTGCGGCGGGACTGCGGTAGGGCTGCGGGTGGGCCGCCAGCGCCCCGACGGCATCCCGGGCGGCCCTCAGTCCTGCGTCTGTGGCTTCATAGTAGAGCTTGATGGCCGCCATGGCCTGTCCCTGGGCGATGAGGGCGTACAGGCGGCGGTGCTGGTCCTCAGTGAGCTTCGCGGCGGCGGCACGCGCCAGCTCCACGGGATCGACGGCGGGCGCGGCCGTGCCTGCTGCTCCGGAAGCCGTCATGCGCCGACTGATAACGCGGGCGGCCAGGGCCACACCGGCAGCGACGACCACGAGAATGATGGCGGGGATCACAAGCGATTCCATTTCTAAAGCCGATCTACGTACTTCTTGGCGGTAGCCAGGTCAAAGTGGGTCGCCTGGCGGAGGAGTTTGATGGCCTGGAGCTTCTGTCCGCTGCGGGCCATGGACTGCAGCTGCAGGGCGAACTGCGGGTTGAGCTGCCCGCCCGGAAGTGCCGTGTACCCGTGCTGGCCAGGCAAACCGCCGGCCTGCGCGTGCAACGCTGCCCGGGCGTTGTCCGCCTGCTGGGACTGCTGCGCCTCGTTCTGGCTGGGGCGTGTGTTCGCATCCAGCCTGGCGCGGGCAGCGGTGGCGGCGCGGACCTGGGCGGCATAGTGTTCCGCGGAGCGCATCGCGAGGTCATGCTGGTATTTTTCGGCGTCGGAGATTCCGGAGTCGCGGGGACTGAGGGCTGTCGAAAGAGCCCAGATGACTGTCACCAAAACCACCGCAGGCAACAGCACCATCAGTATTTCGCCCATGTATAGAGCTTATGCCAGATCGCTGTTATCCACAGCATATTCCGTGGTTCGCATACAACCGGACCGCCAAGGCGTCAATTCGGCGCCCATGCTGTGGAATTAATCACGCCTTGGGGATGGATGGGGCAGATTTCGGCCCGAATTCGCTTCGCAATCAACAGCTCCCGCCTGCAAGCTGTGGATGAAGGTTTGCCAAAAGAATATTTCCTCCACACGTCAGATCGAGAGTCTTCGCAGGTCAGACGCATATGGAGCGCTAAAGTTTTTTTGTTTCCACAGGGTAACCCACAGGCTGTGCACAAGGTATGCCGCTTAGTGCACAGGTTATCCACAGCCCGCAGAGGTGCCCGGCTTTGCCCTTTGGGAAAGGGCGGCTAGCGTAGCGGAATACCTGTTTTTTGGGGTGCGAAAACGCAGCGGCGAAGTACGCGGACCACCACGGCGGATCGCTGGATTCGGCAGCCGCGGCCACCTCTGTGGATAACCTGTGGATATTGGGGATAACTCTTTGTGCACAAAAGGCCAAAGGCCCGAGTGGGCGGCCGGACCGTAATTGTCGGCGCCCTCCGGTAGACCTGACTTGTTGGGAGTCGCGGACGTCCACGGCGCCCGCACCCGGCAGGATGAACAGCTTTAACCACGGCAGGACAAGTTCCGCCGTGGCACACAATGGAGGACGGCAGCTTTGTCAGTAACGCACCTGGACTCGATCGAGGGTACCCGCGGATCAGAAGGCAGCCGAAAGCCTCCACAGGACATTCCCGCCGAACAGTCCGTCCTGGGCGGCATGATGCTCTCCAAGGATGCAATCGCCGATGTCGTGGAGATCCTCCGCGGCCAGGACTTCTACCGTCCCGCGCACGAAACCATCTACGAAGCCATCATTGACCTTTACGGCCGGGGCGAGCCCGCCGACGCCGTCACCGTTTCGGATGAACTGACCAAACGCGCAGAGATCAACAGGATTGGCGGCCCGGCCTACCTGCACGAGCTCATCCAGACTGTCCCCACGGCAGCCAACGCCGGATACTACGCCGAGATCGTGGCTGAACGCGCCGTCCTCCGCCGCCTCGTCAATGCCGGCACCAAGATCGTCCAGCTGGGCTACGGTTCTGACGGCGAAGTGGAAGACCTCGTCAACCAGGCACAGGCCGAGGTGTATGCCGTGGCCGAGCGCCGTACGGCCGAGGACTACGTCGTCCTGAAGGACGTCATGGAATCCACCGTGGACGAGATCGAAGCCTCCGGCCACCGCGGCGAAGGCATGACAGGGGTGCCCACGGGCTTCTATGAACTGGACGAACTCACCCATGGGCTGCACCCCGGCCAGATGATCGTCATCGCCGCCCGCCCGGCCGTCGGTAAGTCCACCTTCGCCCTGGACTTCGCCAGGTCCGCAGCCATCAAGAACAACCTGGCCACGGTCATGTTCTCGCTCGAAATGGGCCGGAATGAGATCGCCATGCGCCTACTCTCGGCCGAGGCGACCATCGGCCTGCAGGACCTCCGCAAGGGCACCATCAAGGACGAGCAGTGGTCCAAGATCGCCACCACCATGGGCCGGATGAACGACGCCCCGTTGTTCATCGATGACAGCCCCAACATGTCGCTGATGGAAATCCGGGCCAAGTGCCGGCGCCTCAAGCAGCAGCATGACCTCAAACTCGTGATCCTGGACTACCTGCAGCTCATGAGCTCCGGTAAGAAAGTGGAGTCGCGCCAGCAGGAGGTCTCGGAGTTCTCCCGTGCGCTGAAGCTGCTCGCCAAGGAGCTCCAGGTCCCGGTCATCGCCCTGTCGCAGCTGAACCGTGGTTCCGAGCAGCGCCAGGACAAACGGCCCATGGTCTCTGACCTCCGCGAGTCAGGCTCCATCGAGCAGGATGCCGACATGGTGATCCTGCTGCACCGCGAGGACGTCTATGACAAGGAGTCACCGCGTGCAGGTGAGGCGGACATCCTGATCGCCAAGCACCGTAACGGCCCCACCAAGGACATTGTGGTGGCCTTCCAGGGCCATTACTCGCGGTTCGCCAACATGGCGGCCGACGCCGGCGGCGGCGGATTCTAAAGTCCGGTCACCGCAGGGCGCGGCTGGCTTAGCCCTGCGCCAGCAGGTGGTTGGGCAGCCGGTTCCCGGGGGCCGTGCCCCGGATCTCCAGCAGCTCACGCGCATGCGCGTGCAGCCGTTTGTCCTCCTCCGAGACCGGCACCCAGCGGGGGATGGGCACTGACGTGCCTTCGGCGTCGCGCGCCACCATCACCGTAAGGCAGTACGTGGTGAGGTTCAGTTCCTTGCCCTTGGGGTCCCCGGAGCGGACGTGCACCGCAATGTGCATGCCTTTGGTTCCCGTGTAGACCAGCCGCGCCTCCACTTCCACCACGTGCCCGATGAGCAGCGGACGGTAGAAGCGGACGCCGCCCGAGAACACCGCCACGGTGTCTTTGCCGCAGTAGCGCGACGCGCAGACATACGCGGCCTCATCGATCCACTTCATCACGATGCCGCCGTGGACCTTGCCGCCCCAGTTCACATCCGTCGGTGCCGCCATGAACCGAAGCGTGACCCGTTCGGCCGTTCCGGCGTCGGTATATTCCTGGCCGTTCATGGCCGCGACGATCTGTTCGCGGACTTTGACCCGGGCCAAGGCGTGGTCGCGCTGTTCGATCTCTTCGGCGGTGACCGGCTCGAACTGCTTGACGGGGATCGGCTTGCCGTCCTCGCCCACGGCCACAAAGATCACCATGCACTGGCTGCGCATCGTCGCCGGCCCGCCCTTGGGATCCCCGGACGAAACGACCGTGCGGATGTGCATGGAGGAGCGTCCCGTGTACACGATGGTGGCCTCCACCTCCACCATGTCGCCGCTGTTGACCGGATCCGCGAAATGGATGTTTCCCACATAGGCAGTCACGCAGTATGACTTGGCCCAGCCGACGGCGGCCGCATACGCGGCTTTGTCAACCCACTCCAGGACGGTCCCCGCGTCCACGGATCCGCTGTGTCCCACATCCATGGGGGCGGCCAGGAAGCGGAGGGTTACGGAATTGGCTGCTGTCTCAGTCATGCTGCGATCTTACTGAGGCGCGGGGTTACCGAAGGGATTGGGGCTGACACAAAGTTCCTGTCTGGTGCTTGGCCTCCCGTGCTACTTCGCGCCGGTGTAGACGATGTCCGGCTGAGCGGGCTGTTCCATGCCGGCCCCGATGAAGAAGCTCGGGTGCGGCGGCTGGTTGTAGGAGATGTTCTCCCGTGCAACGGACTGCCGGTACACCGGATCGTGCATCAGCGTCCGCAGGCGGACGTCCGTGCCGGACGTGGTGGTGTAGATACGCAGTTCGGTGCTGTCCGACGACGGCCAGGCGATTTCCTCCCGCCAGTCGCCCAGGAGGTCGGCCTGGATGGCCGGCGTGCCCTTGGTGCCGTTGTTCGACTTCGCGCCGGTGGCCGTCAGGAGCCGGTCACTGGACTGCGTTTCCCAGTTCCACTTGGAGATGCTCGGCGTTCCGGTGCTGCTGGCCGCGTTCCAGTCATGGTCCACGATCTCGCGGAGCAGGTCTCCGTCCCACCATGCGAGGAAGTTGGCTGCCGGGATGTTGTTGGCGATCAGCTCACCTTTGGCTGAGCGCAGCTCACCGACCGGGGAGTTCCATGCGGCGTCGCCGCCGACGGCCCAGCCCTCGGCCCCGGCGTGACGGGGGTCGATGTCGCCAGCCGCTGCGCGGCCCGTGTCCTTGGTTGCCGGGATGCTCCACAGCACCTCACCCGTCCGGGAGTCCCGGAACGTGGCACCTTTGTTGCCGCTTGAGCCCATGTCCTCGTGGGCAGCAAATGTTTCGAGTCCCGGGCGCGAGGGGTCCAGGTCGGACGTGTGGATGGCGTCGCCGTGGCCAAGGCCGGTGTTATAGAGCGGCTTGCCGTTGTCATCGATGGTCAGGGAACCGAAGACGAATTCGTCCTTCCCGTCCGCATCAACGTCGGCCACGGACAGGTTGTGGTTGCCCTGGCTGCGGTACTGGGTACCTGCGATGTCCGAGTCGAAGATCCAGCGTTTGACGATCTTGCCCCCCACGAGGTCGTAGGTGGCCAGCACGGTGCGGGTGTAGTAGCCGCGGCTGAACATCATGGACGGGTGTTCACCATCCAGGTAGGCCACCGCGCCGAGGAACCGGTCCACGCGGTTTCCGTACGTGTCACCCCAGGCTCCTACGTCCCCGCGGGGAGGTTCGTAGGCCACCGTATCCATGACGGTGCCCGTGGCCCCGTGGAACACCGACAGGTACTCCGGCCCGGTCAGCACATAGCCGCTGCTGTTGCGGAAATCCGCAGTGGGGTTTCCGATCACCGTGCCGGCGGCGTCGCGGGTGCCGTCCGCCGTCTTCATGGCGATTTCCGCCTTGCCGTCGCCGTCGAAGTCATAGGCAAGCACCTGCGTGTAGTGCGCGCCGGCCCGGATGTTGGGTCCCATGTTGATCCGCCAGAGCCTGGTGCCGTCCATCCTGTAGGCGTCCACGTAGACGGTACCGGTGTAGCCCGCCTGCGAGTTGTCCTTGGAGTTGGACGGGGACCACATCTGGATAACTTCATAGGCACCGTCACCGTCGACGTCGGCAACACTCGAGTCACCAGCGGAGTAGCTGTAGGGCTGGCCGTCCTTGGTGTAGTCATCGGCAGGCTTGTCCAGCTTGATGGCCAGGTAGTTCTGGGCCATGGGAGTGAACTCGGCGGTGAGCTGGTCCCCGCCGTTGCCTACGGCCTTGACCACGTACCGGGATGACTGGGTGCCGGCGGGGTCCAGGAAAGTGGTGCTGTCCCGGATGGGCTCCTCGGTGAGCTGCACGCCGTCGCGGATAATGTGGAAGCCGATCTGCTCAGTATCCAGGCCGAGCATGCGCCAGCCCACGCGGACGCCCTGATCGGTCAGGAGCGCGACGGGTGAGCGGTCCAGGTTCTCCAACTGCCGGTTCACCACGGTGACCTTTTCGGTTCCGATCACCGGGGAGGGGACGGATTCGCCGCCCTTGTTCACGGTGGTCACGCGGTAGTAGTACTTGATGGTGGTCAGGACCGTGAAATCGGTGAAGTTGACCTCCGTGGTCCGGCCTGCATATTCGAACGGGCCCTCAGGGGACGTTGAGCGATAGACCTGGTAGGCGGCCGCCCCTGCGACCTTCTGCCACTTGAGTGACACGCTGGTCTTCTCGACCGCCTTGACGTCCAGCTTCGCGGTGGCACCGGGGACCGGCGTGCCGGGGTCAATCAAGGCAACGTCGAGGATGTTGGACGGAACGGATTCGAGGCCCGTGCTGTCCACTGCTGTGACGGAGTACTTGTACTTCAGGCCGGCAAAGGCGGAGTCGTCGCGGTAGGAAGCGGATGTGACGTTTTCGGCGATCAGCTGCGGTTCGGTCTCAAAGGAGGCCTGGCGGAATACCTTGTAGCTGGCAGCGTCCCCCACGGCATCCCAGGCGAGGTCCACCACGGGCGGTTCAGTGGCGGCGTCCACCGAGGTGGTGTGCAGGCTGGTGGGGCCAACCAAAAGCGGGGTGACTTCCAGGCCGTTGAGCCGCTGGCCCGTGCCGCTGATCGTCAGGTTCAGCTGTCCATCGGTGACCAGGACCTGGTTGATGACTTTCGTTGCCGAGGATTCCTTGCCGGACGACACCTGGCCGTAGGGCGTGCCTTCGGCAGCGACGTCGGTCCGCGTGGAACCGATCCAGTCGCTGTGGTACGTCTTCAGGGCGTAGGTACCGTTGGGGACGTCCAGCTTGAATTCGAAGCTGGAGCCGCTGAGGACAAAGTCCCGCAGGAGGTTGGTGGTGACGGCGCCGCGGTCACGGTCGCTCAGCACTGCGAGGTCCTTGAACCCGAAGCCGCGCTCAGGCGAGTAGGCCATGGTGCGGTTGACCTCGGTGTATCCGGTTTCCACCGGCGCCCCTACCGGGCCGAAATCGAACCGGTACTTCGCCTTCTTGGTGGTCAGGTTCAGGGCGTCGCTGGGTTCGGACAGGCCCTTGCCGTTCATGGCGGCGACGCGGACGCTGTAGGCAGTGCCTTCGGCCAGCCCGGTGAGGTTGGCGGTGGGGACGGTGGCCGTGGTGGTCAGCTTGTAGGCGCTGTCCGGTTCGGACGCGAGTTTCCGGTAGACCTTGTAGATGTCCGCACCTTCCACGGGCTGCCACTTGAGGAGCGCGCCGGCGTTGGAGACGCTTCCGGCGACCAGGGCCTGCGGCTTGGCGGGAACGGTCGACGGCGGTGTGATCTCCAGGGCGTGCGCGGCCAGCGGCAGGCTGAGCTGCTTCACGCTGCCAGCGATCAGGCGGGCAATCTGGATGGCGCCGTATTCCTGGAAGTGCGTATTGTCCACGGTGCCGTTGGGCCGGTTCGGGTACACGCCGGCGTCCACGTGCAGGAATACGGACTTGGTGTCCTCCGGGCCGATGGCGTCGTAGTAGGCGCGGCTGAGGGCGGACAGATCCACCAGGGCTACGCTCTCCTCCGCGGCCAGTTCCTGCATCTTGGCCACGTACTCGGGGAAGCTGACATTGAATTTGCCGGTGGCTTCGTCGTAGTCTCGCCGCCCCACAGGGGTTACCAGGACGGGGGTGGCGCCGCGCTGGCGTGCACCGTTGACGTAGGTCCTGAGGTATTCCTTGTAGTCCGCCGGGGAGGCGTAGCGGTCATCAACCCCAAAGGTGGCATCGTTGTGGCCGAATTGCACCATGAGGTAGTCGCCGGGGTTGATGACCCGCAGGATCTCGTCGAGCCGGCCCTGGCTGATGAAGTTCTTGGAGCTGCGGCCGCCGATGGCGTGGTTCCTAAAGGCCACCTTGTCATCGAAGAAGCGGTCAATCATCTGGCCCCAGCCCGCCTGGGGAACGTAGCCGGCGTCGTAGGTCTGGACGGTGGAGTCCCCGGCCAGGTAGACGCCGGGGTCCGTGGTGGCAGTCCGAGGCGCGCGCGCGGCAATCACGAGTGAGTTGATCTTGGCCGCTGTTCCGGTGAAGTCCAGGTTCAGCTGGCCGTCCACCAGGGAGATGGGGAACTCCATCTCCAGGTATTGGCCGGCTGCCTTGTCCGTGAGCTGGACCTTGGCCATCTTCTCTGCCGTAATGGCGATATTGGTTGCTTCGGCGGCATCGCCGGCAATGAGTTTGACCGTGTAATCGCCGTTGGGCAGGTCCACCAGGAAGCTGCTGCCCTGTGCCTGGACGAAGTCCGACCGGAGGGCGTCGCCGGTGCCGCGGTCCACACCGGACGTGACGGATGTGTCCGTAAAGCCGAACTTGCCGGCGGCGGAGTAGGCAGTGGCGGCGTCAACGTGGGTGTAGCCGGCCTCGGTGCTGCCCGGGCCGAAATCGAACCGGAATCCGCTGCCGACCGGAGGCAGCGGCGTTTCGGCCTGGACGGCCGGCAGACCGGTGAAGGCGATGGCCGCGGAGGCGACGGCAGCAGTGACGGCTTTGGTGCCCACGGAAAGGCGCCTTCTGCTGCTGCGCGGAGGGCCCTCCGTGCCGAGCGGACTGTCTTGAGGGGGATGGTTCACGAGCATCTCCTTTGATGAGCTGTGGCGTGCCCAACTGCCGTGTTGGGCTTTGGATCGTTTCAATACGAACGGAAACTATGCGTTGCTTTATCTGGGTCGGGGCCGGCCAGTGGACTGGCGGCGGGAGCCTGAATTGGTGGGTACGCCTCGGTTGCTGTGATCGGGCGGTGATGCGGGACCGGCCTTGTGATCGCTCACAGGTCTATCAGTGCAACGTTGTAGAGGTCAAGGGTTTCCTGATTGTTTTCTGGGAGTTTTTGATGTCATGTGTGTTTTTCTGGGGACTGTGCGGACTGATCGCCGCGACGTGACGCAATTGCAAGCCAACCAACTTTGCATCACTACTGAGAATGACTATCGTTAGCGTCATGCAAAATGATTATTCACATCTCGGCCTGGGGCGCCCATTTCGGCCTATTCTTCCGGCAGTTCTCGCGGTTTCGGCACTCCTCCTCACGGCGTGCGGCCCTGCTCCGGGGGCGGGCTCCGGGCCCTCGCCGAGCGAAGGCGCTGACTTGGCCGGCTCAAGCCCGGCATCATCCGGGCAGGCGAAGGAAAGCCAGGCCCCCGTCCCGCGGCTGGTCCTGACGCATGACGCGGGGATTACGGTTCTTGACGCGAAGACGCTAAAGCCGGTGGGGGAAACGCCCCTGGACGGATTCAACCGCCTCAGTCCCGCCGGTGACGGCAGGCATGTCCTCGTGGCCACCGGCGACTCGTTCCGCATTCTCGACGCCGGCGTGTGGACCGAGGAGCACGGGGACCACGGGCACTCGTACTCCGCACCGCCGCAGCTGACGGACAGGGCGTTCGCTGCCAGCAAGTCCGGGCATGTGGTCCGCCACGCCGGCAGGACGGCGCTGTTCAGCGATGGGTCGGGCAGGGTGGAGGTTTTCGATCCGACTGAACTGGCCGGTGCGCTTGAGACGGGTCTCCCGCGCACCAGTAACTACACCGCGCCCGAAGCCCACCACGGTGTGGCTGTTGAGCTGGGGGACGGCAGACTTTTGGTCACCCTGGGTGATGAGGAAAGCCGGAATGGACTCGCCCTGTTGAGTGCACCGGCCGGCCCGGACGGGGAGAGGCGGGAACTTCTCCGCAAGGAGGAATGCCCGGGCGTGCACGGCGAGGCGGTGGCCGGCGAGGAAACCGTGGTGGTGGGCTGCGAAGACGGCATGCTGGTCTACAAGGACGGCTCCATCACCAAGGTTGCCAGCCCTGATCCCTACGGCCGGATGGGCAACCAGGCGGGAAGTCCGGCCTCGCCCGTGATCCTTGGTGACTACAAGGTGGACAAGGGTGCCGGCCTGGAGCGGCCCACCCGTATCTCGCTCGTCAACACGGACACCGGCCAGCTGCAACTGGTGGACCTTGGGGCCAGCTACTCCTTCCGGTCCCTGGGCCGCGGACCTGCCGGTGAGGCCCTGGTTCTCGGGACGGATGGGTCCCTGCGTGTCATTGATCCGGTGACGGGGAATCTGACGGGTTCCATTCCTGTGGTTTCGGCGTGGGAGGAACCTGAGGTGTGGCAGGACCCGCGCCCCACCCTGTTTGTCCAAGGGTCCATGGCCTACGTTACGGAGCCGGCTGCCTCAAAGATCCATGCAGTGGACCTTAAATCCGGCTCCGTAGTCCGGACTGCTGATCTGGACCATGCCCCCAACGAGCTGACGGGCGTCACTGGCTGACGGGCATACGCGCGGTACTGCGGGAACAGATCGCGGTACTGCGGGAACAGATAACGACGGCGGCGGGGCACCCGGGTGCCCCGCCGCCGTCGTCGTTCGCTGTTGTTGTCCTGGGCCCTTAGGCGAGCACGGCCAGCTTGGAGTTCGTCCGGCCGAAAAGGACCCGGTCAACGGAGATGTGGCCGGCGCCGGTGAGAGCCACAGCCAGTGCTGCTGCTGCCAGAAGAAGGACGAGTTCGTAGCCGCCGGTTGCCGCGAAGACGCCGGCGGAGGCGTGCACCAGGAAGAGGGCACCCAGCATGTCAAGGGCAAGAAGGAGGGCGACAATGCGGGTCAGGACTCCCAGGATGAGCGCAATGCCCCCACCCAGTTCGAGGACTGCCACGGCCGGCGCGGCGACATCGGCCGCCGGAACGCCCATTTTCGCGAAGGAGGCCTGGGTGCCGGCGATGGTCCATTCGTTGAATTTCTGCCAGCCATGGGCTGCGAAGAGGAAGCCGAGGACGACGCGCAGAATCGTGGTTGCCGTGGTGGTAAGCGGGGTCTGGTTCATGGTCCGAGTCTTCCAAACTTATAGTTGAAGTGTCAACTAATTGGACCGAATGTATTGTTTGTCATGGGAGTCGCCTGCCCGCGCCGACAGGCCGTGCTGCGGCCGTATGGGTTGTCCGGGCATCCCTATAGGCTGGCTACCGTGCCACATCAACGCGCCCCTGCAGCCGCAAAGACACCCGCAGGCCATTCCCGGGAAATCCTGCGGCTCGCGGTCCCCGCGTTTGGCGCCCTGATCGCCGAGCCGCTGTTCCTGCTGGCGGACTCGGCGATCGTGGGCCATCTGGGCGTTGCCCAGTTGGCGGGGGTGGGCCTGGCATCGGCAGTGCTGCACACTGCCGTCGGCCTGATGGTTTTCCTCGCCTACTCCACTACGCCGGCCGTGGCGCGGGCGCTCGGCGACGGCCAGCTCGGCAGGGCGCTGGCCGCGGGACGGGACGGAGTGTGGCTGGCGCTGCTACTGGGTCTGGTCCTCGCCGCTGCTGGTTTCGTGGCCGCCGATCCCTTGGTGGGCCTCATGGGCGCGGACGGCGCAGTGCGGGTCTTTGCGGCCGACTACCTCCGCTGGTCCATGCCGGGGCTGGTGGCTATGCTGCTCATTTTTGCCGGCACCGGTGTACTCCGCGGGCTCCAGGACACCCGCACGCCCTTGGCGGTTGCCATGGCCGGCTTTGCCCTGAACGTCGTCCTGAACCTCTGGCTGGTCTACGGTCTGGGCTGGTCGGTCACCGGGTCGGCGGTTGGCACCAGCATCGCACAATGTGCCATGGCTGCCGTCTACCTGGTGATGGTCCAGCGCAACGCAGCCCGGCACGGCGTCAGCCTGCTCCCGGACTGGCGCGGCATCCGCGCCATGACGCGGATCGGATCCTGGCTCATGCTGCGTACGCTCAGCCTGCGCATCGCCATCCTGGCCACGGTGCTGGTGGTCACCGCCCAGGGTCCGGTGAACCTGGCGGCGCACCAGCTGGCCATGACGATCTTCTCGTTCCTTGCCTTCGCGCTCGACGCCCTGGCCATCGCCGCCCAAGCCCTCATCGGCAAGGAACTGGGAGCATCTAACCCCGCCAAGGCCCGCCTGCTGACCGGCACCATGATCAGGTGGGGCATCGGCTTCGGCGTCATCACCGGGGCCCTGCTCGCCGTGGCCGCACCGTGGGTGGGGGTGCTGTTCACGTCCGACGCCGGCGTCCACTCGGTGTTGACCCCTGCTTTATGGGTGCTCGCCGCGGGGCAGCCGATCGCCGGCTACGTTTTCGTCCTCGATGGGGTGCTGATCGGCGCCGGCGATGCGAAGTACCTGGCGATTGCCGGTGTAGTCAACCTTGCCGTCTATGTCCC
>DATFAE010000027.1:0-23908 GCA_035254945.1 Arthrobacter sp. | reverse complement strand
GCGCCATCACTGCCACGGCACCGGCGTCTTCGGCGATGCGGGCCTGTTCGACGTTGACGACGTCCATGATGACGCCGCCCTTGAGCATCTCAGCCATGCCGCGCTTCACGCGGTTGCTGCCCGTGACAGCGATATGTTCGTAGGGGAGTCGTTTGAGGGTCACTTCTTGCTCCAAAGGGACGGGGCGCCTGCGAAGCCAGGCATTCGAGTAATGGGACTGGCCCCGGGTGCATGTGCACACCCGGGGCTACACGTACTTCACCGGGTCAGCATTCGATGACGTTTACTGCGAGGCCACCCCGGGACGTCTCCTTGTATTTACTTTTCATGTCGGCGCCGGTTTCCCTCATGGTCTTGATCGCCTTGTCCAGGGATACCTTGTGGCTGCCGTCGCCGTGCAGGGCAAGGCGGGCGGCGTTGATGGCCTTGACGCTGGCGATGGCGTTGCGCTCGATGCAGGGGATCTGCACCAGCCCGCCCACCGGATCGCACGTCAGGCCCAGGTTGTGTTCAATGCCCACCTCGGCGGCGTTCTCCACCTGCGTCGGCGAGCCGCCGAGGACCTCGCAGAGCCCGGCGGCCGCCATGGAGCAGGCGGAACCCACCTCGCCCTGGCAGCCCACTTCCGCGCCGGAGATGGAGGCGTTGATTTTGAACAGGATTCCGACGGCGGCCGCGGCAAGCAGGAAGCGGACCACGCCGTCGTCGTTGGCTCCGGGGACAAACTTCACGTAGTAGTGCAACACTGCCGGGACGATGCCTGCCGCCCCGTTGGTGGGTGCCGTGACGATCCGGCCGCCGGCGGCGTTTTCCTCGTTGACTGCGAGGGCGAAGAGATTCACCCATTCCATGGCCCGGAGCGGGTCGGTCACGCCGGTGTCCGCGGTCAGGGT
Source organism: Arthrobacter sp. (assembly GCA_035254945.1). Taxonomy (GTDB): domain Bacteria; phylum Actinomycetota; class Actinomycetes; order Actinomycetales; family Micrococcaceae; genus Arthrobacter. The sequence goes on along the minus strand of DATFAE010000027.1, from coordinate 23,015 downwards.
CTGGAACAACGACGGCGCGCGGCGCCTGACGTTGAGGCCACCCGGAAGGATCCCTTCCGCGGCGCAGCCGTTGTCCACACATTCGCGCATGACAGCCCACAGTGCCAGGAGCTTCTCCCGGAGTTCGGCCTCGGTGCGCCAGGTGAGCTCGTTGGCGAGCATGACGTCCGAAATGGACATGCCTTCGCGGCGGCAGATTTCCAGGAGTTCGTCGGCCGTGCTGAACGGGAAGGGCAGGACGGTAGCGTCGGCCACCACCCGGTCGCTTGCGTCCGCGTCGCCGTCAACGACGAAGCCGCCCCCAATCGAATAGAAGCTCCGCTCGCTGAGGACGCTTCCAGCGTGGTCCAGGGCGCGGAACGTCATGCCGTTGGGGTGGGCCGGGAGGGACTTGCGCCGGTGCAGCACCACGTCCTCATCCCAGTTGAAGTCCACCCGGTGGTCCCCGCACACCCACAGTTCGGCGTCGAGGGCGGCGGCGGCCACCTGGTCATCGGCGGTGAAGGTGTCCACGGTTTCAGGGTCCAGCCCCTTGAAGCCCAGGACCACGGCCTTGTCGGAGCCGTGGCCCCGGCCGGTGGCCCCGAGCGAGCCGAACAGTTCAGCCTGCACCCGCGTGGTGGAGCTCAGGTGTCCGTCGCTTTTGAGCCCGTCGGCGAACAGCTTTGCTGCCCGCATCGGGCCGACTGTGTGTGAGGACGACGGCCCGATGCCAACGGAAAACAGGTCCAGGACGCTGAGCGCCACTTAGGGGACCTCAGGGGAGGCGTATTCACGCATGGCATCAAGGAGCCAGCGGCCCAGGAACTCGGCGAATGAAGCGCGGGGGAAGATCCGGTAGCTTTCGTCGCCTGTTTTCCACAGGACCACGGGGATGTTGCCGATTTCCGTGGAAAGCGCCGTGCCGGCTTTGAACTCACGGGGGTGGAGGTCCAGCGAGCAGCCCTTTTCCAGGACAGCCCGGGACCGCGGCCCGGTCAGTTCAAACGTGGTGCGGTTGGCGGAGAGGTCCACCACCTGGCCTTCGTCGTCGCCGAGGGCTTCCCGGAGCGCCTGGATGAGGTCACCGCCGAGGGACTCGTGGGCTTCCATCGGCGCCACTACCAGGAACTCCTCGGGCCCGAGCCACAGCACGGACGTTTCCCCGGAGCCGCTGACGGCGCCGCACGCTGCGGGCAGCCCGCCTGTTACGGAGGCGATGCGCTGCCCGGCACCGCTCTTCCGGTCCACCCTCAGGCCGACCATGGTAAGGAAGGTGACCTCACTCAGTTCCACGGTGCCGCGGACGGACCCGGTTTCAAATGCTGCCCTGAGCAGCGCAGCCGGGCTGGTGCGCAGTGACAGGTTCGTCTCCTGGGAGGTTTTGGGTGCTGCTGTTTCAGCCATCTTTACGGGTCCCTTCGGGGTCAAAAAGTACGGTTTCAGCCACAACAACGTCAACCACCTGGTTTCCAGCGACGGCCACCAGGGTCTCGCCGATCCGGTTGCGGCCGTTCTTGATCAGTGCCAGTCCGAAGGAGCGGCCCAGAGCGGCACTGTGGTAGCTGGAGGTGACAAATCCCTGCATCGGCACCGGGCCGTACGCGGAGTTCACCGGGATGCCCTGTTCGACCAGCTGGGTGCCTTCCGGCAACCGGATGGTCCCGTCAATGGGCAGCACGCTGACCAGGTGCTTACGGTCCTCGCGCTGGGCGTCGGTGCGGGCGTAGGAGCGCTTGCCGATGAATTCCTTCGCCTTGGAGACGATCCATTCCATCCCGGCGTCCTGCGGGGTGACGGTGCCGTCAGTGTCCTGGCCAACGATCGGGTAGCCCTTTTCGGCGCGGAGCACGTGCATGGTCTCGGTGCCGTACGGGGTGATGTTGAATTCGGCGCCCGCCGCGGCCACGGCTTCCCAGGTGTTCAGCCCATACCAGGCAGGCACGTTGATCTCGTAGGCCAGCTCACCGGAGAAGGAGATCCGGCAGACCCGGGCGCGGATGCCCGAGGCGAGGGTTGTTTCGCGGAAGGTCATAAACGGGAAGGCTTCGGCTTCCAGCCCGCCGTTGGCGGCGAGCTCCGGTGCCACCTTGGCAAGCACCGCGCGGGACTTGGGTCCGACGACGGCAATAGTGGACCACTGTTCGGTCACCGAGGTGCAGTGCACGTCCAGTTCCGGCCACTCGGTCTGCAGCCATTCCTCCAGCCAGTCCAGCACCTTGGCGGCGCCGCCGGTGGTGGTGGTCATGAAGAAGCGGTCCTCGTCCAGGCGGAGGGTCACGCCGTCGTCGAAGATCATGCCGTCCGCCATGCACATCACGCCGTAGCGGGCCGAACCGGGGGCGAGCTTCTTGAAGGCGTTGGTGTAGATCCGGTTGAGGAACTCGCCGGCGTCCTTGCCCCGGATTTCGATCTTGCCCAGCGTGGTGGCGTCCATAAAGCCCACGGATTCGCGGACGGCGGCGCATTCACGCAGCACGGCCTCGTCCATGTCTTCCCCGTCCTGCGGGTAGTACCAGGGCCGCTTCCACTGCCCGACGTCCTCGAACAGGGCGCCCTTGGCGACGTGCCACGGGTGGATGGAGGTGACGCGGGCGGGGTCGAACAGTTCGCCGCGCTGGCGTCCGGCGAGGGCCGCGAACGCTACGGGAGTGAACGGAGCCCGGTACGTGGTGGTGCCGATGTCGCCGATGCCCCGGGACGCTTCGCCTGCCTGGCGGAGTGCGGCGGCAATGACGCCAATCGCATTGACGCCGGAAGTCTTGCCCTGGTCGTTGGCGGTGCTGATGGAGGTGTAGCGCTTGATGTGCTCCACGGACCGCATCCCGGCTCCTGTGGAGCGCAGGACGTCAGCAACGCTCTGGTCCCGCTGGAAGTCCACGAAGTGGTGGTGCCAGTCGTCCGCAGTTCCGGTCTGCCCGGGAACCAGCCACAACTGCCGGGTGGGGGCTGACGCCTTCGGCTCGCCGATGACGGACGGCTTGGTGACTGAGGTGAAGCCGGCGGCAATGGCTGCCGCGGCCCCGGCGGAAATGCCTTCGGCGAGGCAGTCCTGGAGTTCGAAGCTGCCGCGGCCCGAGCCAACGTTCTGCTGGTTGGGGACCACGGTGCTTGGTACGAAGGCCGCCAGGTCATCGTCCCAGCGCAGCTTGCCCTGGCGCTGGGAGTGGAGGTGCACCAGCGGGCTCCAGCCGCCGGAGACGGCCAGCAGGTCGCAGGCGATCTCTTCGACGCCTGAGGTGAGCTCGCCGTCGTCGTTGATGCTGCGGACGGTGACGGCATTCAGCCGGCCGTCTGCGGACTCCGATGCTGCTGCGGTGTTGGCCACCGCGCTGCCGATCAGCACCCGTGTGCCGGCTTCGACGGCGGCAGCAGCCACCTCGGTGAGCTTGGCGCGGGCGTCGACGACGGCGGCGATCTTGACGCCGGCGGCGCGCAGGTCCGCGGCCAGGGCGTAGGCGCTGTCATTGGTGGTGCTGATGACAACACGCTGTCCGGGGGCCACCGCGTACCGGTTGAGGTAGCTGCGGACTGCCGAGGCGAGCATGATGCCGGGCCGGTCGTTGTTTTCGAAGACCAGGGGGCGTTCGTGGGCGCCGGGTGCCAGCACCACCTGGTTGGCGCGGATGTGCCAAATACGCTGCCGGGACACGCCGGACGCTGCCGGGGTGGACAGGTGGTCGGTACGGTTCTGGACGGCGATGACGTAGTTGGAGTCATAGGCGCCGAAGGCGGTGGTGCGGTTCAGGACGGTGGATTCCGCGCCGGAGACGAGCTCGGCTTCGATGTCCGCCACCCATTCCAGGGCAGGCTTGCCTTCGATGGTCTGCACGAGGTCGGGGGCCGTGGAACCGGACAGCAGGGATCCGCCCAGTTCGGGCTGGTCGTCCAGCAGCATGACGCGGGCGCCGGTGCGGACGGCTTCACGGGCTGCGGCCAGGCCGGCGGGGCCGCCGCCGATCACCAGGACGTCGGTGTGGACATACTTCTTGTCGTACTCCGCGCGGTCCTCCTCCGGATCCAGGCGGCCCAGGCCGTTAAGCAGTTCGGCCTTCAGGCCATCCACCAGGGTGACGGTGGTTGCGGGGAGCATGGACTCGGCCACGTGGCCAGGGAACCGTGCCGCGATCTTCACCAGTGCGTTGGCTTCCTCCACGCCGGCGGACATGATGCCGCGGGGCCGGTCCTCGTAGAGCGAGTTGCCGACGGCGACCCGGCCGTTGGCGAGCAGGGCCGAGGCCAGCGTGTCACCGGGATGGCCCGTGAATTCCTCGCCGTCCACGGTGAAACGCCAGGAGATGGTGCGGTCGATGCGTCCGCCGGCGGCGAGGCGGGCGTTCTGGGAAGTCACTTGGTTGCTCCTTCCGGGGCGGTGGTGCTGGCGGGGGCGGTGCTTGAGGCAATGCTGGTGGCAGCGATGCTGGGAGCCGCGGCGCCGGTGGTAGTGCTGTCCGGGGCGGTGCTGGCAGTGCCGGACTCAGCTGCCGGGGCGGCCTTGTCCGGGCGGGGCGCGCCCATGGGGTAGACCGCCTGGATCTCGTAGGTGACCGTGTCGCGGAGCATGTTGAACCACTGGCGGCAGCCGGTGCTGTGGAGCCAGCGTTCGGCGAAGGCGCCCTTGGTGTTGTCCCGGTAGAACAGGAACTCGGCCCATTCGCGGTCGTTCAGTGCGTTCGGGTTTTCCGGATAGGCCACGTGGGCCTGGCCGCCGTAGTGGAACTCGGTCTCGTCGCGGGAGCCGCAGTTGGGGCATGAAATGAGGAGCATGTCCGGACTCTCTTCTAGTGGGCCACGGCGGCTGCGCCGTGTTCGTCGATCAGGGCGCCGGTTTCGAACCGCTCCAGCGCAAACGGCTTGTTCAGTTCGTGCGGCGTTCCTGTGGCGATGGTGTGGGCAAAGGTGAGGCCCGCGGCCGGCGTGCCCTTGAAGCCGCCGGTGCCCCAGCCACAGTTCACGAACATGTTCTCCACCGGAGTGGTGCCCACGATCGGGGAGGCGTCCAGCGTCGTGTCAACGATGCCGCCCCAGGTCCGGAGTACGTGAGCACGGGCAAAGATCGGGAAGAGCTCGACGGCGGCCGCCATCTGGTGCTCGATCACATGGAACGAGCCGCGCTGGCCGTAACCGTTGTAGGAGTCCACGCCGGCACCCATGACCAGCTCGCCCTTGTGGGCCTGGGAAACGTAGACGTGCACGTGGTTGGACATGACCACTGTGGGGTGGACCGGTTCGTGCAGTTCCGAAACCAGCGCCTGCAGCGGGTGGGACTGGATGGGAAGCCGGAAGCCGGCCATTTCGGCCAGGACCGAGCTGTGACCGGCGGCGCACAGGCCCACCTTTTCGGTGTTGATGGTGCCGCGGTTGGTCTTGACGCCCACCACGCGGTTGCCGTCTTTGACGAAGCCGGTGACTTCGCAGTTCTGGATGATGTCCACGCCCAGTTCGTCGCACTTTCGGGCGAAGGCCCAGGCCACATGGTCATGTTTGGCGATGCCGGCCCGCGGCTGGTACGTGGCGCCCATGACGGGGTAGCGGATGTTGTCGTTGATGTTCAGGATGGGGCAGAGTTCCTTGACCTGCTGGGGGTCCAGCCACTCGGCGTCCACTCCGTTGAGTTTGTTCGCGCCCACCCGCCGCATGCTTTCGCGGACGTCGCCCAGGGTGTGGGCGAGGTTCATCACGCCGCGCTGGCTGAAGAGGAAGTCGTATTCGAGCTCCTCCGGCAGGACCTCCCAGAGCTTGAGGGCGTGCTCGTAGATGGCCGCGCTCTCGTCCCAGAGGTAGTTGGACCGGATGATGGTGGTGTTCCGGGCCATGTTGCCGCCGGCCAGCCAGCCCTTTTCGAGGACGGCGATGTTGGTCATTCCGTGGTTCTTGGCCAGGAAGTACGCGGTGGCCAGGCCATGCCCGCCGCCACCAACGATTACTGCATCATAGGAAGGCTTCGGGTCCGGGTTGTGCCAGAGGAATTCCGGGTGCTCCGGAAGCAGATCGGCCATCATGCCACCTCGTTCGTGTCAGAGGAGAGGTTGGGGTAGAGCGGGAACTTTCCGGCCAGGATCTCAACCCGCTGCCGGAGTTCCGCCACGGTCTCGTCGCTGAACTCGCGCTTAAGTGCTGCCGCGATAATGTCCGCGACCTCGGTGAATTCTGCCTTTCCGAACCCACGCGTGGCCAGTGCCGGCGTGCCGATACGAAGACCGGAAGAAACCATCGGCGGACGCGGGTCGAAGGGTACGGCGTTGCGGTTGACCGTGATGCCGATCCGGTGCAGGCGGTCTTCGCCCTGCTGGCCGTCCAGTTCCGAATTGCGCAGATCCACCAGGACCAGGTGCACGTCGGTGCCCCCGCTGACGACGGTCACGCCGGACTCTGCAACATCGGCAGCCAGCATGCGTTCTGCGATGATGCGGGCGCCTTCGAGGGTGCGTTCCTGGCGCTCACGGAACTCCGGCTCGGCAGCGAGCTTGAACGCCACCGCCTTCGCGGCAATGACGTGCTCCAGCGGGCCACCCTGCTGTCCGGGGAACACCGCCGAGTTGACCTTCTTGGCGATGCCGGCGTCGTTGGTCAGGATCACACCACCGCGCGGTCCGCCCAGGGTTTTGTGGGTGGTGCTCGTAACGATGTGGGCGTGAGGGACAGGGTTGGGGTGGAGCCCTGCGGCCACCAGGCCTGCGAAATGGGCCATGTCCACCATCAGGTAGGCGCCTACCAGGTCCGCGATACGGCGGAATTCGGCGAAGTCCAGCTGCCGGGAGTAGGCGGACCAGCCGGCGACGATCAGTTTCGGCTTATTCTCAACCGCCAGGCGCTCAACCTCGGCCATGTCAATGGTATGGGTGTCTTCGCCGACTCCGTACGGGACCACTTTGTAGAGCTTGCCGGAGAAGTTGATCTTCATGCCGTGGGTCAGGTGGCCACCGTGTGCGAGGTTCAACCCCAGGATGGTGTCGCCGGGCTGGATCAGGGCGAACATCGCCGCTGCGTTGGCCTGGGCGCCGGAGTGGGGCTGCACATTGGCGAATTCGGAGCCGAACAGTGACTTAAGACGGTCGATGGCCAGCTGCTCGACCACGTCAACGTGTTCGCAGCCGCCGTAGTAGCGCTTGCCCGGGTAGCCTTCGGCGTACTTGTTGGTCAGGACGGATCCCTGCGCCTCCATGACGGCAGTCGGCGCGAAGTTTTCGGAGGCGATCATCTCCAGCGTGCCCTGCTGGCGCAGGAGCTCCTGCTGAACGGCTGCGTGGATCGCAGGATCGGTCTCTGCGAGCGTACGGGTCAGAACGTCGACCATCTTTTCTCCTCTGCTATCTAATATCCTGTTGATATATTAGTTTCGTGACTCAAGTATGCTATCCGGGCCATTGGGTGTCAACAGATTTTTCAGGCCGTCCCGGAGGCGCCAAAAGCGCGGCCGGAAGGGCCGCGCTTTTGAGTTACACGTGGAGGGCTGGGTCCGGACTAGGTGAAGAGCGCCTTGCGAACGGCATCCTCAAAGCCGCTGACGTGGGTCCTCGCCAGGTCAGCGGCCCGCGCCTCATCGCCGTCAATCACCGCGCCGAGCAAGTCCAGGTGCTCATGCACGTGGCGGGAAAGGTCAGGGAGGCGATCCAGCACCATGCACCAGATCCGGGTGGCGAGATTGTCATAGCGGATCAGGACATCTTCAAGGTGGGGATTGGCTGCGGCGGCATAGATACCTCGGTGCACCCGTGCATCCAGCCGCAGTGTTTCGACCACAGAGGCCGCATGCGTATCGAACGACTCAACCGCCCGCATCACGGCGCGCAGCTGTTCTCGCTGCTGCCCCGTGGCAACCCGGGCAGCGCGGGAGGCTGCGAGCGGTTCAAGCTGAGTCCGGATTTCGGAGATGAAGGCAAGGTCGGTTACCTCCACGCGGGTGGCAAATGTGCCCCTTCGCGGATACGAAACCACCAGGCGGTCGAGCTCAAGGCGTTTCAAGGCTTCCCGCACCGGAGTCCGCCCCATGCCAAGGTCCTTGGCGAGGTGGTCGTCATTAAGGAGATCGCCGGGCTTGATGTCAAGCATCAGCAGCCGGTCGCGGATGCGCTCGTACGCCACGTCCGCCAACGACTTCCTGACTGCGTCTTCCGCTACCGCCAACGCTTCAACTGCCATTACCTGGACCCCTTTCCATTCAAGCCAAACAGGCTATTGACCTCGCCCACTGACCAGTATACGCTGATTCCCAACCCTAATATATCAGTTTATGATCTGAGAATATATCTAACGGGAAGATACCTAAGGAGGAGACATGACCCTAGTGGCAACAGACTCATCAACCAGCACGCTGACCCAGACCGACCCCCGCGTGAAGGACCAGGCCCAGAAGTTCGTACTCACACTGTCGTGCGTCGAACGTGCCGGCATTGTCCAGGCGGTCACCACTTTTCTCTTCGAACGTGGCTTCAACATCGACGAGCACCAGCAGTTCGACGACGGGCTCCGCGAGACGCTGCACCTGCGCACCGCATTCTCCGGTTCACCCGAGTACACGCCGGAGAGGCTCCAGGAGGAGTTCAGCGCCATCGCGGACCGCTTCGAGATGAAGTTCAGCTTCCACGACCAGACCAAGCAGCGCATCCTGGTCATGGTGTCCAAGTTCGGCCACTGCCTCAATGACCTCCTCTTCCGCTGGCGCGGCGGCAGCCTCGGCGGCGATATCGTGCTGATCGTTTCCAATCATGAAACGCACCGGGCCATGGCTGAAGCAGCCGGCCTGCCCTTCCTCTACGTCCCGGTGACACCCGAGACGAAGGCAGACGCCGAACAGCGCCTGCTCGATCTCATCGACGAATATGACGTCGACCTCGTGGTGCTGGCCCGGTACATGCAGGTGCTGTCCGACGATCTCTGCCGCTCCCTTGAGGGCCGCGCCATCAACATCCACCACTCCTTCCTGCCCGGATTCAAGGGTGCCCGCCCGTATCACCAGGCGTACGACCGCGGCGTCAAGCTGGTGGGCGCTACAGCCCATTACGTGACTGCAGAGCTGGATGAGGGGCCCATCATCGAACAGGAAGTCATCCGGGTGGACCACAGCTATGGACCGACCGCCCTGTCAACGGTTGGACGGGATGCCGAAGCTCTGGCGCTGTCACGCGCCGTGCGGTGGCACTGCGAGCACCGTGTGTTGCTGGACCAAACCAGCACTGTCGTATTCCGGTAAGCACCGCCACCTCATCAGCAGACAACACACGAAAAGCAGCAGGAGAAACCACATGGCTTCGACGCCAAGCATTGTCATTATTGGAGCGGGAATCGTTGGCACGAACCTGGCCGATGAACTGGTCACACGGGGTTGGAACAACATCACCGTCCTGGACCAGGGACCCCTGAATATGCCAGGAGGCTCCACGTCCCACGCCCCGGGCCTCGTTTTCCAGACGAACCCTTCAAAGACCATGGCAACCTTCGCCAAATACACAGTTGAGAAGCTCCTGTCCCTGACCGAGGACGGCGTCAGCTGCTTCAACCAGGTCGGGGGCCTGGAAGTTGCCACCACCGAGACCCGCCTCGCGGACCTGAAGCGGAAGCTCGGCTATGCCGCCGCGTGGGGCATCGACGGCAAGATCCTCACCCGCGCCGAGTGCAAGGAGCTTTACCCGCTCCTGAACGAGGAAGACATCCTTGGCGGCCTCCACGTCCCCAGCGACGGCCTGGCCCGTGCCGCCCGCGCAGTCCAGCTGCTGATCAAGCGTACGGAAGCCGCAGGCGTCAAGTACCTGGGCAACACCACCGTGACGGGCATCGAACAGTCCGGCCGCCGGGTCACCGGTGTCCAGACGTCCGAAGGCACCATTCCTGCCGACATTGTGGTCTCCTGCGCCGGCTTCTGGGGCGCCAAGATCGGCGAGATGATCGGGATGTCAGTACCGCTCCTGCCGTTGGCCCACCAGTACGTGAAGACCACGCCGGTACCGGCGCAGAAGGGCCGCAACGAACTGACCGACGCCTCCCTGCCGATCCTGCGGCACCAGGACCAGGACCTCTACTACCGCGAGCATGGCGACCGCTACGGTATTGGTTCCTACGCGCACCGCCCCATGCCCGTGGACCTTGACGAACTGGGCTCCTACGACCCCAACAGCATCACTGAACACAACATGCCCTCCCGCCTCGACTTCACCCTGGAGGACTTCCTCCCCGCATGGGAGGCCACCAAGCAGCTGCTGCCTGCCCTGCGCGAAAGCGACATTGAGGATGGCTTCAACGGCATCTTCTCCTTCACCCCGGATGGCGGACCCCTGGTGGGCGAGTCCAAGGAGCTCGATGGCTTCTTCGTCGCCGAAGCCGTCTGGGTCACGCACTCGGCCGGTGTGGCCCGTGCGGTCGCCGAACTCCTGACCACCGGCAAGTCGCAGATCGACCTCGGAGAATGCGACATCCACCGCTTTGAAGAGGTCCAGCTGACCCCCGAATACGTCAGCGAAACCTCCCAGCAGAACTTCGTGGAGATCTACGACGTCCTGCACCCGCTGCAGCCCAAGCTCTCCCCGAGGAACCTGCGCGTCAGCCCCTTCCACGCCCGCCACAAGCAGCTGGGCGGCTTCTTCCTCGAGGGCGGCGGATGGGAGCGGCCCTACTGGTTCGAAGCCAACGCGGACCTCCTGAAGGAAATGCCGGCGGAATGGCAGCCGCCTGCCCGCGACGCCTGGGCCGGGATGTTCAGCTCGCCCATCGCCGCCGCCGAAGCCTGGAAGACCCGCACCGCAGTTGCCATGTACGACATGACTCCGCTCAAGCGCCTTGAGGTCTCCGGCCCCGGAGCCCTGAAGCTGCTGCAGGAGCTGACAACGGCAGACATGTCCAAGAAGCCGGGGGCCGTCACCTACACCCTCCTGCTGGACCACGCCGGCGGGATCCGAAGCGACATCACCGTGGCCCGCCTGAGCGAGGACACCTTCCAGCTCGGAGCCAACGGAAACATCGACACCGCCTACTTTGAGCGGGCCGCACGCCATCAGACGGAAAATGGAACCGCCAGCGACTGGGTCCAGGTGCGCGATACCACCGGCGGAACGTGCTGCATCGGCTTGTGGGGACCCCTCGCCCGGGACCTCATCAGCACCGTCAGCAGCGACGACTTCTCCAACGACGGCCTGCGTTACTTCCGGGCCAAGAAGGTTGTCATCGGCGGCGTCACCGTCACCGCCATGCGGTTGTCCTACGTCGGCGAACTGGGCTGGGAACTGTACACCAGCGCAGACAACGGCCAGCGCCTGTGGGACGCGCTGTGGAAGGCAGGACAGCCGTTTGGCGTGATCGCTGCCGGCCGCGCCGCGTTCAGTTCGCTGCGCCTGGAAAAGGGCTACCGCTCGTGGGGCACCGACATGACCACCGAGCACGACCCGCTGGAAGCCGGACTCGGTTTCGCCGTGAAGATGACCAAGGAAAACTTCGTCGGCAAGGCAGCGCTGGAAGGCCGGACCGAGGAAAACTCCACCCGGCGGCTGCGCTGCCTGACGGTCGACGACGGCCGCAGCATCGTGCTGGGTAAGGAACCTGTCTTCTACAAGGACCAGGCAGTCGGCTACGTCACGAGCGCCGCTTACGGCTACACCGTCGCTAAGCCGATCGCCTACGCGTACCTCCCCGCCGCCGTCTCCGTGGGTGATTCGGTCGAAATAGAGTACTTTGGCCGGCGCATCCAGGCCACGGTCACGGCAGATCCGCTCTACGACCCCACGATGACCAGGCTCCGCGGCTAACAGCCGCAGGCCACTCAAGGGCATGCGGCCCGGACTCATTCCCTCGCAACGGGAGTCCGGGCCGCTGCTTTTCCATGGCCCCTCCCACGCCCCCAGGCCAGTCGACTCGAGCTTCAGCCCCAGGAAGACACATGATCAGTTCAGAAACAATAAACGACTACCTCGCCAGGCTTGCCTCGCGCGAACCCACCCCAGGCGGCGGCGCAGCCGCAGCTCTCCACGCCGCGCAGGGGGCGGCACTTGTCGCCATGGTGGCCAGGTACACCACCGGCGCGAAGTACGAACAGCACGCCGAACTCGTCACCACGGTCATCAGCAGCGCCGACGGCCTGGTGGTCCAGGCCCTGCGCCTCGCGGACGCGGACCAGCACGCCTTCCAAGGCGTCATTGACGCATACAAACTCCCGACCGGCAGTGACGACCTGAAGGCCGCACGAACAGCATCCATCCAGGACGCGCTCATCCTGGCCGCGGAAACACCGGCACAATTGATCCGCGTTGCCGGCGCCGTCGTGGATCTTGCCACGGAACTGTTCGACGTGGCCAATGCCAACGTCATCAGCGACGTCGCCGCCGCCGTCGACGCTGCCCGGGCAGCCGCCACCACTGCACGGGTAAATATCGACATCAATGTGGTGGCCATCAAGGACCCCGAAACACGTTCCCGGCTGGCTGCCCAGACCGATGGCCTTGAGGAAAAGGTCATCCTGGCAGCCGACGCGCTCGTCAAGCGCGTCCGCGAAAGGATTCTCGGTTGAGCACCACACGCCTCTCTGGACGAAACCTGGCAAAGCTCATTCAGCAGAAGGCCCATGACGAAGCCCGGGACCTGGAAACTGACGGCATGCGCCCCACCCTTGCAGTGGTTGTGGCCACCGACGACGGCTCCACGCACTGGTATGTGCGGTCCATCGAACGGGCTGCAGAAAGCGCCGGCATCAATTGCCGGATCGTGGACCTGGGCCACGACGCGACAAGACAAATATTGGCCTCAGTCCTGAAAGACCTCAGTGCCGAGCCGTCGGTCAACGGCATCATCCTGCAGACGCCGTTGCCTCCCGGCGTCGACGCCGATGCGCTGGTTGGGCACATCGCCCCCGGGAAGGACATCGACGGTGCGAATCCACTGAGCCTCGGCCGCCTGGCTGTGGGCCAACCCTCGTTCGCCCCTGCCACGGCACGGGCCGTCGTCGAGATCCTTGACCACTTCGACATCCCGGTGGCGGGCCGGAACGTCGTCGTGATTGGACGTTCCGCCGTCGTCGGAAAACCGCTGTCCCTGCTGCTGCTGGAACGCGACGCCGCCGTCACCGTCTGCCATTCCAGGTCAGGGGCGCTGGAGAAATACACCAAGGCGGCCGACGTCGTGGTGGTCGCCGCCGGGCGCACCGGCCTGCTGAACGGCAGCCATATCTCCTCCGGGGCAGTTGTGGTCGACGTCGGCACCAACGTCCTGTCCGACGGGTCCCTCGTGGGGGATGTGGACGAAGCCAGCGTCCAGGGCATCGCCGGGGCGCTGACCCCCGTTCCGGGTGGCGTGGGCTCAGTCACCACGTCCCTGCTTCTGCTGCACACCACCGAGGCCGCGCGGGAACAGTCGCGTGCCTTGGTCCGGGGCATGGCCGGGTGATCCATGGCAGGGAGCACCCCTGCTTCGCTTAGGCCCAGGTGTTGCCTTCGCGTCCGTGCAGATCCCTGCGATCTGCACGGGCGCTTGTCCTGCCAAGGGGCTACAGGACGGCCCTGATCAGGTTCTCGAAGTCGGTCACATGCTTGGTAGTCAGTCGGGCAGCAGCCTCGGAATCCCCTTCCGCGATGCACTCGAGCAGCTCAATGTGCTGGGCAATATGCTCGGATACCGGGGGAAGTTTCTCCAGCACAAGGCTCCAGATCCGCGTGGCCAGGTTGTCGTACCGGATCAGGACATCCTCAAGATGCCTGCTTCCGGTGGCCCGGTAGATCATCCGGTGTACCCGCATGTCCAGGCGCATCAGGTCCCGCTGCGAGTGCATCCCTGGCAGGAGCTCTCCCACTTCCCTGGCAAATTCCTTGATCTCCCGCCGGAGCTGCGGAGACGCCATCCGGGCAGCCCGCGCGGCGGCCGCAGGCTCCAAAAGCTGCCGGATTTCGGAGATTTCGGCCAAATCCGTGATGTCCACCCCTGCGGCGAATGTTCCGCGGCGGGGATACGCCACCACCAGATGGTCGCTCTCAAGGCGCTTCATGGCCTCCCGAATGGGTGTCCTCCCCACTCCGAGCCGCCTGGAAATCACTTCATCGTTCAATGGTTCGCCAGGCTTGATGTCCAAAACGATCAGTTCATCGCAGAGCACCCTGTAGGCGAAGTCGGCGAAGGACTCGTCCTCCTGCCTCGCTGGCAGGAAGGATCCCCCAACTTCCGACGGTAGTTCTCCACCGCTTGCCATTTTCAAGTCTCCTCCCGATGCACGGCCGAGCCTTGACGCGAAGGCCTCGTGTACATAGTATTCCTAGAACTGATATATCAATATTCCATCAAAAAAATGTCAACCCTCCGGTAGGTACCAGTTGGAGAATTTCTGCTCCGGCAGGCAGTGTTGCGGTGATGCCGAAGAACGGAGAGCAATGAGCAGGGAAGCTTTTGCAAGGATACGGCTGGAAGTGGTTCCGTCAGCCGATCTGCTCACGCAGCTCCCCCCGGCTTTTGACACCACGGGATCCGTCAGCGTTACGTGCCTGCCGCACCACGGGCCTGCCCGGACCGTGCAGGCGTCCGTAAACCTGGCACGCCTCGGTTACCACACAGTTCCCCATCTCGCAGCCCGCAGCATCACAGCTGAGGCAGAACTCCATTCGCTGCTGTTGCAGCTGCAGGAGGCCGGTGTCTCGGAGCTGTTTCTCGTTGCCGGCGATCGCCGCACGCCCGCCGGCCCCTACAGCTGGAGCGGACAACTGCTTGAGGCGGTCAAAGCCTTTTCACCCGACTTCTCCATAGGAATTGCCGGTTACCCCGAAGGCCACCCGCAGCTTACCCAGGAGCAACTCAGCACCAGCCTCCTCACGAAAGCGCCCCTGGCGTCCTCCATGGTCACGCAGATGTGCTTTTCCCCCGAGGCCATCAGCCGGTACCTCCAAACAATCCGCAAGAGCGGCATCCACCTGCCCGTGTGGGTTGGAGTCCCCGGTCCGGTCTCCGTCAGGAAACTCGTGTCCCTGGGAGCACGCCTCGGAGTCGGCCGCTCCCTCAAGCTGGCCCGCGGGACCGGGATGGCGGGAGCGCTCTGGCGGCGGGACGACTTCCTGAGCTACGACAGCGGCCGCCTGATCCGCGAGATTCACCAGGAGGTGGCGGGCGATCCCCTCTTTGCCGGGTTCCATGTCTACACCTTCAACGACCTCGGCCGGCTGCCTGGCCTCCTGGATGGTCTGCGGGCACCGCAGCCAACCACCCCGTTGGCATCAGGCAGCACTTCCATTCCACTGTTTCCTGCCAAGATCTGAAGGGAAGATCACATGGCTTCAAAAGCCCCCAAGCAGAACATCGACGAGTCAAAACTGAGCCTGACGAAGCCCAAGACGACTGCCGTCGGCCTTCCGGCTGTTGCGAACGCGTTGAAAATCTCCCTCGAGCAGATGGGCCCGCTGCGCAGCATCCAGACTCTCTTGGCAGTCAACCAGGTTGACGGCTTTGACTGCATGGGCTGCGCCTGGCCTGAACACGAAAAGCGCAATGCTGCGGAATTCTGCGAGAACGGCGCCAAGGCGGTGGCCGAAGAAGCCACGCGCCGCCGTGTCACGCCTGAATTCTTCGCGCAGCACTCCATTGCGGACCTGAAGACGCGCGACGACTACTGGCTGGGCCAGCAGGGCCGGCTGACGCATCCGATGCTCCTCGATGAAGGCGCAACGCACTACAGGCCCATCGAATGGGACGACGCTTATGAGCTGATCGCCCAGGAGATCAGGGACATGGAGCACCCCGATCAGTCAGTCTTCTACACGTCCGGGCGGACATCGAACGAGGCAGCCTTCGCCTACCAGCTCCTCGTTCGCGGCATCGGGACGAACAACTTGCCCGACTGCTCCAACATGTGCCACGAATCGTCCGGCTCGGCCCTGGTTGAAACGATCGGCATCGGCAAAGGCTCCGTCAGCCTCACGGACCTGGAGACGGCGTCGCTGATTTTCGTGGCGGGCCAAAATCCCGGCACCAACCACCCGCGCATGCTCAGCGCGCTGGAGAAGGCGAAGAAGAACGGCGCCGTCATCATCTCCGTAAACCCACTTCCCGAAGCCGGGCTCCTGCGGTTCGAGAATCCGCAGAACATTTCCGGCATGGTTGTGGGCACACAACTGACCGACGACTTCCTCCAAATCCGCGCCGGCGGCGATCAGGCCCTCTTCCAGGGGCTTGGCAAATACCTTCTCGAAGCCGAAGCCCAAGGGCGCAGGACCCCCGGCCTCCCCACCGTACTGGACCATGGATTCATCAAGGACCACACCGTTGGCATCGACGAATACCTGCGCTACCTCGAAAAAGCGGAATGGGACGACATCGTCGAAGCCACCGGGCTGACACTGGAACAGATCAAGTCCACAGGCGAGCGCCTCCTGGCCTCGAGCGCCACGATCGTCTGCTGGGCCATGGGCCTGACCCAGCACAAGCACTCGGTTCCCACCCTGCGCGACGTGGTCAACGTCCTGCTTCTCCAAGGCAACATCGGCAAGCCCGGAGCCGGCGTCTGCCCCGTCCGCGGCCACTCCAATGTCCAGGGTGACCGGACCATGGGCATTTTCGAGAAGATGCCGGAGAGCTTCCACGACCGGCTTGACCACGAGTTCGGCTTCCTCTCCCCCAGGGCGCATGGCTTCGACACCGTGGCCGCCATCCGCGCCATGCGGGACGGCAAGGTCCGCGTCTTCATCGGCATGGGCGGCAACTTCGTGCGGGCGGCACCGGACTCCGAGGTCACGGAACAGGCGCTGGCCAACACCCGCCTGACGGTACAGATCTCTACGAAACTGAACCATTCCCACGTATCCACGGGTCGACGTGCGCTGATACTTCCGACGCTCGGACGCACCGAGAAGGACACCCAGCGCACCGGAGACCAGAGGGTGACCGTGGAGGACTCCATGAGTGCGGTCCACGCCTCCCGCGGACGTCTGAAACCCGCCAGTGAGCACCTGCACTCCGAGGTGGCGATCGTGTGCAACATCGCCCACAGGCTCTTCACCGGCAGCGACAATCTCCCGCTGCCCAATACCCCCAAAGCCGACTGGCTCGCCATGAAGGACGACTACTCCATCATCCGGAAACACATCGAAGCGGTCCTCAGCGGCTTCGAGAACTTCGAAGAGCGGATCCAGAACCCTGGCGGGTTCGTCCTTCCCCACCCACCCCGGGACGCCAGGAAGTTCGATACTGCTTCGGGCAAGGCCCACTTCACAGGCAACGAACTGGAATTCATCAGGGTCCCTCCGGGACGGCTCGTCCTCCAGACCCTGCGCTCCCATGACCAGTACAACACCACCATCTACGGCAAGGATGATCGCTACCGCGGCATCCACGGAGGGCGCCGCGTAGTCCTGATCAACGCGGACGACATTACTGAACTGGGGTTCACGGACGGGGACATGGTCCATCTCATCTCCGAATTCCAGGGGACCGAACGGCGGGCCGAGAACTTCCGCATCGTGTCCTACTCGACACCCAAGGGTTGCGCGGCGGCCTACTACCCGGAAACCAACGTCCTCGTGCCGCTTGACTCCGTCGCCGACACCAGCGGGACGCCGACCTCCAAGTCCGTTATCGTGCGGCTTGAGCGGGCCGAAGCGTGAGATCTGTCCTGGCGACGAAAGCAACCGTCACCCAGGGTGCGGCCGGGCCAAGGGTGGAACGGTCATCGTTAAGGACATCCCGTTCCATTCAACCTGCGAGCACCACCTGGTGCCGTTCCATGGCGTGGCACATGTGGGCTACATCCCGTCCGCAGAGGAACTCGTGACCGGCCTCAGCAAGCTTGCCAGGCTGGTGGACGTCTTTGCGCGAAGGCCCCAGGTCCAGGAACGGCTGACCACCCAGGTGGTGGACGCGTTGGGCACAGCGCTGCGGCCACTTGGCGCCATCGTGGTGATCGAGGGCGAGCTCCTGTGTATGTCAATGCGGGGCATCTGCAAGCCCGGAGCAAAGACCATCACGCCTGCAGTCCACGGAGAACTGCGCCTGCCGGCCGCCCGGGCCGAGGCATTGAGCCTCATCCACGGCCGCTAAGAAACCTCTGGACATGCCTTCATGGCTGCCATACGATGTAACTGATATATCTTTAGTACAAAGCAAAAATATCAAATCGCAAACGCGCCCCTTCTGCGTAGCTGTCCCCTAGACCACCCAGACCACAGACACCATCAATGGAGAAGCAATGTCTGACATCACCCAAGCCCAAGCTGATGCCGTCCTCCGCGCCGCCCAGGGCTAGGCAGGACCGGGATGCTGTGCCACCCGGCACCGCTTCCCACTGACAGCCTTCGTCCTCGCGAAGGATGAGCTGTCCCGTTCCCGTGAATGGTGCTTCGGTGGCCTGAAACCTGGGGAGGTATCTTCATCGAAGCACCGCTTTCGGGCAACGGGGCAGCGCCGGCAACATGCCGGACCAGTGCAAGGCAATCCGATATGGCTGGCCTGGCACCAAACCCCCAGCACCATCCCCCCGTAGCCAAAGGAGTGTCATGTCTGGAAACAGAGCCGTCGCCTACAAGGAACCCGGTGTCGTCGAAATCATCAATACCGACTACCCGACGTTCGAACTCAAAGACGGGCCTGGCGTCAATCCGGCCAACGTGGGCCGGAAAGTACCCCACGGTGCGATCCTGCGTACGGTGACCACCAACATCTGCGGCTCGGACCAGCACATGGTTCGCGGACGCACCACCGCACCGAAGGACCTCGTCCTCGGCCATGAAATCACCGGTGAGGTGGTGGAAGTCGGGCCGGATGTGGAGTTCATCAAGGTGGGAGACATCGTCTCCGTACCCTTCAACATCTCCTGTGGCCGTTGCCGGAACTGCAAGGAGCGCAAAACCGGCATCTGCCTGAACGTCAATCCGGACCGTCCGGGCAGCGCCTATGGTTATGTGGACATGGGCGGCTGGGTGGGTGGCCAGGCAGAATACGTGCTGGTCCCCTACGCCGACTGGAACCTGCTCAGGTTCCCCGACCGCGACCAGGCCCTGGAAAAAATCATGGACCTGACCATGCTCTCCGACATCTTCCCCACCGGGTTCCACGGCGCCGTAACCGCCGGAGTCGGCGTCGGGTCCACCGTCTATATTGCCGGCGCAGGCCCGGTCGGCCTCGCGGCCGCCGTCGGCGCACAGCTGCTTGGTGCCGCCGTCGTGATTGTCGGTGACATGAACGAGGACCGGCTGGCGCAGGCCCGCTCCTTCGGGTGCGAAACAGTGAACGTCTCCAACGGAGATCCGAAGGACCAGATCGAGCAGATCCTTGGAGTTCCCGAGGTGGATTGCGGTGTCGACGCCGTAGGGTTCGAAGCCCGCGGACACGGCAGGGACGCATCCCACGAAGCCCCGGCCACCGTGCTGAATTCCCTCATGGACATCACCGCAGCGGGTGGGGCCCTTGGCATCCCCGGCCTGTACGTCACCGGCGACCCCGGTGGAATTGACGATGCCGCCAAGCACGGCTCCCTGTCGCTGTCGTTGGGCACCGGATGGGCAAAGTCCCTGTCCTTCACCACCGGCCAGTGCCCTGTCATGTCGTACAACCGCCAGCTGATGATGGCCATCCTGCACGACAAGGTCCAGATCGCCAAGGCAGTAAACGCCACAGCGATCCCGCTTGAGGATGCACCGCGCGGCTACGCCGAATTCGACGCCGGCTCGGCAACAAAGTTCGTGCTGAACCCGAACGGATACGTCAAGGCATAGCACCCCGGCTGACGGGGCCGGGGACTGCGGGGCAGGCACCACGTGGTGCGATCCTCACGGTCCCCGGCCCCGTACGTTTCAAGCACTACCTTCAGAAAAGGGGGCACCGTTGCTCGCCCATGAAACCGCCACAAGCGGCAGCACTTCGGAGCTGCACTCTGCAGGGCGGCCTTCCGGACATCCGTCCCCCACCTGGGCCGAAGCCCGGCAGTTGGCTTTCGATTGCGCGGTCCCGCTCGCGCCCGTGGAGGTTCCCCTCGCATTGGCAGCAGGCCACACGCTGACGCGCGACGTCGCCGCCCTGCAAAAGCTCCCCCATTACGACTCTTCTGCCATGGACGGCTGGGCCATCAACGGCGGCGGTCCATGGATCCTTGCCGGCCACGAGCCCTTTCGGTGTCCGGGGAGTGCCAGCGTCATAGCTACCGGCGGGCTGGTCCCTGTTGGCGCCCAGTCGATACTCCGCAAGGAAAGTGGGCAGATCCACAAGGATGCCGACGGCAGCCTTCTCCTGCGGCTCCATGACAACGCAAAGGAAGGCGAGCCGGGGCCGGGCCAACACATTCGTCCCGCGGGCGAGGAAGCTGCGGCCGGCGAAGTACTGATCCCGGCTGGCACAACACTTAACCCGGCCCACATTGCCCTCGCCGCCGTGGCTGGCCATGACAACCTGCAGGTGCAGGCCCAGCCGGTGGTCGGCATCGTCCTGACCGGTTCCGAAGTGGTCACGTCGGGCGTTCCGGAACCAGGACAGGTCAGGGACACTTTCGGTCCGCAGCTGGGGACGGTCATTTCCCTTCTCGGGGGCACGCCTGCCGGCTCCCTGCGGATCGGGGATTCCTACCCCGAGTGGCTCGCGGCACTTGGCGGATCAGAGGCGTTCCCCGGGCGGATGCCGGACGTGACCATAACCACTGGCGGAACCGGCTGCTCCGGGACAGATCATTTTCGCACCGCCGTCGCTGCCCTCGGCGGCCGGCTGCTGCTGGATGGCATCGCCATGCGGCCGGGCCACCCGGCAGTCCTTGCCGGGCTCCCGGACGGCCGCTTCGTCGTCGGGCTGCCCGGTAACCCCCTGGCAGCAATGATGGCCCTCATCACTATGGGTGCACCGCTGCTGGAGGCACTCGGAGGCAGGCCCCTGAGCGCCGTTGGACAGGTGACCTCGGCGGCTGACGTGGATCCGTGCCCCGGCCGTACGCGTCTGATTCCGTGCACGTTCATCGAGGGGCTGGCCTTCCCCGCCTCGCATACGGGGCCCGGCATGATGCGTGGACTGGCTTGGGCCGACGGCATCATGGCCGTTCCCCCTGCCGGAGTCCAGTCCGGCGAGCCGGTTCCTGTGCTCCCGCTCCCCTGGACGCAGGCCAATGAGACAGTCCTTTCCACCATCAGCCGAGCACGGAGCACCGCATGGCCCGTATGACCCAGCGCCGCAAGATCCATCGCTTCCATCTGGACGGTTCCGGCACCGAACACCCGGTGCGGTTCAAGGAAGACGTACTCGCCGCTGAGGAACCCCTGGAAATCCGAATCGGCGGCCGCTCCTTCGCTGTCACCATGAGGACCCCGGGGGACGATTTTGACCTGGTGGCCGGGTTCCTGGTCTCGGAAGGCATCATCAGTTCCCAATCCGAGCTTGTATCGCTGCGCTTCTGCGCCGGCGATGCCGGGGGAGAACAGACATATAACGTGGTCGAGGCCCAGCTGAGGCCGGAGGTCCCTATGCCTGACACCATGCGGCATGTCTACACCTCAAGCTCCTGTGGCATCTGCGGGACAGACTCGATCGACTCCGTCCGCAAGACCCTTCCCTTCGATCCTGCCCAGGACACGCTGCAGATTCCCGTGGATGTGCTCGCCGAGCTGCCGGAGCGGCTGCGCGAGGCCCAGGCGGTGTTCGACAAGACGGGCGGCGTCCATGCGGCCGGCCTTTTCAAAGTGGACGGCGCCTGCCCGGAGCTGCTTTGTCTCCGGGAGGATGTTGGACGCCATAACGCTGTGGACAAAGTGGTGGGATGGGCGCTGCGCCAGAACCTGTTGCCTCTGACC
Organism: Arthrobacter sp.; assembly: GCA_035254945.1. Lineage (GTDB taxonomy): Bacteria > Actinomycetota > Actinomycetes > Actinomycetales > Micrococcaceae > Arthrobacter. The sequence goes on along the minus strand of DATFAE010000027.1, from coordinate 1,323 downwards.
GGCACCGTCCTCCAGGTGTCCGGGCGCGCGTCCTTCGAACTTGTCCAGAAGGCAGCCATGGCCGGCATTCCCATTCTGTCTGCTGTGAGCGCGCCCTCAAGCCTGGCCGCCGACCTCGCCGTCGAGACCGGGGTGACGCTGGTTGGATTCAGCCGGGGACACAGCCTGAATGTCTACGCCGGCCGCGAAAGGCTGGGCCGCCCGCAGAAGGTGAGCCTCGAGGACGCCTGTGCCCGGGGCGCCTGACGCCGATTGTCAGCGTTCCGGCAGCGTCGGTCTAGGATGAAACAAGATGAGCTGGACGGCTGGCTGGACCCTCCCCTCCGGGCTCACACACCCTGCATGGACGAAGACACGAGGCATGATGGCCGCACAAAATGACCCGGACATGGACAAGGACGCAGATGCCCAGTCGGGAGGCGTCCAATCGGTGGACCGCGCCCTCCAGATTCTGGAAATCCTGGCCCGGGAGGGCGACGCTGGTGTCAGTGAAATCGCCGAGGAGATGGGCGTCCACAAATCCACAGTATCCCGCCTGGTGGGGTCTCTGGTGGGTCGGGAACTGGTCCGACAGAACAGCGAACGCGGCAAGTACCAGCTGGGCTTTGGAATCCTGCGATTGGCATCGTCCATCCCCGGCCGATTAAGCGTGGTGCGGGAGGCCAGTGACGTTTTGGAGAGCCTCGCTGCGCGTTACAAGGAAACAGTGAACTTGGCTGTCCTGCGATCGAATTACGCCGTCAACGTGGACCAGGCGATGGGCCCCTCCACGCTCGCAACCTACGACTGGGTTGGCAGCCTGACGCCCCTGCACGCCACGTCGAGCGGCAAGGTTCTGCTTGCTGCCCTTCCAGCCGACGAAAGGGACACCATCCTTAAGACCGTCGGCCTGCCAGCCCGCACTCCGCGTACAGTGACAAATCGTGCGCAGCTGGAGAAACAGCTGCTCGAAATTTCCCGGCAAGGCTATGCGGTCGTCCACGAGGAGTTCGAAATCGGCCTGTCAGCGGTCGCAGTGCCCATTTGTAACCACCTTGGGAATGTAATCGCCGCCGTGAGTATCTCTGGTCCTGCGTTCCGGTTCACCCCGGAAGAGGAACCCGGACTTATCGAAGGGCTCCGCGCGGCTGGACTGTCCATTAGCGCGAAAATGGGCTACAGAGGCCAATAGACCGGACCTATCCTGTGTGGGTGCCGCCGTGGTGGGAGTCGGGGTCCGGGCATGATTCGGCGCAGTCGTGTTTGGTGACGAGGTCGAATTGAACGCCGCCGTGCTGTTCCACGCCGGTCCTGATGGCCCGTTCGACGACGGATGTCGCCAGG
>DATFAE010000026.1:0-4345 GCA_035254945.1 Arthrobacter sp. | reverse complement strand
GTCGACGTCGGAGTCATCTACTCCGAACGCTCCCAGCTCCAAAACGGTGCGGACGCGGCCGCCATCGCTACGGCCCAGAAATGCGCCCGGGACGCCAGCAGCGAATTCTGTTCGACGGCGTCGTCCCTCGCCGCAAGCCTCGCCAACCAGAATGCCCAGGACGGCTTGAGCAAGGTACACAACATCAACCTGGACAAAACGGCGCGGACAGTGACAGTCCAGACCTCGGCCAAGGAAACCGGTGGCGTAGACAACTCTGTCTCGCTGTTCTTCGCCGGTATCCTGGGCGTCCCCACCAAAGAGGTCGCCGCCCAGGCGTCGGCCACCTGGGGCAGCCCGAAGGCCGGCCGCACAGCCTTCCCCCTGGCCTTCTCCATCTGCCAGGTCAAGGACAACATTGGCGGTGCGCTGCAGCTCCTCCAGGAACACGGCAAGAACGCCAACGCCGACTGTAACTACGGTCCCTCCGGCGCAGCCGTTCAAGGCGGCTTCGGCTGGCTGACACAGGACACCGGCGCCTGCGGAGGCACCATCGACCTCGCCGTCAGCGAGGGCGGCAGCGACCCCGGCAACAACGCCCCCGGCAACTGTTCCGCGGTCCTTAACAAGTGGGCTGCCAACATCACCGCCGGCAAGGACGTCATTGTCCTGCTGCCCGTCTTCAACAAGGTGACCGGCACCGGGGCGGGCGCCATCTACGGCCTGGTGTCCTTCGCCGCCTTCAAAGTCACCGGCTGGAAGTTCAGCGGAAACAGCGGCCTACCCTACGAGTTCCGCAGCGAGAAGTCGACGGCGACCGGCGTCACTCTCGCAACCGAATGCAAGGGCGAATGCCGCGGAATCATCGGCAGCTTCGTCAAATACGTTTCCCTCGCCGACGGCTATTCCCTCGGCCCGGTGGACGCCTTCGGCGCTACCATCGTCCGCCTTACCGTTTAGCACCACCCAGACCAGGAGCAAAAGTGAAGTCTCGCCTAGTGGCAGGAACGGCCGCGATTGCCTTGGCAGTGGTGGGCGCCCTCATCATCGTCTTCTACGCGCAGGGCGCCGACCAGCGGGCCATGGCCACCACCAAGCCCAAGGACGTTCTCGTGGTCAAGACCGCTATCCCCGCCGGTACCCCGGTCAACGAGATGGCCGCGTCCCTGGTCATCGAGAAGGTCCCGGCCGCCGGCGTCGCGGACACCGCCCTCAGTAACCTGGACAACTCCGCCGGCACCGTCAGTGCAGTGGATCTGGTCCCCGGCGAGCAGCTCCTCGCCGAACGGCTCGTGGCCCCGGAAGAGGTTAAGGCCGACGGCGGGGTGCAGGTCCCAGCGGGACTTCAGGAAGTCTCCTTCGAAGTAGAGCCGAAACGCGTCGTCGGCGGACGCATCAACGTCGGCGACCACGTCGGATTCTTCCTCTCATTCGAAGCCGGGGCCTACAAAGCGAAGGCAGACGACGCCACCACCCAACTCACCGTCCACAAAGCTCTTGTCACCGCGGTTCAGCGAGCGCCTCAAGCAGCCAGCACCGAGAAGCCGGCGGACGGCACGGACCCGGCGGACACCGCCCTTCCGGAAGGTTCACTCCTCCTCACAGTCGCAGTCAACGACGTCGACGCCGGCAAGATCGTTTTCGCCTCGGAGTTCGGCCGCCTGTGGCTCACCAAGGAACCCCTCGACGCCCAGGACAACGGACCCCGGATCGAACGCAAGGAGGTTGTGTACAAGTGAGCCGCTTCATCCTCCTCTCCCCCAACACCGACTTCGACCAGCGGCTCCGCCACGCCGTCGCGAACGGCCTCCGCGGCACCGTCCAGACCATCGCCTCGGACATCCTTCCCGCCGGCCCCCAGGAGCTTTTTGCCCTCCTGAACCAGGAACAGCCGGAGGTCCTCATCATCGGACCGGACGTTTCCCTCGACGAAGCACTCCGCTTCGCCAAGGTCTTCGACGTCCAGCTTCCCGGACTCAGCCTCGTGCTGGTCAGCGATGCGGACCCGTCCTTCCTGCTGCAGGCCATGCGCGCAGGAATCCGGGACATCCTCAGCCCCAATGCCGACGCCGCCGAAATCAGGGTCCTCCTGGAACGCGCCTGCCAGTCCTTCGCCACCCGCCACCGGAACCACGACGCCCCTCCCGCCGAAAACGCCGGGAAAGGCCTGGTCATCGGGGTCTTCTCACCCAAGGGCGGCGTGGGCAAAACAACCCTCGCCACGAACATCGCCATCGGCCTGGGTCAGATCGCGCCCATGAGCGTGGTCATCGTGGACCTCGACCTTCAGTTCGGCGACGTCGCTTCCGGCCTCTACCTCAACCCGGAACACACCGTCACCGATGCCGTCTCACCGGCTGCAGCCCAGGACCCCCTGGTGCTCAAAGCTTTCCTCACGGTCCACCCCGCCGGCATCTACGCCCTGTGCGCCCCGCCCAACCCCGTCGACGCCGACCACATCACACCCGATCAGGTCACCCACCTGCTGGAGCAGCTGGCACAGGAGTTCCAGTACGTGGTGCTGGACACCGCCCCGGGCCTGCCCGAAATCGGGGTCGCCGCGCTGGAACAGTGCACCGACGCCGTGTGGGTCAGCGCCATGGACATCCCCAGCCTCCGCGGCCTGCGGTCCGGCCTCGAGGTGCTGCGGCAACTGGAAATCCTCCCGGAATCCCGGCACGTAGTCCTCAACATGGCCGATTCCAAAGCCGGGCTGACCGTCCAGGACGTGGAGTCCACCGTCGGCGCCCCTGTGGACGTCAGCATCCCCCGCTCCCGGGCTGTCGCCCTCTCCACCAACCGCGGGATCCCCGTCCTGCAGGAATCAAAGCGGGATCCGGCCGTGAAAAGCCTCAAGCAGCTCGTCGAACGGTTCAACCCCGTCTGGCGGACGCAGGCCCAGCGCAAGCTTCACCGAAGGGTGGTCATCTGATGAAACTCTCCGAACGGATCCAGACCGTCCAGGACCGCCATCAGGCCGCCAACCCCGCCGTCATGCCGCACCCGGCGATGGCGGTCCCAGCCCAAGGCCCGACGGCGGTGCTGCCGCGCACTGTGCCTGCGACCGCCGGGACGCGCGCCGCCGCCGTCGTCGTCCCTTCCGCGGCCGTCTCACCGGAACCTGCGCAGGCGCCCAAGCCCCAGGCCCCCAAGGCCCAGCCCGTGGACGTCTTCGCCGCCATGAAACTGCGTGCCGCAACCGCCCTCTTTGAGCGGATGGGCACGCGCTTCAACGACGCGTCGGTCACTGAGCAGGAGCTCCGGAGCACCGCAAAAGAGGAGCTCATCCGCATCATCGACGCCGAGCAGGTTCCCCTCACGCCGGAGGAACGCACGCGCCTGGTCCGCGACGTGGCGGACGACGTCCTGGGCTACGGACCCCTGCAGCGCCTGCTCGACGATCCCTCGGTCACCGAAATCATGGTCAACCGGATGGACCAGATCTACGTGGAGCGCAAGGGAAAGCTCACACTCACCGAGTCCCGGTTCAGCTCCGAGGAGCACCTGCGGAAGGTCATCGAGCGCATCGTGTCCAAAGTCGGGCGCCGGATCGACGAGTCGTCGCCGCTGGTCGATGCGCGGCTTGAAGACGGCTCACGCGTCAACGCGGTCATTCCGCCGCTGGCTGTGGGCGGTTCGTCGCTGACCATACGAAAGTTCAGCAAGGTCCCCCTCACCGTCCGCAACCTCATCGATTTCGGCACCCTCACCCCTGAGATGGCCGAACTCCTGGACGCCTGCGTGAAGGCCAAGCTGAACATCATCGTCTCCGGCGGCACCGGCACGGGCAAGACCACGCTGCTGAACGTCCTCTCTTCCTTCCTCCCCGGCGACGAACGCATCGTCACCATCGAGGACGCCGTCGAACTCCAGATCCAGCAGCAGCACGTGGTCCGCCTCGAAAGCCGGCCGCCGAACACGGAAGGCAAAGGCGAGGTGACCATCCGTGAGCTCCTGCGCAACTCCCTGCGCATGCGCCCTGACCGCATCGTGGTGGGCGAGGTCCGTGGCGGCGAGTCCCTGGACATGCTGCAGGCCATGAACACCGGGCACGACGGCTCGCTCTCCACCGTGCACTCCAACTCTCCCCGGGACGCCGTGGCCCGGTTGGAAACCCTGGTCCTGATGGCCGGCATGGACTTGCCGTTGCGGGCCATCCGCGAGCAGATCGCCTCAGCCGTCAACCTCATCGTCCAGATCTCCCGCCTGCGCGACGGTTCCCGGCGGATCACCCACGTCACCGAAGTCCAGGGCATGGAAGGGGACATTGTCACCCTCCAGGACGCCTTCGTCTTCGACTATTCCGCGGGCGTTGACCAACACGGGCGCTTCCTGGGCAAACCCGTTGCCACCGGCATCCGCCCAC
>DATFAE010000025.1:0-36300 GCA_035254945.1 Arthrobacter sp. | reverse complement strand
CGCTGCATGCCCCGTTCTGCGTATCCTTGGTGGGCTAGGAATAGCAATTGGAGACGTGCCAGAGCGGCCGAATGGGCTTCACTGCTAATGAAGTGTGGGGCACAACTCCACCGGGGGTTCAAATCCCCCCGTCTCCGCGTTCGGCCCCGGTCCCTGGACCGGGGCCTTCTGCGTTCCCGCCTCGCCCACTGGGTCAGTGCGTATCCGCGGTGCGGACACCGCGCGCCTGCTCCCTGCTGCCGGTGGCAGGATTATCAGATGGCACAAAGCAACGAGGCGAACGCGGATCCAGTGAACGCGGATCCAGGCAGCGTGCAGGCATGGAATCCCCGCCTGGCGCTGCTGGTGGCTGCCACGTTCTTCATGGAATTCCTCGACGGCACCGTGCTCACCACCGCCATTCCCAGCATCGCGGCGGACTTCCGGGTACCCGCGGCCGACGTCAACATCACCATGACGGCGTACCTCATGACGGTGGCCATGGGCATTCCGTTCAGCGGCTGGCTCGCCGAACGGCTTGGGGCTCGGCGCGTCTTCTGCCTGGCGATTGCCGTGTTTACTGCCGCGTCGCTGGCCTGTGCCTTGAGCCAGGACCTCACGATGTTGACCCTGGCCCGCATCGTGCAGGGTGCCGGAGGGGCGATGATGGTTCCGGTCGGAACCCTGGTGGTGCTCCGCGGAACGCCGAAGTCGGATCTGTTGCGCGCCACGGCCTTCCTGGTCTGGCCGGGCCTGCTGGCGCCGGTGCTGGCGCCCCTGGTAGGAGGGGCGCTGACGACGTACCTCTCATGGCACTGGATCTTCCTGATTAACCTGCCGCTGGGCCTTGCCGCCTTCATCGCCGCTTTGCGCCTTGTGCCATCGGGGGCAGGAGACCGCCAACGCCGGCTGGACTGGCTGGGCCTGTTCCTGACCACTGCGGGCGTGGGCGCACTGGTTGTTGGCCTGGAACTTTCCACCGCCCATCCCGACGGGCCGTGGGGTGGCTTGAGCGCAGCGGCCGGCATGGTCGCCCTGGCGGGTGCTGCGGCCTGGATGCTGCGGGCAAGGAACCCGCTGTTTGATCTCAGCGTCTTTGGAACGCGCACCTTCCGGGCCATGGCAACCGGGGGATTTGTGTACCGCCTGACCATCAGTTCGGTGCCGTTCCTCCTGCCCCTGATGTTCCAGGCTGGATTCGGCTGGACCCCGTTGCACGCCGGCATCATGGTGGCGGCCGTTTTCATCGGCAACATCGGGATCAAACCGGCCACCACACCCTTGATCAGACGCTTCGGCTTCAAGCCGATGCTGGTCTTCGCGTCCCTCGCCTCGGCGCTGACCTTCGTATTGTGCGCCCTGCTGACCCCCGACACCCCGCAGGCCATCATGTTTGCCCTGCTGGTGTGCAGCGGGGCCTTCCGCTCGATCGGCTTTTCCGCCTATGCGTCGGTGCAGTATGCGGACATCGTCCCGGCGCAGCTCACATCAGCCAATGCCGTGTCAGCCACGCTGGTCCAGCTGGCCACTGGCGCCGGGATCGCCGTGGGCGCGCTGCTGATCCGGATCTTCGACGGCATGGCAGTGTTCCCGCAGGACCCGGCCGGGCCGTTCCGCGGGGCGTTCCTGGCCATGGCCGTCCTGATGCTGTTCAGCACGGCAGACAGCCTCTCGCTGCACCGGCATGCCGGCGCAGAGGTCAGCCGGCCTGGCCAAGCACCAGCGGGAGCACAGCCCCCGCACCCGCCTGCCGGAGGGCCCGCCCGGCGACGGTGACCGTCCAGCGGCTGTCCACCAAATCGTCGATCAGCATGACGCTCTGGCCCTGCAGTGACGCCAGCGAAGCCTCCAGCTCCGGCCCCACCACCAGCCGGTCCCAGACTCCGGCCAGGCGGTAGGCGCTGTTGCCGCCACGGCCGCCGGTGGGTCCGCCGTGGCCCAGCTCCAGCTGGCCGAGGTAAGGGATGCGGCCGATCTCCGAAATCCCCCGGGCGAGGGACTGGACCAGTTCGGGCCGGCTCCTTGAGGGAAGGCTCACGATCGCCGCGGGACGGCCCACGCCGCTCCACGCCGGGCTGCGTCCGTCCCCGGTGGCCCATTCCCGGAGCACCTGGACGCAGGCCCGGAGCATGAGGGGGTCGATTGCCCGGTCCGCTGCGCCGGCGGCAAACAGTTCCCGCAGCGCTCCGCCCCAGCCCAGGTCGGTGAGCCGGGCGAGGATCCGGCCGTCCGTAAGCCCTTCGGCCGGCTTGATCTTGCCCTTGACCGGGACACCCAGCCGGTCCATTCCGCTGGGCCACTGCAGGCGCGCTTCAAGCACGCCGCCTGCCCGGCTGAGGGTCTGTCCGGCCGCTTCCGTGGCCTCGGCGGCGATGTCGGCCTGGAACCACTGTCCGGCGCAGTTGTCACACCGTCCGCAGGCATGTGCGGTTTCGTCATCGAGCACCGAGGTGATGTATTCCATCCGGCATCCGGCCGTGTCCTGGTAGATGACCATGGAATCCTGCTCGTCCACCCGGGCTTCGGCGATGCGCTGGTAGCGCTCGGCGTCGTAGATCCATGGCTGGCCGGTGGACCGCCAGCCTCCGCCTACCCGTTCCACGGCGCCGTCCACGGCCAACACCTTGAGCAGCAGCTCCAGCGGGGTGCGGCGGAGGTCCACCCTGGCTTCCAGCGCCACGGTTGAGACCGCCGCGCCGGCTTCGGCCAGGGCGGTGAGGACGCCGTTTGCCTTTTCTTCCGAGGGCATGGAAGCGGTGGCAAAGTACTGCCAGATGTCACGGTCCTCCGAGCCCGGCAACAGGAGAACGTCGGCGTTGGCAGCACCTCGTCCGGCGCGGCCCACCTGCTGGTAATAGGCCACTGGTGAGGATGGCGCTCCAAGGTGCACTACGAATCCCAGGTCAGGCTTGTCGAACCCCATCCCCAGCGCCGAGGTGGCCACCAGGGCCTTGACCTCGTTGTCCTTGAGAAGCTGTTCGGCCCGTTCGCGGTCCGCGGGGTCGGTCCGCCCGGTGTAGGCCAGTACCGTGTGCCCTGCCTCGGCGAGGAGCCGGGCGGTGTCTTCTGCGGCGGACACAGTCAGGGTGTAGATGATGCCGCTGCCGGGGAGGTCCCCCAGGTGGGTCAGCAGCCAGCCCAGCCGCTGCCGGGAATCGGGCAGGGAAAGTACGCCAAGGCGCAGGGAGTCCCGGCCCAGCGCTCCGCGGATGGTCAGGACGCCCGCGCCGAGCTGTTCCTCGATATCGTGCACCACCCGCGAGTTGGCCGTGGCCGTGGTGGCCAGCACCGGGACAGTGTCCGGAAGCTGGGTGATCAGGTCCGCGATCCGGCGGTAGTCAGGCCGGAAATCATGGCCCCAGTCCGAGATGCAGTGGGCCTCGTCGATGACCAGGAGGCCCGTGCGCCGGATGAGTTCCGGCAGCTGGTTTTCCCGGAACGAGGGGTTGGTGAGGCGCTCCGGCGAAACCAGGAGCACGTCCACTTCATCCGCCGCCAGCTGTTCACGCACCGTGTCCCATTCCAGCTGGTTGGCCGAGTTGATGGCCACGGCCCGCACCCCGGCCCGTGCCGCCGCTGCCACCTGGTCCCGCATCAGGGCGAGCAGCGGCGAAACGATCAGGGTGGGTCCAGCGCCGCGCCGCCTCAGCAGCAGTGAGGCCACAAAGTAGACCGCCGACTTCCCCCAGCCGGTGCGCTGGACCACCAGGGCCCGCCGGCCGCCGTCGACCAGTGCCTCAATCGCTTCATACTGCCCGTCGTGGAAGTCCGCTGCCGGGTGCCCCACCAATTCCCGGAGAACCTCCAGGGCCTGGGCGTGGGTTGCTGAAGCGGAGCGGGTCTGTGGATCTGTAAGGACGGCATCGGTAAGAACTGTGGCGTGCTGGTTATCGACCATTGATTCAGTATCCCAGCCACCACTGACAGCCACGAAGCCGGGCCGTGCCTATGTGGACAATCCGGGACCTCCCACGGGGCCCATCCGGCCCCGCCGTCACATAATCCACAGGAGAGCTGCCCCTCCACAGGCATCCGCGTGCGTCAACGTAAGATAAAACCCGTGACTAGCGAACAGACAAAGACTTTTGACCTCTCGGCATCCTTCAAGGCGTACGACGTCCGGGGCATCGTGGGTGATTCCATCACGGCCGAAATCGTCGAAGCCGTGGGAGCCGCGTTCGTTGATGTCCTGCAGCTGGAGGGCCAGACGGTCCTGGTTGGCGGCGACATGCGCCCCTCATCCCCCGAATTCAGCAAGGCCTTCGCGGACGGTGCCGCCACCCGCGGAGCCAACGTCCAGCTTCTGGACCTGATCTCCACCGACGAACTCTACTTCGCCTGCGGTTCCCTCAACGCAGCCGGCGCCACCTTCACCGCAAGCCACAACCCTGCCGAGTACAACGGCATCAAGATGTCCAAGGCCGGCGCGCAGCCCATCTCGTCCGAATCGGGACTCAAAGAGATCCAGGCACTGGCCGAGCAGTACCTCAACGCCGGCTCCATCCCGGCCGCCCCCACCCGCGGCCTGATCGGCGTCCACGACGTCCTCAAGGACTACGCCGAGTACCTGCGCCAGCTGGTGGACCTTTCCGGCTCCCGCCCCCTGAAGGTTGTGGTGGACGCCGGCAACGGCATGGCCGGCCTCACCACCCCGGCCGTGCTGGGCGATGCCCTCCTGCCGAAGCTTCCGTTTGAAATCGTCCCGCTTTACTTCGAGCTGGATGGGTCCTTCCCCAACCACCCGGCCAACCCGCTGGAACCGGAAAACCTCCGCGACCTGCAGGCCGCCGTGATCGAGCATGGTGCGGACATCGGCCTTGCGTTCGACGGTGACGCAGACCGCTGCTTCGTCATCGACGAAAAGGGCGAGCCCGTGTCGCCGTCGGCCATCACCGCGATGGTGGCACGCCGCGAGATCGCCCGCGCCAAGGCGCAGGGCGAGGAAAAACCCACGATCATCCACAACCTGCTCACCTCCCGCGCGGTGCCGGAACTGGTGGAGCACGACGGCGGACGCGCCGTCCGCACGCGCGTGGGCCACTCCTTCATCAAGGCAGTCATGGCAGAGGAAGGCGCCGTCTTCGGCGGCGAACACTCCGCACACTTCTACTTCCGCGACTTCTGGAACGCTGACACCGGAATGCTCGCCGCCATGCACGTGCTGGCCGCCCTGGGCGAGCAGGACGGCGCGCTGTCCGATCTCGGCCGCGAATACGAGCCCTATGTTTCCTCCGGCGAGATCAACTCGGAAATCGAGGACAAGGCCGGAGCCGTGGAACGCGTCCGCGCCGCCTTCAGCGGTGAGGACATCACCATCGACACCATGGACGGCAGCACCTTCACGGCCAACGACGGCAGCTACTGGTTCAACCTCCGCCCATCCAACACCGAGCCGTTCCTTCGCCTGAACGCCGAAGCCACCGACCAGGCGACGATGGAGCGCGTGCGCGACCGCGTTCTGTCGCTCGTCCGGAGCCAGGACCATCGTGGCTGAGCACTCCCAGGCTGACATGGACGGCCCGGCGGGTTCATGGCGGGACTCCGTCCCGGAGGCTACGGCCACGGACCTGGAGAACCTGCTGGGGACCGGTGTTGGCGCCGCCCAGGAACAGCTCCAGCGCAACGGCGGCTTCCTGCCGTTCGCCCTGGTGGTGGAGAACGACGGCGAAGTCCGTCTGGTGGCCGTCACCCCTGCCGACGCCGATGAAAGCGACGACGCCGACTTTGATGCGGACGCCATGATCAGCGACCTCACCGCCGTGCTCCGCCAGAACCGTGCCGGCTTCCGGGCCACCGCCATTGTGTGCGACACCCTCCTGGTGGAGGATGACTCCGACGCCATCCACGTCGCGGCAGAACACCGCGACGGATCCGTTTTCGCCGCTGTCCTCCCATACTCAGCCAACACGTCCACGTCCCAGTGGGAGTTCGGCCAGCTCGCGGCTGACACCAACGAACCCTCCGTCTGGGTGGACTAGACCGGCGTCCCGGCGATGAAGATCAACGCGTTTGCAGATGTCAGCCTCCGGGCTCTCATGGTGCTTTCGGCTGCCCCGGATGGCACGCTCCTCACCACCCAGAACATCGCCGACGCCGTGGGCACGCCCTACAACCACGTCAGCAAGGCGATGGCGAAGCTGCGCGCCCTCGGCCTGATCGACGTGGAACGGGGCCGCGCCGGAGGGTCCAGGCTCAGCGCGGCCGGCCGCCGCGCCACCGTGGGCCAGATCCTGCGCCAGCTGAACACCCGGACGGATGCCGCCGACTGTGTGGCTCCCGGTGGCCCCTGCCCGCTGATCAACGAGTGCAAGCTCCGGGCCGCCCTGGCCCGCGCCCGCGAGGCCTTCTACCGTGAACTCGACTCGGTAGTCGTGGCAGAACTGCCGGGCTCCTCCCAAATGGCCCCGGTTTTCCAGATGATCGGGCTCCGCCCGGGCCTCTGAACGGCCGCCGATTTGATTCCATTTTCTACGAGGTGTAGAACTTGAGGCATGAATACTTGTATTTGAAATATGAGTATTTTCCGGGCCGGACGAAGGCCCCGGTCCCCTACCTCAGGAGTACACATGCTCTCGGACAAATCCCGCCCTGTCATTGAGGCCACCCTGCCTCTGGTCGGTTCACGGATCGGCGCCATCACTCCCAAGTTCTATTCACGGCTGTTCGCCGCCCACCCGGAACTCCTCGACGGCCTGTTCAGCCGCTCCAACCAGCGTTCCGGTGACCAGCAGCAGGCCCTGGCCGGCAGCATCGCCGCCTTCGCCACCCACCTGGTCAACAACCCGGGCACGCTGCCCGAAACCGTGCTTTCCCGCATCGCCCACCGGCACGCGTCGCTGGGCATCACCGAGCCTCAGTACCAGGTGGTCTACGAGCACCTGTTCGCGGCCATCGCCGAGGATCTGGCCGAGGTCATCACCCCGGAGATCGCCGAAGCATGGACCGAAGTGTACTGGCTGATGGCGGACGCACTGATCAAACTCGAGAAGGGCCTCTACGCAGCCCAGGCGAACGGCAAGATGTGGATGCCGTGGAGGGTGGCCACAAAGGACACCGCCGGGGCCGGCTCCGTCACCTTTACCCTTGAACCCGCAGACGACACCCCCGTCACGCCGGCCCTGCCCGGCCAGTACATCAGCGTCAAGGTCCAGCTCCCGGACGGCCTCCGCCAGGTCCGCCAGTACTCGCTTTCCGGCGACGCCGGCACCAGCCGGTCCTTCACCACGAAGCTCGACGACGGCGGGGAGGTCTCCCCCGTACTGCACAGCGCGGTTGAGGTCGGCGACATCCTCGAGATTTCCAACCCCTACGGCGAGATCACGCTCAAGGAAGGCGACGGCCCGGTGGTCCTGGCATCGGCCGGAATCGGCTGCACACCCACGGCATCCATCCTGCGCTCACTCGCCGCAGCAGGTTCGGACCGGCAGGTACTGGTGCTGCACGCGGAAAGCACCCTGGACAGCTGGGCGCTGCGCTCCCAGATGACGGACGACGTCGAACGCCTGGCGGGTGCCGACCTCCAGCTTTGGCTTGAGCAGCCGGTGCCCGGAACCAAGGAGGGCTTTATGTCGCTGCGTGAAGTGGATCTGCCGGCCAACGCGTCCCTGTACCTCTGCGGCCCGCTGCCGTTCATGAAGAACATCCGCAACGAGGCCATCAACGCGGGCATCCCGGCCACGCGGATCCACTACGAGGTCTTTGGCCCGGACATCTGGCTCGCCAGCTGATCCCGCCTCCGGGGCCAGGCTCCGTCAGCTGGAACGACGGCGGCGCCGCACCTTTTCGAAAGGTGCGGCGCCGCCGTCGTTGTGTCTGTTTGTCCCCAGCCGGCTAGCTGTGCTCAGCCATGCGTTCCTTGAGGGACTCAAGCTCGGCGCGCAGGGCGTCCGGCAGGGAGTCTCCGAATTTCGCGTACCACTCCTCGATGGAGGCCAGCTCGGCGTCCCATTCCTCGCGGTCGACGCGGACGGCGTCCTCCACGTGGGCGTGGGTCAGGTCCAGGCCGGTGAGGTCCAGCGAGTGGCCCGCCGGGACGAAGCCGATGGGGGTCTCGATGGCGTCAGCCTTGCCCTCAAGACGCTCGATGGCCCACTTGAGGACACGGGCGTTGTCGCCGAAGCCGGGCCAGGCGAAGCCGCCGTCGGAGGTGCGGCGGAACCAGTTCACCAGGAAGATGTGCGGCAGCCGCTCGGGGTTGGCCTTGCCGGAGACGCTGATCCAGTGCTTCAGGTAGTCGCCTGCGTCGTAGCCGATGAAGGGAAGCATGGCCATGGGGTCGCGCCGGAGCACGCCCACCTGCCCGGCAGCGGCGGCCGTGGTTTCCGAGGAGAGCGTGGAGCCCATGAAGATGCCGTTGGTCCAGCTGCGGGCCTGCGTTACCAGGGGAACCGTGGTCTTGCGGCGGCCGCCGAAGAGGATGGCGGAGAGCTCCACGCCCTCGGGGCTGTAGTATTCCTCGGCCAGCATGTCGATCTGCGAGATCGGGGTGCAGAACCGGGAGTTGGGGTGGGCAGCGGGACGGCCTGAATCGGGGGTCCAGGAGTTGCCCTGCCAGTCGGTCAGGTGCGCCGGGACCTCGTCCGTCATGCCTTCCCACCAGACACCGCCGTCGTCGGTCAATGCAACGTTGGTGAAGATGCTGTGGCCCTTGGCGATGGCGCGCATGGCGTTCGGGTTTGTGCCCCAGCCGGTGCCGGGGGCAACGCCGAAGAGACCTGCTTCCGGGTTGGTGGCGCGCAGCTCGCCTTCCTTGCCGATCCGCATCCACGTGATGTCGTCACCAAGCGTTTCGACCTCCCATCCCTCAATGGTGGGGTCGAGCAGGGCGAGGTTGGTCTTGCCGCAGGCGGACGGGAAGGCGGCGGAGATGTAGTAGTTCTTCTTCTCCGGCGAGGTCAGCTTGAGGATGAGCATGTGCTCCGCGAGCCAGCCTTCGTCGCGGGCCATCACGGACGCGATGCGCAGTGCGTAGCACTTCTTGCCCAGGAGGGCGTTGCCGCCGTATCCCGATCCGAAGGACCAGATGGAGCGCTCCTCCGGGAAGTGCACAATCCACTTGTCCGTGTTGCACGGCCACGCGACATCTTCCTGGCCAGGCTCCAGCGGGGCACCCAGGGAGTGCAGGGCGGGGACGAAGAATGCGTTGGTCTCGGTGATCTTGTCCAGCACCGCCGTGCCGATGTTGGCCATGATGCGCATGGAGGCTACGACGTAGGCGCTGTCGGTGATCTCCACGCCGAACTTGGGATCCTCGGCGTCCAGGTGGCCCATGACGAACGGGATGACGTACATGGTGCGGCCACGCATGGAGCCAGCGAACAGCCCGCGCAGCTTGTCCTTCATCTCCCGCGGGTCCATCCAGTTGTTGGTGAATCCGGCGTCGTGCTCCTTCTCGGAGCAGATGAAGGTCTGTTCTTCCACCCGGGCTACGTCCGCGGGGTCGGAGAATGCAGCGAAGGAGTTGGGGAAAAGCTCCTGGTTCAGCCGGGTCAGGGTGCCCGCTGCCACGAGTTCATCCGTGAGCCGTGTGTTTTCCTCTTCGGACCCGTCAACCCAGTGGATCCGGTCCGGCTGCGTTAGCTCAGCAACCTCTTCGACCCATGCCAGCAGTGCAGCATGCGTGGTGGGTGCTTTCTCAAGCAGCGGCTGTTGTGCCAGATCGCCCATTGCGGTTCCCTTCCTCGGGTTCATCGGTGTGAGCTAAATGCTATGGGCCGGGAGGGCTCCGGTTTTTGGGCCCGGACTGCTCGTTACTGAGCGTTTCGAGCAGAAACCGCGTAAATTCAACAAAGAGGACGTCAAAACCGGGTGATTAAGTGACGAAGGTCACCTAGACCGGTCTAGTCGGCTATATTACACACGTTTCGATTTGGCACTACGGCCAACCCTCGCGTAAAGTTATTCGAGGTTCGGGGAGAGCAGAGATGTTCTTCAAGAAACAAGATGCGCCCATAGCTCAGCTGGATAGAGCGTCTGTCTACGGAACAGAAGGTCAGGGGTTCGAATCCCTTTGGGCGCACAGAGAAGGTCCGCACCGGTTCGCCGGTGCGGACTTTTTGCGTTAACAGCTTGCGCTCCTTCCACCATGCAGCCCCTCCGGCCGCCGGCCGGAGGCATCACAACACACCCGACGGGCGGCCCGCACCCGGCGTAGGCTGATGCAATGACGCCAGAGCCCTTGGAACGCGAATTTGATGTCATCGTGATCGGCGCGGGCGCCGCGGGCGAGAACGTGGCGGACCGGGCGGTCCAGGGCGGGCTGACGGCGGTGCTGGTGGAGGCAGAGTTGGTGGGCGGCGAGTGTTCCTATTGGGCCTGCATGCCGTCCAAAGCCCTGCTCCGGCCCGGCATCGCCCTGCACGGGGCACAGACTGTTCCAGGCGCAGAGGAAGCCGTTACCCGCACTCTTGATGCCGCTGCGGTGCTCAAGCGGCGGGACTACTTCACCTCGAACTGGCAGGATGACAGCCAGGTGAAGTGGGTGGAGGGCGCCGGGATCGAACTCATCCGCGGCCACGGCTGGATCACCGGCCCGCGGGCGGTGGAAGTAGCCGCACTGGACGGCAACACTTACTACCTGACGGCGAGGCACGCCGTCGTACTGGCCACCGGCTCCACGCCCAACATGCCTCCGGTCGAGGGGCTGGGCGAGCTTCAGGTGTGGGGCACCCGGGAAGCCACGTCGGCCAAGGAGGTGCCGGAAACCCTGGCGGTCGTGGGTGGCGGCGTCGCAGGGGTTGAGCTGGCCCAGGCGTTCGCGAGGCTCGGCTCGGATGTCACACTGGTGGCCCGGACGCGGCTGCTCGGCACCTTTCCC
The DNA here is from genome assembly GCA_035254945.1 of Arthrobacter sp. Lineage (GTDB taxonomy): Bacteria > Actinomycetota > Actinomycetes > Actinomycetales > Micrococcaceae > Arthrobacter. The sequence continues at coordinate 25,505 of DATFAE010000025.1, read as the reverse complement.
GAAGAAGCCGCCCAACTGGTGATGGCCGGCCTGCGCGCGGACGGGGTTGAGGTCCGCCTCCAGACAGCCACCAGGAGCATCAGTGAAAACGAAGACGGCACGTTCACGCTGAGCCTGGGTGACGGGGCCTCAGTCAGCGCCGACAAGGTCCTGGTAGCCACTGGACGCCATCCGGCGCTGGAGGGGCTCGGGCTGGAAAGCATTGGCCTGGGCGCAGTAGACGGGAAGCCCCTTGGGCTGGCCACGGACTCCACCGGGCTGGTGAAGGGTATGCCCGACGGCGATCTCTGGCTTTACGCCGTGGGCGACGCCGCCGGAAACAACCTGCTCACCCACCAGGGCAAGTACGAAGCCCGCGCCACGGGGGATGCCATCGCCGCGCGTGCCAAGGGTGAACTGAAGGGTGAGCCTGCGCCGTGGAGCCGCTACGCGCAGACGGCAAACCGGCGCGCCGTTCCCAATGTGGTGTTTACGGATCCTGAGCTGGCATCAGTGGGCCCGACCCTGGAACAGGCCACCCAGGACGGTTTCAACGCCACGTCCGTGCAGCTGCCCATTAACGTCTCCGGCTCTTCCTTGCATTCCGAGCATTACGAAGGCTGGGCGCAACTGGTGGTCGACGAGGACCGCAAGGTGCTCCTGGGGGCCACCTTTGCCGGACCCGATGTGGCGGAATTGCTCCATGCCGCCACGATCGCAGTGGTGGGCGAAGTGCCCCTGGACCGGCTCTGGCACGCCGTCCCCTCCTACCCCACCATCAGCGAGGTCTGGCTGCGGCTGCTGGAGAAGTACGGCCTCTGACGCCCGAGGATGGGCTCGCTGCCCGGCATAGCCACTATTTGAACTGACCAGTCAGTTCGGTTAGGCTTGGTGCAGACCATTTCCCTGCGAAAGGCCATCCTTGCTCTCCGTACAGCAGCTCCATGCAAAAGGACGGCGGGACGATCTGCTCCCGCCCACCTCACTGCAGGCCGGAAGGGGTGAGTTGCTCCTGGTCTCAGCAGACCGCCAGGATCATCGGACAGCCTTGGCCCTGATGCTGAGTGGCCGGATGAAACACACCGGGGGACTCATCAGCTGGGACGGTGACGCCGGCATCAGGCGCCGCCGGCTGGCCAGCGCCCTGGTGGACTCCCCCGGAGTCAATGAGCCCGAGCAGCACCTGAGCGTCCGCGACCTTGTCACCGAGGACCTGGCCCTGGTCCCGCGCCGCTACCGGGGGGCCCTGCTCAGCAAGCCCTGGCTGAAGGTCAACAGCTTTGAAGACATCGCGGACCTGTGGACGGAAGAGCTGGCGCCGGACAAGCGCATCGAGCTGCTCACCGCCCTGGCCCTCGCCAACCCGCACACCGACCTGCTGGTACTCGATTCCCCGGACCGGCACACTGCCGGCACGTCCGCCTGGCTGCCGCGCCTGGAGCAGTTGGCGTACGACGGCGGCCGGCCGCTCGCCGTCGTCGCCACCGTGGCTGCCACCCCGGCTGGATGGACAGGACCGTCGGCCACAGTCGGCAACGCTGCCCAGCAGCCTGCCCAGCGGCCCATGGACGGGCCCGCCGAGGCGGACGGCGCCGTCGAACCGGAAGAAGCAGACCTCCTACTCGAAACCGAGGACGCCAAGTGACTGTGCTGCGGCTGGCCCGCTCCGAACTCAAGCGGATGACCGGCGGGCTCCTGCCCAAGCTAACCATCCTGGCCCTGATCATGGTGCCGCTGCTATACGGAGCCGTGTACCTCTATGCCAACTGGGACCCCTACGGCAACCTCAACCGGATCGACGCCGCCCTGGTGGTGGAGGACACCGGCGCCACGTCCAGCGACGGATCCGTGCTGCAGGCGGGGACCAAGGTGGCGGACAGCCTGGTGGAGGGCAACGTCTTTAACTGGCAGTCCGTCCCCAGCGCGGAAGAGGCGGACCAGGGTGTCAGCGACGGCAAGTACGCCTTCGCGCTCAAGATCCCGAAGGATTTCTCCGCGAACCTGGTGTCCCCCGGCAGCTTTGATTCGGCCAGCCAGGCCATGCTGAACGTCACCACCAACGATGCCAACAACTACCTGTTGAGCACCATCGTGGACAAACTGACCACCTCCGTCCACACCACCGTGGCCAAGGAAGTGGGCGAGGAAACGGCCAACCAGCTCCTGACCGGTTTTGGCACCATCCATTCGCAGATGCTCAAGGCAGCCGACGGCGCCGGGCAGCTGGCCGACGGCGTCGCCACCCTCCGCGACGGGACGCTCACCCTCCACGCGGGCACCACGGACCTGAGCGCCGGAGCCGGCCAACTCTATGCCGGGCAGCTGCAACTGCGCGACGGCGCCAACGGGCTCACCGACGGGGCGGGCCAGCTGAGCAGCGGACTGTCCCTGCTGAAGGACAGGACCGCCACCCTGCCCACCGACTCGCAGACCCTGGCGAACGGCGCAGCCCAGGTGGCGGCCGGAAATGCCCAGCTGAACACAAGGGTCCAGGACATGGTGGTCCAGCTGGACGCCGCCGACCAAGGGCTTAGGACCCGGGTGATCGAATCCAACACACGCCTGATCGCGTCCGGCGTACTGACCCAGGAACAGGCGGACAGCATCCTGGCCGACTTCGACGCCGTCGCGGCCTCCAGCCCGGTGGCAGCCGCAAAGACGAAGATCCAGGCCGACGCCGCACAGATCCAGCAGCTCGCCGACGGCTCCGAAGCCGTAAGCGTCGGGGCTGCGCAGCTCGCGGCAGGCACTCCTGCGCTGAAGGACGCCGTCGCCCAGGCCTCCGGCGGCGCCGACCAGCTCCACACCGGGGCGGCGACCCTTGCCACGGGCCAGCAGGCGGCACTCGACGGCGCGGGAAAGCTGTCCGAGGGTGCCCAAACGCTCGACGCCGGCGCGGCGCAACTCGAGGCGGGCGCGGTCACGGCGGCAGACGGGTCCCGGACCCTTGCCGACGAAATCTCCAAAGGCGCAGGCCAGGTGCCCAACCCCGACGACCAGCAGAAGAGCAGCCTCTCGGAGGTCATCGCCGATCCCGTGGCGGTGAGCAACGTGTCCCAGGCCAAGGCCGACTCCTATGGGGCGGGGCTGGCGCCGTTCTTCCTGACCCTGGCCCTGTGGATCGGCATCTTCATGCTGATCCAGGCCATGCGCCCCATCACCCAGCGGGCTTTGGCATCAAACGCCCCGGCGTGGAAGATCGCCGTCGGCGGCTGGCTCCCGTTCCTGGCCGTATCGGTAGTACAGGCCACCCTGCTGACACTGGTGGTGGACCTGGGACTGGGGCTGAACCCCGCGCACCCGGTGCTGATGTGGCTGTTTATGCTGGCTGCAGCGATGGCCTTCAGCGCCATCATCCAGGGCGTGGTTGCCCTGCTGGGGTCCCCCGGGAAACTCGTGGTGCTCATCCTGCTGGTCCTGCAGCTCGTCTCCTCCGGCGGTACGTTCCCGTGGCAGACCACTCCGCAGCCCCTCCACGTGGTCCATGAGGTCCTGCCCATGGGCTATGTGGTCACGGGGATGCGGCACCTTATCTACGGCGCAGACCTCTCCATGATCATGCCCACCGTCCTGGGCCTGCTGGGCTACACCGCACTCGGCGCCCTGATGTCCACCCTGGCGGTCCGGAAACGCAAGTACTGGACGCTCAAAACGCTGAAGCCCGAGATCGCGGTATGAGCCACCCCCTGCAGGATCCTGCCCAAGGTCCCGCCGAAAAGAAGCTCCGCCCGGCCCGGACCAACGCCACACGGCAGAAGCTCTTCGACGCCTCCATGGAGCTGATCGGCGAGCGCGGCGCCGCGGGCGTCACGGTCGATGAGATCGCCGCGGCGGCCGGTGTCTCGAAGGGCACCGTGTATTACAACTTCGGGAGCAAGTCCGACCTGATCGCCCAGCTCCTGCGTCACGGCGTGGACATCCTGAAGTCCCGCCTCATGAACGGCGCCGGGGACGCTGCGTCCGGCACCGCGGGACAGCCGGCCACTGATCCGCTCCTGGCGATGGAGGACATGATTGGCCAGGCCATGGACTTCATGGCCGAATACCCGTCCTTCGCCCGCCTGTGGGTCAGCGAAAACTGGCGCACGCCCAGCGAGTGGCGGGACACGTTCGCCGTGCTCAGGGCCGAGCTGCTGGCTGTAATCGGCGATGCCATCGAAGCCGTGGCGGCGGCCTATCCGGTGGACCGGTCCATTTCCCGGGGCAGCCTCGAAACAGCCATTTTTGGCGCGTGCTTCGTGGTGGGGCTGGACAGGCAGACCTACAACCCCGAGCGCACCCGTGACCAAAGTGTTGCAGCAATCATGGCAATCATGCGCGGCTACGTAGTGAAGTAGCCCTGGCCTCGGGGATGATTGGTCCCATGCGCCACATGGGTAACAGCGGGAAGTTCGCCTTGATAGCGGCCGTCGCCGCGCTGGGCATGCTGGTGCTGACCGCCATCACGCTGGAGGAGACCGTGCTGGTGACCTTCCTGGGGCTGGTGGCCCTGGCGTACGTCGCTGCGGTGGCGGAGGTGCTGGTACGGGGACGCCGCCTGGCCCTGTTGGCGACGGGGGCAGGAACCAGTCTCACCATTGCTTTCTCCCTGGCCTTCATCAGCACGTGGGAGCTGGCGTTTGCAGACCAGTCCTCCTTCCTGGGGACGCCCCTGCCCACCGGAGATCCGGACAACTACTTCTACTGGGCCGCTGCCTCAGCGGTGGCCACTGTGCTGGTGCTGTTCCTGGGAGCCGTGTGGCCTGCCGGGAGACGTTTGGGCGCGGCGCGCAGGCCTTCCCCGGCGAAGCGCCGGCCTGCGTCGGGCGCCCGCAGGCCAGCTGCCAAGGGGGCAGCTACCCATCGCACAGCCAGTCAACGCGCCCCCGCACAGCGAACGTCCGCTCAGGGCGCCTCCGGTTCCCGCGCGCCCGCCCGGCTGCCGGCCGCAGCAGCCAAGCGGCCGCCGTCGTCCGCTTCCCCCGTGCGCAAGCCGGCACCCAAGGCCGCGCCCAAACCGGGCGGCGCCAAAACATCCTCCCGGCGCTGACGCGGCGTGGTGCCGCCGGTGAGTACCGCCGTCGCCACCCCTGCCAGCAGAAGCAGGCCACCGGCAAGCTCGGCGGGGGTGGGCACCTCGCCCAGCGCCAGCCAGGCAGCGCTCATCCCCACCACGGGCACCAGCAACGTGAAGGGAACGACTGCCGACGACGGGTAGCTGGCCAGCAGCCGGTTCCAGATTCCGTAGCCCACGAGTGACGCGAAAATGGCGGTGTACAGCGCGCTGAGGATCGTGGCAGGCTGCAGGTCGGCCAGCGTTCCCAACACCGCGTCCGGACCGTCCACCAGCAACGACAGTCCGGCCAGGGGCAGAGGCACCACGGCGCCGGACCAGACCACCAGCCCCAGCCCCGACGCCGCTTTGGCCTGGCGGGCGATGACGTTTCCGGCGGCCCAGGACAATGCGGCACCCAGCACGATGATGAGCGGCAGCAGCGGGGCCACGGCACTGCGGCCCACAGCCACCACGGCCAGTCCCGCGACGCCAAGGACGACGCCGGCCAATTGCCGGCGGCTGGGCCGCTCCCGCAGGAACCCGGCGGCCAGGAGGACAGTCAGCAGCACCTGCGCCTGCAGCACCAGTGAGGCCAGGCCCGCCGGCATTCCAAGGGCCATTGCCAGGTAAAGCAGGCCGAACTGGCCGGCACTCATCAAGAGCCCGACGCCGATGATTGCCTTCCAGCTGACGTCTGGCTTCCTGACGAAGAAGATCCAGGGAAAGACCACCAGGACGAACCGCATCGCCACGAACAATAGCGGCGGTACGTCCCGGCCGCTGGGGTGCAGGCCGACGTCGATGGCCACGAAGTTCAGGCCCCAGAGGACGGCGACCAGGGCGGCAAGGAGCGAGTGGCGTAGGTTCACGGTCCCACTCTCGCAGAGGGCCCGATGAAGCACCAGCGTTTGATTCAACGCACCATCATGTACGTTTGCTTCATGATTGAAATCGGCTCGCTCCGTGCCCTGGCGGCGGTTGAACAGCACGGGTCCGTAATCGCGGCGTCGGAGATCATGGGCTTCAGCCCCTCCGCCATCTCGCAGCAGATCAAGAAGCTGGAAAAGCAGACCGGCTTTGCCGTCCTCGAGCGGCGCGGCCGCGGAGTGCTGCTCACCGAGCGCGGGCTCACTCTGGCAGCCTACGGCCGGCGCATCCTGTCGGAACTGGAGGAACTGGAATCCACCCTGCTGTCGGACCCGGCCAAACCGACCGGACACCTGAGGGTGGTTTCCTTTTCCACCGCCTGCCGGGGCCTCGTTGGACCGCTGCTGGGAAGGCTCGCCCTATCCGGCGCGGACCTGGCGGTCAGCGTGCTGGCCGAGGATCCACGCGAAGCCGTGGCGCGGGTAGCCAACGGAGAGGCCGATCTGGGCGTGGTGCACAACTGGAACTCCGTTCCGCTGGTGATCCCCGAGCACATGACGCTGGAGTGGCTCTGTGAGGACATCGCGGACCTGCTGGTGCACGCCAGCCATCCGCTGGCGGGACGCAGCAAGGTGGAACCGGCGGACCTCATGGATGAACGGTGGATCAGCACGCCGCAGGGAGCCATCTGCAACGAGGCCCTGCTGAGGATTTTCGCCGACCTTGGCAGGGTGCCGGACATCAGGGTCTACGATCCTGACTTCGCAACCCACATTTCACTGGTGGAGCAGGGAGCCGTGGTGGCACTGGTCCCCCGCCTCGGCCGGCCGGCGCTGCCGCCGGAGGTGGTCGCCGTCCCGCTGGTCAATCCTGTGCAGGTCAGGCAGGTAGGGATGGTTTACCGGCGGACCATGACGGCGAGCCCCGGCATCCAGCACGTCGCGGGGCTGCTTCGCCGGATCAGTGCGCGCGCGGAACCTTGAACTTGGTGATCCGGGCGTCCTGCCCGTCCAGTTCTGCCCAGGATTTCTCGGTTTCCAGGACTGCGAGTGCGCTGGTGGGATACCGGGTGGCGGCGTCCATGTAGGCGTCGTGGTCGGAATCCCGCGACGCGAGGTGCATGGCGAGGTCCTGGACGCCGGGCATGTGCGAGATGAGCATCAGCGTGGTAACGGTGTCCGGCACATGGTTGACCACGGTGAGCATGCGCAGCGCGGAGGCGGCGTACAGGCCGTCCTCAAGCTTCGGCGTCGGCGCCTTATCGCCCAGTTCGGAACACACCCAGGTGCAGGTCTGCCGCGTCCTGAGCGCACTGGAGCAGAGGATGAAGTCCGGGACGATGCCGTGCTTGAGCAGCCACCTCCCCGCCAGCGGCGCCTCGCGGTGCCCGCGCTCCTCCAGCGGCCGCTCGTGATCCGCAACCCCGCCCGGCCAGTCGGCCTTGGCGTGACGCATAATCACCAGGCGTTTGATGTGGTGGTCGCTCATCCCCCAAGCCTAGCGCCCAAGAACATCAGCCGCGCCGCCGCCGGCCATCAGCCGCGGAGGCCAATGCTTGCGGGCCTGACTGAACGCAAAAAGGCGGTGCTGAAGTAAGGCTAGATCGAGTATTCCGGAGCGGCCCAGACAACAACTTCCGGGTGTTCGTAGAAGCGGTAGCCCTGGCCGCGGACGGTGCGCACGGTGTTGGCGAGGCGTCCGAGCTTGGAGCGGAGGCGGCGGATGTGGACGTCGATGGTCCGCTCGTTGGGAACTTCCTCGGCGTTGCGCCACAGGCCTTCGAGCAGTTCATCGCGGCCCACGGTGCGGGTGCCGTTCTCCACGAGGTAGTTCAGGAGCTCGAACTCCTTGAACGTCAGGTTCAGGGATTCGCCGTCCAGGTGGACTTCGCGCCGGGCCAGGTCGATCAGCACACCGGACGGCCGCGGGTCCTGGGCCTGCTGCTGGCGGGCGGTTTCGGTGCGCTGGCGTGCGTTCACCGTGGGGTCACCGAACGTGGAACGGACGACGTCGAGTGCGGACCCGGGGGTGCTCGCCGGCGCCACGGCCACTGCCGCGTAGCTTTCGGCTCCGGTCACGAGGGACTGGGCGTAGGCGCGGATTTCCTGGGCCAGCTTGGCAATGGAGGTGCCGGCCGCAGCCGCAGTTTCCTCGTCGATGCCCATGTAGAGGACAAAGCCGCGGGCCACGTTGTCATTGGCCACAGGGCGGACGGTGTTGGGTCCCGCCACTACCGGAGTGGGCGCGGTGACAGGCGCGGCGTCGGCGGGCTGCACAGCGCGGAGCTGGCCGTAAGAGTTGGGGTTGTAGCCCTGCGGCGCGTAGCCGGGGGCAGGGAAGCTGGTGCCGGGTGCGGCGGGAGCGAACGCGGGACGGGCGCCGAAGCCCTGGCGGAGTCCGGAGGGCTGGGCGGCCTTGCTGGCGTTTCGGACAGAGATGTGGACGTATCCGGATGCAACTGACATGGATTGCTTACCTCAATGTGAATGGCCGTCATCGCGGCTCGAATGCTTGGTTTCCCCGCAATGAGATCTGGGGAGGGGCGCCCGACGCTGGGCTGGGGGGCGAATGCCTAGGAACTTCGCGGGGTATGAAGGTCAGGCGTGCATTCGACAACAGCGCATGTCGGCAGCAGCGGGTGTGCTGGGCCAATATTCTGCGGCTGCAGGTGCTGTTGAGTTCTTGTTCACAATTGAAGTGTGCAACGTAACAATGAGAACTTGCAAGTAACAATGGACCGAACGTTCCACATAGTGAGACGAATTCAGCGAATGTGGTTCAGATCACGATTCTGGCGGAGCAATAAAATAACAGATGTTTTCCAGAACGATTGGTTGGAAAACTACTTTTCCCGAATAATCTTCGATAGGGTGCCCAAAATCGGCACCCTGATTCATCATCGCTTGAATTGCTGAAACACGCTCCCCGGTTTTGCCCCATGTCCAGTTCCGCCGCCATCCGGACAATAATTTTTGGGCCGATCTGTCCTTAAGGCGCACGGGCGGCCTGGGGCAGAGGTTTTGGACGCTTCCGTGTCCTCCCGAAGGGCAGGGGCGGACCGCCGGCGATAACGCCGCCGCGGACCGTTCAGCTCGCTAGGCTGGGATTCACAGCCCGCGCACAGGAAGCCCATAGCGCGGGCTAACCGACAGATCGGAGAGTTGTCCCATGGCCACTTCGCACTCCATGACCAACAACCTTCCCCAGCTCACCCACCCGGACGGCTCCCCCATCCGCGCCCTGGTGGTGGACGACGAACCGAGCCTCTCCGAGCTGATGAGCATGGGCCTGCGCATGGCCGGCTGGTCGGTGGCCGTTGCCGCAGAGGGCCCCGAGGCCGTAAAGCTCGCCAAAGAGTTCCGCCCGGACGTCCTGGTGCTTGACGTGATGCTTCCCGGGTTCGACGGCGTCGAGCTGTTGACCAGGATCCGCGCCTTCGCGCCGGAGGTACCTGCGCTCTTCCTGACTGCCAAGGACGCTGTCCAGGACCGCATTGTGGGCCTTGCCGCCGGTGGCGATGACTACGTGACCAAACCGTTCAGCATGGAAGAGGTCCTGCTCCGCCTGCATCGGCTGGTGCAGCGTTCCGGCGTGGCCGCGATGGACACCGCCGAGCTGGTGGTGGGCGACCTTGTGCTGAACATCGATACGCGCGAGGTGACCCGGGCCGGCGATGAGCTCCAGCTGACCGCCACGCAGTTCGAACTGCTCCGGTACCTCATGGAGAACCCCAAGCGTGTCATCAGCAAAGCCCAGATCCTGGACCGCGTGTGGGACTACGACTTCGGCGGTCAGGCCAACATCGTGGAGCTCTACATCTCCTACCTGCGCAAAAAGGTGGATGCCGTGCATCCGCCGATGATCCACACCGTGCGCGGCGCCGGATACGTCATCAAGCCGGCGGATTAGGCCGTGTCCCTTTCCGGAGTGGCGCGCACGCATGGCCGGAGCTGGCGGAAGCCCTCCACCTGGCACCTGCGCACCCGCCTGGTGTTGGTGGCCATGGCACTGCTGGTGGCCATCTGCGGCGCGGTAGGCCTCTTCAGCTACGCCTCCATGGATTCGTTCCTCACCCGCCAACTGGACGAACAGCTCAGCCAGGCCGCCTCCCGCTCCAACGACCCCGGCCGCCCGCCGCTGGGTGGCTTCAACGGCAGGCCGGACCCACTCGATTCCCGCGGGCAAAGCGTGGGAACCCTCAACGCACGCATCCTTGACGGCCAGGTAAACAGCGCCGGATTCCTGGCCTCGGACACCACGCGCTCTCCCCTGTCCGCCGGGGACAAGGAGATACTGCTGGCCCTCCAGGAGGACTCGAGCCCCGTGGACCGGACGCTATCCAATGGTGACTACCGCCTTATTGCGGTGAAAACCAACTACGGCGATGTCCTGGTGACGGGGCTCCCGCTGGCGGCAAAGGAAAGCACCCTCACCTCCCTGGTGTGGACGTTTGTGTTTGTCTCCCTCGGCGGGCTTGTACTGATCGGCCTGGCCGGGACCATCCTCATCCGGCGCACCATGCAGCCCCTGGAGCAGCTTTCCGAGGTGGCCACCCGCGTTTCGCGGCTCCCCCTGGATGCCGGCGAAGTGGCACTGGCTGTGCGGGTGCCGCCGTCGAACTCCAACCCCGGAACCGAGGTGGGCAGCGTCGGGCATGCACTGAACCTCATGCTGGACAACGTGGCCAACGCGCTTCAGGCACGGCAGCAGAGCGAGACCAAGGTGCGGCAGTTCGTTGCCGACGCGTCCCACGAGCTGCGGACCCCGCTGACCGCCATCCGCGGATACACCGAACTGATGCGGATGACCGAGAACTTCACCCCGGACGGACAGAAGTCACTGGCACGGGTGCAAAGCCAGTCCGAGCGCATGACCACCCTGGTGGAGGATCTGCTCCTGCTGGCCCGGCTGGATGAGGGCCAGCCGCTGAAACTCGGCGAAGTGGACCTCACCCAGCTTGTGATCGAGGCCGTCAGCGACGAGAAAGTCATTGCACCGGACCACAACTGGCACCTTGAGCTTCCGGATGAGCCGCTGGCGGTCAACGGTGATGCGTCGCAGCTGCGCCAGGTGCTGGTGAACCTGCTCTCCAACGCCCGCAAGCACACCGCTGCGGGCACAACTGTGACCACCGCCGTCCTGAGGTCCGCCGACGGCAGTGCCGTGGTGACGGTAACGGACGACGGCGCCGGGATCCCGCCCGGATTCGTGGACCATGTTTTCGCGCGGTTTGCCCGCGCAGACGCGGCCCGCACGGGAAAGGCACCGACGTCCGGCGCGGCGGCCTCGGAGGGCACCAGTGGCCTGGGCCTGTCCATCGTGCAGTCCATCGTGGAGGCACACGGCGGCAGCGTGGAAGTGACGTCCCGGCCCGGCCGGACCGAGTTTGCTTTCCGCCTGCCAGTGCTTGCGGGCTCCCTGCAAGGCAACGCACCGGCGTCGTGATCTCTGTTACCAAAATGTGACTTAAGCTTCGAGCTCCTGTACCGTCGATTAAGTGCGGATCCCGTTCGGGCCGCATATCCGGATGACGCCAAGCTCTGCCGCTTCCCGGATTCCGCTTGACCAGGCAGAGGCGGGGGACCCAGAGTCCCGGGCAGTAATTGCCCTTGGGGTGAAGCCAGCACGTGATGTTTCCGTGCGGCCGGATGCCCTCATCCGAACCCGACAGCTAACTCCGCAGGTGTGAGAGGCGATCCATCATGTCTGAATTTAAGCTAGAAACGCGCCCGCAAAGCGGGTCAAGCAAACCCCATGGCCGCCGCAGGCTCTCTGATGCGGAAGCCACGGCCACGTCAAAATCCGCGAAATTCCCGTCGCTGGGCCGCCGTGCCGCCGTTTTCACAGCGGCGTGCGCCCTGCTCATCGGAGTGGGCGCAGCAGGCCAGGCATCCGAGTCCAGCACTCCGGTGGCCGTCAGCGAAACCCAGTCATCCCCAGCGGCCTCAGCCGCCGCGGACATCGAGTCCAAATTGAGCTTCGAGAAAGCCGAAGTGCAGGCACAGCCCGCTCCGGAAGCCGCGCCGGCCGAGATCAGCGTTGCCCCGCAGGCAGCCGAGCCTGCACCGGCGCCTGCCCCCGAGCCAGCACCGGCACCTGCCCCCGTGGTGGCCGTTAATGATCCGGCAGGAGCCCAGGCCTATGCCGCTGGCCAGCTGGCCAACTATGGCTGGTCTGCGGACCAGATGCAGTGCCTGCAGACGCTGTGGACCAAGGAGTCTGACTGGACCACCACCGCCACCAATGCCAGCAGCGGCGCCTACGGGATCGTCCAGTCGCTTCCCGCCGAGAAGATGGCGAGCGCCGGCGCGGACTACCTCACCAACTACCGCACGCAGATCAACTGGGGCCTGAACTACATCAAGGAGCGCTACCAGTCGCCGTGCGGTGCGCTGAACTTCCACCTGTCGAACAACTGGTACTAAGCCGGCTTCACCGGCTTACGCCATCCTAAGCAGCAGGCCCTGAATTTAGCGGTTCGGGGCCTGCTGCTTTTGGCCCTGCGTGGCGGACCTCAAAGCCGCAAAGAAATGACCCGCCGCCCTGAGGCGTGCGTCTCCACCGAGGCAGTCACCGCACTGTAGTCCGGGATATGCAGCACGCCGGACGGCAGCTGGCCGGTATTGGGCCCAACGGCCACAGTCCGTATTCCTGCTGCCACACCGGCCGCGATCCCGGCCGGCGCATCCTCGAACACCACGGCGTCCTCCGGCTCAACACCCAGCAGTCCGGCGGCCGTGAGATAGCCTTCCGGGTGCGGCTTGCCGCGCGTCACCAGGTCCGCCGTCACGGCCGCGGCAGGCATGGCCAGTCCGGCGGCCTCCATGCGGATGTCCGCCAGGATCCGGTCCGCCGAAGTCACCAGTGCGACGGCGTCGGCCGGCAGGCTCCGGAGCAGTTCGGCGGCTCCGGGCAGCGCCACGATCCCGGCAGTCCGCACCCGTTCCATGGCACCGAGTTCCGCGGTCAGCGAAGCAACGTCGGCACCGGCCGGCGCGAACCGGCGCACGGTGTCTCCGGCCTGGACGCCGTGGGAGGTGCGGAGGATCTCGGCAATATCCAGCCCATACCTGACAGCGAACTCGCCCCAGACCTGCTCCACAACTGCCGTCGAGTCCACCAGGGTGCCGTCCATGTCAAAAAGGACGGCCCGGCAGGTCAGCGTACGCGTGGCGGCAGGCAAGGGGAGGTTCATGCTCCCCATTTTGCCTTAGGCACCACGTCCCGGGATGTACTGCACGGCCCACTTGTTCCCGTCCGGGTCCGCAAAGTGGACGAAGTGGCCCCAGTCCTGGACGTCAATATCGCTGACATCCACGCCGTTGCCCTTGAGGTGGTCGTGGGCGGCCTGGATGTCGCTAACCACGATCTGCAGGTTAGGTGCGCTGCCGGGAGGGGCATCGGTGAGACCTTCGCCGATGCTGATCGAGCAGGCAGAGCCCGGCGGGGTCAGCTGGACGAAACGGATTCCGTCCATGGGCCGCTCGTCGAAGTCCGCGTTGAACCCCACCTTGTTGACATAGAAGTCCTTGGCGCGGTCGACGTCGGAGACAGGTACAAATACCAGTTCAAGTTTCCAGTCCATCCGCACAGGCTAACCGGAGGCTTCCGGATCCGGAACCCCCGAAAACATGGGCAGCAGGGCTGCGGAAGCTACCCGGCGATCCCGTACAGGCGGTCGCCGGCATCGCCCAGTCCGGGGACGATATAGGACTTCTCGTTGAGCTTTTCGTCGATGGACGCCAGGACGATGGTCACGTTGGCGCCGGAGAGTTCTTCCTCCAGCTTGGCCAGCCCTTCCGGGGCGGCCAGGAGGCAGATGCAGGTGACGTCGGAGGCGCCGCGCTTGAACAGGAACTTGATGGCTTCGCGCAGGGTGCCGCCGGTGGCCAGCATGGGGTCAAGCACGAAGATCTGCCGGTCCGTGAGGTTCTCCGGCAGCCGCTCCGCGTAGGTGATGATGTCCAGTGTTTCCTCGTCCCGGGCCATGCCCAGGAAACCCACCTCCGCGGTGGGGACCAGCTTGGTCATGCCTTCGAGCATCCCCAGGCCGGCGCGCAGAATGGGGACCACCAGCGGGGTGGGCTTGGTGAAGGCCGTGCCCACCGTGGTGCTCACGGGAGTCTCGATGGTGACCGGCTGGGTGCGGACATCCCGGGTGGCCTCGTACGCCAGGAGCGTCACCAGCTCTTCCGTCAGCTGCCGGAAGACCGGGGACGGGGTGTTTTTGTCCCGCAGGACGGTGAGCTTATGGGCGACCAGCGGGTGGTCCACAACGAGAGTGCGCATGGGGTCAAAACTATCACCTGGGGTGGCTGCGCCCCGGCCGGGAGTCAGCCCCTCTGGTCCTCCCGCAGGACGGGATGCTCGAAGGTCGGGGCCGGCCCTGCGTGCTCGTGTTTCCGCGTCAGATGGAACAGCCTGTGGGCCAGGACCACTATCCCCACCCAGGCCAGGCCCAGGAACCAGCCAGCCATGACGTCCGTCAGCCAGTGGTGGCCCAGGAATACCCGGCTCAGGCCCATTGCGATGATGAAAACCGCCCCGGCGATGATCGCCGTGACGCGCGCCCAGAGGATCTCGAACTGGAGGCACATGATGTACACCAGGACGCCGATCACCACCGTGGTGTTCAGCGTGTGGCCGCTGGGGAAAGACGGCGAGCTTTCGTACGGCGGGACCGCTTCGGAGTGATCCGGGCGGGTGCGGCCCACCAGCCGTTTGCCGACCGTGGTTGCGAGGGTGGACACCGCCGCAGCACCGCCCACCAGGATGATGGGCCGCCAGGTCCGGCTGAGGAACGTCAGCCAGCCGGTCAGGATGCTGGCCACGATGGGCATGCCGATGCCCCCGCCGACGTTGGTGAACGCCGTTACCCCCGCGTCAAGTTCAGGGGTCCGGAGGTCCTGGGCGAACTGCAGTGCGGGCAGGTCCAGGGAAGCAAGGCCTTGGTCGTCCACGACGTCGTCATACACCTCGGCACCCAGCAGCGCCATGGTGATCACCAGCGCGCCACCCACCAGCAGCGTGATCCACAGCGCGGCATATGGCTTGAACCACTGGCCCAAGCGTTTCCTGAGGGTGTCCCTGTCCACGGTGCCTCCCCGGCGTCGATGCTTTGCAAGCCTGGATATCCCTCGAAACTATCATTGAGCCATGGTCGCCGCAGAAAAGAACCACCGCGAGTGGATGGGTCTTGCCCTGGACGAAGCCCGGCGCGCGCTGGCCACCAAGGATGTGCCCATCGGTGCGGTGGTGATAGGGCCCGACGGCGCCGTGCTGGGCTCCGGACGGAACCAGCGCGAGGAACTGGGAGACCCTACTGCCCACGCCGAGGTGGTGGCCATCCGGGAAGCAGCAGAACGCCTGCGTGCCCGCTCAAGGCTGGCCGGCGGCACCGGGGACGGGTGGAGGCTGGAGGACTGCACGCTGGTGGTGACGCTGGAGCCGTGCGCCATGTGCGCCGGGGCTGTGGTTTTGGCCAGGATTCCGCGGGTGGTTTTTGGTGCCTGGGACGACAAAGCCGGCGCGGCAGGTTCGGTCTTTGATGTCCTCCGCGAGCGCCGGCTCAACCACTGGGTTGAGGTGTACGGCGGTGTCAGGGAAGAGGAATGCGGCGCCCTGCTGAAGGATTTCTTCGCGGCGCACCGCAGCCGCGCCTAGGATCCCTGGCTGGCGGCGTCCAGGGCGTCGATCCGGTCCTGGCGGGAGGCTGGCGAATCCAGGCTGAACGAGCGGAAATCGCCCAGTTCGTCCCGGATCCACGCCTCAACGTCGGCAATGCGCCGGGCTGATGCCGGCGTAGGGCCGTCAAAGAGCCACGAGGCGATCCGTGCCCTGCCGGGATCGTACTGCCAGAGACCGATAATCCGGCCACGGTCCAGGATGGGGTGGTCCGGAAGGTCGGCCTGCAGCGACAGGGTGGAGCCCAGCAGTTTTTTGTCCTTATCCTGTTCGGCAATCATGTCTGCGGAGTTCCGCCGGAGCAGCACCAGGGAGTCCGTGCCGGCCAGCAATTGGATCTGTTCCTCCGCCGGTGCGTCGAAAGCGGCGAGGCGCTCGACGTCGTCGGGCAGCATCCACAGCACCTCACCGTCCGCGGTGGGGACCTCCACAGCCCCGACGGCGGCCAGCCCGGTCCTGGTGTGTGCCATGGTGAACCCCGTGAACCACTGCGACTGCTTGGACGTTGCGCCGCCGGTCCAGCCGAGGTATCGCTCCAGCAGGAGGCAGCGGGCTTCGTCGTCAGTCATGGCCGTGGGCGGCAATCCCCACAGGGTGTAGGCGTACCGCTGCTGGTCAAGGCGCCCGTTGACCGGCACGCGCCGGATCCGGCCATCCGCCTGCAGCAGGCCAAGGGCCGTGGGAAGGGTGGTTGCGGCGCCCTTCTTTTTGCCTTCGTCTCCGAGGTTCCGGACAGAGCCGCCCAGCAGCTCCTTAAGCTGCTTGGGGTCCAACGGGCCTCCGGCTTCGGCCAGGGCGTGCAGGATCTGCTCTTCCAGGAGCGTGATCTCGCCGCGTTCGACGCCCATTCTGGCAAGTACGCGGAAGGGGGCAACAGCGGCGTCCCTGCCGATCTGGAGGCCCCAGGCGAAGTCCTCGCGGCCCAGCACGTACGTGCAGCCGCGGGCTGCGGGGAGCTCGTGGATCTTCAGCGACAAGACGTCGGCATCCGCCTGTTCCCGGCTGGTTCCGGCCCGGGCAAAGAGTGTGAGGTACGGGTTGGCCCCACCCACGGACCGGGCCCAACCCGCAGTGCTGAGCACGTCTGCGGCGTCCGCGCCCTGGAGCGTGCCGTCGAGGCCCTGCTTGTGCCAGGCCCACGCGCGCAGCAGTTCAGGGGTGAGCAGCTCTGGGGCCGGCGCCTGGATGCCCAGGCTGGTGGCGGAGGTCGCGTGCGTGGTCATGCCTCATTGTGCACCGCCGGTACCCGGCGCGGTAGGCGTCGCGTCAGCGGATCCTTTCGAGGTATGCCAGCACGCTGCGCGCTGTGGAGTCCCATCCGGGCAGCCTGCCGCGGGCTGCGAGGGCCGCCTCACGCCAGCCGGTGCGGAGCTCGCGTTCTGTCAGCCAGCGCCGGATCACCGCGGCGAGCATGGCCGGCTGGCTGGTGTCCGGGCCGGGGAGCTCCACGGCCATTCCCGGCAGGGAAGATACCCCGCTCCCAGCGTCCCCGTTCCGGGCCGCTGCAAGGCCCAGCGCCTCGACCGCGCCGGTGCCCCCGCGCACAATGACCGGAATCCCGTGGGCCAGCGATTCGGCGACTACAAGCCCGAACGTTTCGGCCCGCGATACCAGCAGGCTCAGATCTGCCCGGTTCCATTCGCTTTCCAGTGCCTGCCCCTCGAGCTGGCCGGTCAGCCGCACCCGCTTATCCATTCCTTGGGAGGCAATCGCAGTCCTGACCAGCGCCGCGTAGCCGGGGTCGGCGTCGTCCGCTCCCACGAAGGCTGCCGTCCAGGCCAGGTCCTGCAGTCCGGCCAGTGCCGCCACCGTCAGCAGCTGGTCCTTATTGGGGAGCAGTGCGGCCACGGCAATGATGTGGGGCGGGGTGGAACCTGCCGCGATAGGGGCGGGTTCGGTCCCCGGGAGGGCAACCAGGGTGGAGGAGATCCCGTATCTGTCGTTAATGGCCTCCGCCGCCCACGAACTGGTGCAGATGACCCCCGAGGCTGCACGCAGTGCCCGTCTTTCGCCGTCGGCATGGCTGAGTGAGGGCATATGCAGCAGGACGCAGGCCCGTTGGCCGGCGGCCGCCGCGTACTCAAGTTCGTCAGGGGCCCCGCAGGCGACCAGCCCGTCCACGATGGTGACCACGGCAGGGGTGATTTCCGCCCCCGGTCCCCAGGCGCCCAGGAGGCCGCCCAGCCGGCGTCGTTCCTTGGCACTGGACTCCGGCCAGGAACCCTCCACGGCCAGGATCTCCACCTCGATGCCCAGGGCCCTCATGGCGTCGGCGAGGCTCGCGTTGTAGACGTTGCCGCCGGAATGGTGGCGGATGTTGGCCGGGACAAGGAACCTGACGTCCACCGCAGTCAGGCAGTCAGGTCCAGCGAGTACGTGGCCCAGGCGTCCGGATTTTCGCGGAGGGTCACATCGATCCCCGCCAGCTCGCGGCCGTCGCCGTTGCCGTTGCCGTTGAGCTTCGCGGCGACGGCCCGGGCGATGTATTCGGCGAGTGCTTCGGTGGTGGTGAGCCTGCCCTCGAAGTCCGGGTGGTCGTCCAGGTTGCGGTAGTTGAGGCCTGCCAGGACGTCCTCGATGATGCCGCCGGCAGCACCGATGTCCAGCACGATCGCGTCCTGGTTCAACGCACGACGGCGGAACGACACCTCCGCCACGAAGGTTGCCCCATGCAGGGCCTGGGCAGGTCCGAATGCCTCACGCGGGAGGCTGTGGGCGATCATGAAATGGCGGCGGACGGTCAGGCTGAACACTGGCTACCTCGTGTCTTCGGGATTGGTGTCTGTGTGCGGGTATTCGATGACATGGCACAGGGCCTCGAGCTTTCCGTCGGCCAGGTTCTGGACCACTTCCGGAAGATCCGTGAAGGGAGAGGCGCCGGTGAGGAACACGTCGAAGACCGGATCCTTGAGGAGCGATACGGCCAGGTCAAGCCGGTCGGCGTTAGTGCGGCGGTGGCGGCGGGCCCGGGCCACAACCCCCACCTGGCTGGCCCGGATGGAAAGCCGGCGGGCGTGGAAGTCCTCGCCGAGTGGCAGCGAGACCGCGCGGTTGGCATACCAGGACATTTCGATGACGTCGCCCTCGTCGCCGGTCAGCTGCAGGCTGCGCTCCAGGCCCTGCTGGGAGGCGGAGCAGTGGAACACGATGTCGCAGTCCGGCTTGGCATCGTCAGGGTGGGCGAACTCGACGCCGAGCCTGTCGGCCAGTTTCCTGCGCTCCGGATCCAGGTCCACCAGCTGGAGGCGGGCCAGCGGGAAGGTTCGCAGGAGTGTGGCCACCATGCCGCCCACCAGGCCGGACCCCACCACGGCGATCCGGTCCCCCAGCCGCGGGCCCGCTTCCCAGAGGGCATTGATGGCGGTTTCCACGGTGCCGGTGAGCACTGCGCGGCGGGAGGGAACGCCGTCGGGAATTCTTGTGAGCTGATCCGTGGCAGTCACGTAGCGGTCCTGATGGGGATTGAGGCAGAAGACCCTCTGGCCCAGCCAGTCTTCAGGCCCCTGTTCCACGACGCCGACGGAGAGGTAGCCAAACTTCACGGGAGAAGGAAAGGAACCCTCCTGGTGCGGCGCGCGCATCTCCCGGGCCACACGCGGCGGTACCGAGCCCTTGTGGACCACGATTTCGGTGCCCTTGCTGATACCGGAGTAGAGGGTACGGACCAGCGCCTCGTCCGGTCCGGGGACAGGCAGGTCCTCGGACCGGAGCTCGCCATGCTGCGGTCCGGTGGTCCAGTATGCGGTTGCCTGCGCTGCTTTGTCCTGGTTAGTCATCTTGCTTATGAATCTAGTCCCCGGGACGCGCGAGGCGAAAGCCACCCGCCGCGTTGGGCTCGGCACTCTGGAGATTGCGCACCGTGTCCCCGGCGTGATAACTTCCCGCTCATCGTGATCAATCGGCAGGAGGTGGGACCCATGAACGCAGTATCTGTAATGGGTGCTCCCCTGCAGTCCACGATCGCGCGACCGGGTTAGTCGCCACAGGGAGCCCCCGCCATGCAATTCGCGAAAGGCAACTCCCATGAATACAACACCTTCTTCACCTCTGCACTCCATGTCGACGACGGCGTCCGACCTGCCGTGGTCCGGCCAGGACCAGCCGCAGGTCGGCGCCACAGGGCCGGTGCGCACCGCGCGTGAGCGGGCGCTGGTCCTCGGTGGTGGCGGATCGACAGGCAATGCCTGGCTGATCGGCGTCATCGCCGGCCTCTTTGATGCCGGGCTGGATGTGACCGGGGCCAATCTGATCATCGGCACGTCAGCCGGGTCAACGGCCGCGGCCCAGATCACCGGCGCGGGCCCGTCCCGGCCGCTTGCCGACATCCTTTCCGCCGCACCCCGGCAAAGGACTGCTCCGGTGGGATCCGGCGGTGGACGCGTTCGCAGAGGGCCGGCGGCGAACCATATGGAAAGAACTGGCCGAATCAT
Source organism: Arthrobacter sp. (assembly GCA_035254945.1). Classification (GTDB taxonomy): domain Bacteria; phylum Actinomycetota; class Actinomycetes; order Actinomycetales; family Micrococcaceae; genus Arthrobacter. Next base: position 5,510 of record DATFAE010000025.1, on the reverse strand, counting down.
CGCCGCCGCTGGGGATGCGGCCGATATGCGCCGCAGAATGGGTGCGGCGGCGCTCGAGCTGGGCGCGGCGGAGGACGGCTCCATGCAAACGCGGTGGCGCGATACGGTCGCCGCCCGGCTGCCGAGCCGGCATTGGCCTGAACAAACGATGCTCATCACGGCGGTGAATGCCCATACTGGTGAACCGGTCGTGTTCGACCGCCACAGCGGCGTGGACCTGGTGGATGCCGTGGCCGCCAGTTGTGCCAGTGGCTTCGCCTACGGTATCGGCGGCGGCCGATACATCGACGGCGGCTACCGGTCCAACGCCGAGAACGCCGATCTGGCAGCCGGCTATGCGCGGGTGCTGGTGCTGTCACCATTCGGCGGCAGATCACGGACTCCGGCGGACTGGGGCATGCATCTGGCAACGCAGGTCGATGAACTGCGCGCGGGGGGCAGCCGGGTCGAAACGGTCTTCCCGGACGGCAACTCCGAGCACATGTTCGGCGCCAATGCGATGGATCTGTCGCTGCGTCCTCCCGCCGCTCGGGCCGGCTACGGGCAGGGCAGAGCCTTGGCCGGGCAGCTCACCGAATTCTGGCGCTGACGCCCGCGAACCCAATCGACCCGGGAGGCGTCGGCAAAAATGCAGGTCGTTTTGGGGATGCGCGGCATGCTCCGGTAACCTATTGAGGTTGGTGACGTGTCCGAGCGGCCGAAGGTGCAACACTCGAAATGTTGTTTGGTGTCAAAGCCAACGTGGGTTCAAATCCCACCGTCACCGCCAAATAGAAAGGCCCTGCTTTCCTTTGTTTACAAGGGAAGCAGGGCCTTTTGCCGTCTTGCCTGGAGCTGCGGACGTCAGTGCTCGGTGCCTGCTGCAGCAGCCTTCCTGGCGTTCTTCTCGGCGTCCTTCTCGGCGCGCAGAGCCTCCGTCTCGTGCTGCTCCTCGGCTTTTTCCTGGTGGATGACCGCTGCGAAAAGCTTCTCCATCTCCTTGGCCACGCCGGCGGCTGAGGCCGGGTTCTGGCCGGTCACCAGCCGCTCGTCGACGACGACCTTTTCCTCAAAAACGCCAGCGGAGACGTGGGTGGCACCCTGTTCCTCAAGCCGGTCGGCCAAAAAGAACGGGATGACCTTGTCCTTCCCTGCGGCAACCTCTTCGTCGTTGGTGAAGGCTGCCACCTTCCGGCCCTCGACGAGGCGAAGCCCGTTTGCCAGTTCAACGTTCAGCAGGCCGGCAGGTCCGTGGCAGACCGCGCCCACCAGGCCGCCGGCGTTATAGACGCTTGCCACCAGATTCTGCAGGCCTTCGCTGTCCGGGAAGTCCCACATGGTGCCGTGGCCACCCACGAGGTAGACGGCGTCGTACTGTTCGGGATCAACGACGTCGACGCGGGCTGTGTTGTAGAGACCGGCGCGCGTGGTCTCGTCCTCCGTGAAAGCGACCTGGATGGGATCTTTTGAGTCCACCTCGTCGCGCGGGGGCTGGCCGCCCTGGATGGACGCAAAGTCGACGAAATGTCCGGAATCCTTGAAGACCTTCCAGGGATGTGCGGCTTCGGCCACGTTGTAGCCGGTCTTCTCTCCGGTATCGCCGAGCTCGGAAATGCTGGTCAGTACCATGAGGATTTTCTTCATGACTTGCTCCTTTAGTCCGACTTCCACCCTACGCCCAGCCCAATTCGGACCCCCTCTCCCCGTACCCGCCGTCGGCGTGCCGGCCCCCGGCTACAGCTTGTCCGTCTTGTCTTCACCCTTATGGCCGCCGCCGCGCAGGTTTTCCTGGACCTTGCCGAAGAGATCCTTGATGGTGGACTCGGCGCTGGTCAGCGCGTCCAGCTGCAGGTAGACGTTGTGGGTGAGCGGAAGATCGTACTCATCTTTCAGGTGCGTGCCGCCTGCAACCCCGTCCAGGGACAGGTAAACCATCGCCTCGGTCCGGGCGATCCCTGCGATCCTGCCGAAGACGATCGTGAACTCATTCGACTGGAAACTGACAGTGTGGCCAACGTGGGTGCGGTCCAGTTCACCCGCTGGAACAGCCTTTTCCGATTGGCTTCCGGTGTAGTCCATCACGTTCTCCTCATGGTCGCTCCGACATCTGCATCAGCAGTCTAGCCCTGCCGCCAAGCGGCGGTACATAGCCCACTGGAGGCCTGCACAAACACCCGTGGCAAGGCTGGTTGATTCCTCCATTGAGGACGCGGTGGCCCTTCGGGTTGGATGAACTGGACCCGCTAATATGCCGGGCAGGCAAAACTAAAGGAACAACCGTGACTTCAAGGACGAATCGCGTCAAAGCCCCAGGCATCTGGGAGGACGTCCAGGTAGGCGACGCTGTGGTGCTCACCCGGAACGGCCACACGGAGTACTTCGGCGAGGTGGACACCAGGACAACAGACGGCCAGACGGTCTGGGTCAGGACACCCGTGGGTGGACGCAGGCTCTTCCATATCAGCGACGGCTTCGAACTCACCGGGAGCCAGCCGTGACTGACTCCTGCCCCGACGACTGCCCCTACTGCTCCGGCCCGGAAACGGACTGACTCCCGCGGCCCACAGTTGGGGCGCGGCAACAAGCACTGCGAGACTGGATCCTGAAGCCACCCCCGACCTTGAGGAGCCACGCCATGACGCCCGCACACGCCGCCGCCAAGTCAAACCGCATCACCAGGCTGTTCGGCACGGAGGTTCCCGTGGTCCTTGGCCCTTTCGGCGGCGTCTCGTCCGTGGAGCTGACGGCTGCCGTGAGCGACGGCGGCGGGCTGGGTTCCTACGGCCTGTACGGTTTCGGCGCGGACGCCATCCGGAACACCGCAGCTGAGCTCAGGGCGGCCACGGCCAAGCCGTTCGCCCTGAACCTCTGGGTCCCCACCGGTGACGAGGTCACTGACCTCGCCCAGGAGGACTTCGACAACTACGTCGAGACTCTCCGTCCTTACTTCGACGAAGCAGGCGTGCCCCTTCCGCAAATGCCGGACCGCTACCTGACCGACTACGAAGAGCAGGTGGAGGCCACGCTCGAGGCGGCCCCCGCCGTCGTGAGCTTTGTGTTTGGGGTGCCCGCCCCGGACCTTGTTGAAGAGGCGCACCGGCGTGGGATCGTGGTGGTGGGCACTGCCACCACCGTGGCGGAGGCCGTCGCCCTGGAAGCCGGCGGCGTGGATGCCGTGGTTGCCAGCGGCATGGAGTCCGGCGGCCACCGGGTGTCCTTCCTCAAGCCCGCGGAGGAGTCCCTCACCGGCACGTTCGCCCTCGTTCCGCAGGTGAGTGACGCCGTCGGCATCCCGGTGATCGCCGCCGGCGGCATCGCTGACCGCCGCGGCTACGCTGCAGCGCTGGCCCTCGGCGCCGATGCCGTCCAGGTGGGCTCGGCCTTCCTCGCCACCCGGGAGTCGGCAGCGGTTCCGGCATACCGCGCCGTATTGCACAGCCCCGCTGCCGGCCAGACCGTACTGACGCGTGCCCTCAGCGGCCGGCTGGCGCGCGGCATCCCGAACCGCATCATCGCCGAACTCTCCGAACTCTCCGGGGCAGGCGGAATTGCTCCGTTTCCGGTCCAGAACTGGCTCACCGGCCGCTTCCGTCCCCAGGCGGCCGCGCAGGGCAACACGGAGCTAATGTCATTGTGGGCCGGCCAGGCCGCATCGCTGATCCGCCACGAGTCCGCCGCCGATGTCCTGGCTGAGCTGCTCGCCGGCAGCCCCTCCGCCGCAGGGAACGCGCCGGATCACCGGTAGAATCTGAAGGTCGCGCCGGCCCGGCAACACACAGCAGCGGCAGCCCACAGAGTCACCGAAAGCCAGGGAGGAACCGTGCGAATGCATCATGCCCGGACCCCCTTCCATTTGCTCCGCGCCACCGCTGTTTCCACAGGAATCCTGACCCTCGCTGCCGGCGCGCACGTCCTGGGCGGCGGCGACCTCCCCGCCCCGGGCATCCTGCTGGCGGTGCTGGCACTGACCGGGCTGGCGGCCACCACGGCCACCCGGTTCAAGCTCAATGTCGCCGCCATGACGGCGCTGCTTGGCGCCGGACAGCTCGCGCTCCACGAAATCTTCACGGCCTTCAGCGCTCCAGGCCTCGCCGCCGGCGCTGTTGCCACCGGCAGCGCACCGGCCGACGCCCACCACCTCTCCTTTGCTGCCGCCCCGGTGATCGAAGCCGCAGCACACCTTCATGGAACGGACTCCGCCGCCGGATCCTTGATGCTCGCGGGGCACATTGTGGCCACGGCGGCGTGCGCCCTGCTCCTTGCCAAGGGCGAGGATGCCCTCTGGGCACTCGCAGCGTGGCTGAGGCCGCTGGTCCGGCTTCCGGAGGCAATGGCGCCCGACGCCGTTGCCGCACCGCCCGTGCCCGGCCCACCGGCGGTTTCCCCGATCCGCCCCTGGCGGAACCTCAGGCAGGACAGTCGGCGCGGCCCGCCTTCCGCCGTCGTGCTTCCCTGACTCTGCCCGCACCGCACCACAGGGTGACGGGCCTTTTCCCGTAATTCCGCACGCCCGTTTCCGGTGCGTGCGTCCGAAAGGCATTCCATGAACACCTCCACGCTTCGCCGCACGCTCACCGCCGCGGCCGCCTCGGCCGGCGCCGCCGCCCTCCTGCTCACCGCCGCCGCCGGCGCTTCGGCCCACGTCGGCGTCACCCCTGACAAAACCTCCGCCAACTCCTATGCCCTGCTGACGTTCGGCATCCCCCACGGCTGCGAGGAGTCCGGCACCACCAAAGTGGCCATCACCCTGCCCGCCGAACTCAACGACGCCCAGCCCACGGTCAACCCCAACTGGACGGTGGAAAAGGTCACGGAACAGCTGGCCGAGCCCAGGAAACTGGCCGACGGGACGTCCATCACCAAGCGCACCAGCCAGATCGTCTACACGGCCAAGGCGCCCCTTGCCCACGACCTGCGCGATGCCCTGGTGCTGTCATTGAAGCTGCCTGATGCCGCCGGCACCACGCTCTACTTCCCCACCCTGCAGACCTGCGAAACGGGCCAGACGGACTGGTCGGAGATCGCCAGGGACGGCCAGGACCCGCACTCGCTGAAGGCTCCGGCGCCGTCCATCACCATCACCGATGCGGCGAGCGCTGACGGCCACGGTGCGGCTGCCGAAACCACGGGGCACGCCCCCACGCAGCAAGCCTCCGCCGTGACGGACAGCGGGGCGGAGGCCCGCAGCTGGGCCGGACTGGCGGCGGGTGTGGGCGGACTCGCGCTGGGCGGCGTGGCACTAGCCCGCAGCGGTGCCAGGCGCATACCGGAAGCCGCGACGCCGGACCACTGACGGCAACACCCTGTCAGCGGGGTTTGATGCCCGGATCATCACGATCCGGGCATCAAATCGGCCCAGCTGCACGTGGCATCATTGACTCCTGTCACACCAGCCACAATGGTTGAGCCATGAGGTCACAACTTTTGTCACAGGGGTTTGTCATCACGACGGCGGCTGCCGCTGCGGCACTGCTGCTCACGGCCTGCGGTCCAAGCCAGCCGCAGACGCAGGGAACCACGGAACCCGGCAC
>DATFAE010000024.1:0-21511 GCA_035254945.1 Arthrobacter sp. | reverse complement strand
GATGAGGTGGCCGAAACAGTACAGCTCATGGCCCCACTTGAAGTCGGAATAGCGGGGTTGCTGCCAGGGCCGGCCAAAAAGCGTGTGGAGGTAACCGTCCGGCTCTTGGGCTTCGGCCAGCTTGTCGATGAAGGCATCCAGGATCTCACTGAGTTCCGTTTCGCCCGAGCGGGCATGTTCCCAAGACATGGCTTCGATCAGCTTATAGATCTCCGAGTCGGCGAATTCGCGGCCTCGGTGCTCGTACTTTTCCTTCCCAGCCGCCTTTTCAAGATTGCCCAGCCAGTCAAGCCGGGTGACCCAGGAGACCGCATGCGGAATGATGGCGGCCCGGTTTAGTTCTTGGCGTTCCCCCCAAAAACCTCCCGACAGCGATACAGCCGGTAGGGGCAGTGGCGAAAGAACACCCGTCGAGGGGGCGGCCGGGAAAATGTCTGCTGCGGGGACGTGAACGGACTGCATGAAGGCCTCCTTGCCGCTTCAACGCGGCGGACTAAATATTCGACAACGATTGAGCAGAGAGAAAACTACGGTGTGGCTAGTCCGATCGCGTCAGATGTTCGGCGACAAGCTGGGTGACACCGAAGACAGGCGCCTGGTCAACACGGCGGACATCAGTGATTCCGTCCTTGGCCAACGCTTCCCTGAATGCTGATTGAAGCCGCGGTACGTGCATGCCAAGGCCTCCGCCCAGAACGACGGGTCCTGGGATGCCCAATTGAGACAGTGTCTGCGCAGTCATATCAGCGAGATCCTGCCCGGCACGGTCAAGCATCTTCTGACTGGGGACGTGTCCAGCGTCAGCGGCGTCTACTACCAAACGTGCCTGCTGCGCCCAGTAGCGGCGGCCTGTGCCCGCCGAATGGAACAGCGCGATCAGTTGATTCGGGTGGTCCAGATCGCAGGCGCCCAGAAGAGCCCGGGTGAGGGTGTCCGCTTCATAGCCTTGGTTCATCCTCTGCAGGCTGTGGCGGACAGCTTCCCTGCCGAGCCAGTATCCGCTTCCTTCGTCTCCCAGCAGGTATCCCCAGCCCCCTGCCCGGGCCTCGGTTCCGCGCGGATTACGCCCCCAGGCCGCTGACCCCGTCCCGGCGATGACGGCGACGCCGCTGCTGACACGGCCTGCTGCCAGCAGCAGCCGCGAGTCATGGACGACGATGGTAAGGGCTGTCGGCGCGAAAGGTGCAATGAGAGCTTTTAGGGCTTCCGCATCGGCTTCCGTGTCGATTCCGCCGGCACCGGCGTACACCTGCCCGACGTTTCCGTAGCCAATGTCCGCGAAAAGCTCTGCGAGGTGGGCATGGGCAGCTTCCCGGCTGACGTTCTGGACGTTGGCACTGCCGGCGATACTGTCAGCGACCGGCACTCCGTTTTCGAACCGTACGCCGTGGGTCTTGGTTCCACCAATGTCCAAGCCGATCAAGGCTCCCGTTGCGCCGCTGGCCGAACGGATCCCCTCAGCTGTGAACAGGGAGTCTGTTGAGTTGGTCATATCACGCCTGACGTGGTTGTAAGGGAACGGTCATAGGTGAGGCAAGGCCATCAATGGCATCGGTTCCTGGAACCCTGTGGTGGCGACGAATGCCACCACAGGCTCCCTGGCGGCCCGCAACATCACAGGGTTCTCATTGGCGCCGGCAAAAGCGCTGTCGCCTTGCCCCAGTTCGAACGTCTGCAGTCTTGTCTCAAGCACGCCACTGCCGGAGGCCACCAAGACAAGCACCGGAACCCCTGCCGGCAGCTCCATGGTCCGGGCTCCGGGTGCCAGCTCGATCCGCTGCAATTGGAACTCTTCGAAGGGAGGCTGCCAGATCAGGTGCCCTTTTGCGGGAGAAGTTGGGTCGAGTCTTGGAACGGGCAGGGGCGTGAAGACCACTGTTCTCAACAGCTCGTCAACGTCGATGTGCTTGGTGGTTAGTCCGCCGCGAAGCACGTTATCCGAGGAAGCCATCACCTCGATACCCAGGCCGTGCAGATAGGCGTGAATGTTTCCGGCAGGCAGGTACACCGCTTCGCCCGGACGAAGGGACACTCTGTTCAGGAGGAGGGATATCAGGACCCCCGGGTCTCCCGGGTACGCTTCGCTGAGCTCCAGTGCCGTTTTCAGGGCCGCGGTGTGGGGGCCATCGTACGTGGTGGAGCCCAGCAGCGCCGCCGTGGCCTCAACCGCGCGGGAGACTTCATCGCCGCCCCTGATCAGGCCCGCGAAGGCTTGCTGGATGGCAGCTGGTTCGTCGGCGCTGGCAAGAGTGAAGCTTATCTGGTGCAGGACCTTGGGGATTTCGGATCCTGTCTCCCTGAAAAATGCCACGAGCTCGTCGAAAATCGCTTTGGTCTCGGTTGCGGAGCGGAATCCGCACAAAGCTTCGAAGTCCGTTAGGGCCAAAATCATCTCGGGCTTGTGGTTGTGGTCCTTGTAGTTGCGTGTTTGCGCATCTTTCGGGACACCGAGGGCCTCTTCGGCTGCGAAGCCGGTTGCGGCCTGTTCCCGGGTGGGGTGCACCTGAAGTGACAGCGGAGATTCAGCAGCCAGCACCTTCATCAGAAATGGCAGTGCGTTCCCAAAGGCAGCCCGGCTGTCTGGCCCCAGCAGGCCTTCCGGGTCAGCATCTATCAGCTCGTCCAGGCGTATGTGACCGCTGTCCAGAAGTGCCACAGACGGCGCTCCGGGATGGGCGCCCATCCACATTTCCGCCTCGGAGGCACCTGACGGGCTGCGGCCAAGGTAGTCGGCGATGAGTGTCTTGGACCCCCAGGCGTAATCCCTGATGCTGTTGGTCAGTTTGTACATGGCTTCTTTCTCTCCGAATCAGGGAATCGCATGTGCTTCGACGAAACGGGCGGCAGCGAATATCCAGCTATCGAACAGCCGGTGCTGAGGCGTCCCCGAATGCCCGTCTCTATGCAGCCTGCACGGTGAAGGTCGCTGCGAAAGGATGCCGGCCCGGCGGCGTGGCAGAGAGGAATAAGTACCCGGATGGGTCCCACTTTGTCTCGAAACCCGTACCGGATCCCAGCCAGCTAATCGTGATTTCCTGCCCGGTCCAGCGAGGCAAGTGCAGGGCCAACTCGTCCTGATCGTGACCGCGCTGCCAGACCGTAACCAGGTCCCTTTCGGAAGCCCGGAGTCCGACGGACAGCCATTGGTCATTCCAGAGGGGTACTCCTGACGGATAGAAGGCGCTGGACGCTTCGATCTCCGGAAGTATTGCCTTGTGCGCCGATACGGCTTCACGTACCAACGCCAGCTGGCCGGGCGTCATCCTGTCCAGGAAGCCCGAGAGGCACATCCGGCCGAGCATCCCGGTTGCCATGGTGAAGCGGATTTCCTCATCATCCATTTCGGGCTGTGGGTAGGCCCAGTTGGCTGCCTGCTCCGGGAGGACGCTGAAGAAGGCGTTGGCTGCGATGGGCGGGTACAGCAGCGGATCCTGCTGGTCGGAGGTCGACTGCAGGTCAAGGCGTGCCAGAAGCGCGTAGTCCTGGCGCATCGCACCGGAGGCACAGTTTTCGATGATCACGTGGGGATGGCGGCCCTTCACGCCGTCGAGCCAGTCAAGGTAGCCCCGGTTATGCCCGAGTAGGCCTGCACCGGAGGAAGTGGCGCCGAGGTCAGTTCCGGTACCGGCAGTGATGTTGTAGTCGAGCTTGAAATAGACCGTGTTGAAGTCGTTTATGAGCCGGTCCACGGTGCGGTCCAGATGGGCTCTCGCTGCCGGATGGCGGAAGTCGAGGTGGTACCGGCCGTGTTCGACTACCCGCACGCCTTGGCGTTGAAGGAATGCTTCTTCGGGGAGGGACACTGCCATGGCGCTTCGGACGCCAACCACTTCCGGTTCAAGCCAGAGCCCGACGCCCATGCCGGAGGAGCTGATGGCGTCGGTGACCTCGGAAAGGCCGTTGGGGAATCGTGCAGATGAGGGTTGCCACTCCCCTACCGCATCCCACCAGTCGGTTCCGCCGTCGTACCAGCCGGCGTCGATGCAGAAGATGTCGGCACCTGCTTCAGCGGCGGCCTTGATCAGAGGTAGGAGCTTTTCGGTGCTGGGGTCTCCCATCAACGTGTTCATGAAGTCGTTGTAGATCACTGGCGGTTGGCCGTGGAAAGTTTGGGCGCGGAGCGCCCGGCGGTGTGAACTCATCTGGGCAAGGGCCCCGTGCAGCCCTTCCTGGCTGACAGCCAGGGCGGCGGGCACCGTGGAAAATTCCTCGCCGGGCTGCAGGGAATGCAGCCAGCTATGTTGATCATCTGTCGGCCCGAGCAGGGCGAGGCCCAGAGCGTCGCGCGTCTCGCTCAGTTCCCATACCCATCCCCCGTTATGTTCGACCTGCCACATCCAGCACCACTGGTCATCGGCGTCCACGACAGCCGCCGTGGGCAACGGCCCCCCGGTGGACCAGGATGAGGTCGAAGCGCGAAGCAGATGCCCCCGCTGGTCCTGTGCATGAAGGCCCAGGTTTAAATCAGGCAACACCCCGCGCAGGTCCTCCAGGGTCCATTGGTTTTCTCCCAGCCACTGCGAGGTGCCCGAGGCCAGGCGCAAAGTCGCGGCGTCGACAGGCCGATGTCCAGCCAACACTGGGAGTGCCAGGGTGGAAACGGCTTGGAGAGAGACCGGGTCGCTTCCGTTGTTGCGGATAGTCGTCACAGCCTGGATGGTACGGCCGCCGTTGGCGGCACGCAGGACAGCCTCTGCTTCCAATCCGGTTTCTGCGTCACGCTGGAGCACTGTGAGGACGTGCCAATTGCCCTCCGTGGTGGCTGTGTGGTGGGCGTACCTGAGGCGCTTACCGACGGCGGATTCGGCGTACCGTTGACTGGTCCTGGCTCTTCCCTCCTCCACAGTGAGAATCTCCACGAGGGCAGGACCGGATTCCAGCTGAGCCGAAGGTGCTTCTACCGGGTGCAAGTAGGCGACGCCGACCGGGCTTTCCATATCGATATGAAGCGCCAGATGCAGCGTGCCGTTAGACCACGCAATATAGCCGGTTTCCACGGTTATGCCATCCTCATCAGGTCAGTCAGGCCGACCGGGAACCGCTGCGGTGCGGCCGCGGCGTAGCGTTCAATTTCATCCAGTGCATAGGCTGCCAGGCGGTGCAGCTCCGTGCCCATCGAACCGGCAATATGGGGTGTCAACAGGACATTGGGAAGGCTGAATAGTGGATGGCCGGCCGGCAAAGGTTCCGGGCTCGTGACGTCCAGGAACGCAGTGAGCCGCCCCGTCTCCAGCTCATCAACCAGTGCATCATGGTCCACTAGTTCACCCCTTGCCGTGTTGATGAGGGTCGAGCCGTCCTTCATCGCAGCAAGCTGGGCGGAGCCGATCATGTGCAGGGTCTCAGGCAGAACCGGAGCGTGCAACGACACGATGTCGCTGCAGCTCATGAGTTCATCCAGGCTCACCCGGCGTGCGCCCAGCCGCAGTGCTTCGGCGTCGCTGATCGTGGGGTCGTACACTGTGACTTCGAAGTCGAAGGGCCGGAGACGCTCAAGGACGAGCCGTCCGATGGTGGATGCCCCTACGATACCGATGGCCCGCTCGTAGTTGCCGGTTCCCGGAAACTCCCGCTCTCGATCGATTTTGGTTTGGCGCTGCTTGTAGAGGTGGCTGGCAGCGATCGTTGATTTTCCGGCCAGGAGGATGAGTCCAAGGGTGTACTCGGCCACCGGCAAGGCATTGGCCTCTGCGGCCGTTGTCACTGTTATGCCCCGCTCCCAGCATTCGGGAAGGATGTGGCCCTTGACGCTTCCCCCTGCGTGGGCAATGAGCTTTAGCCGTGGCATGCGGGCAAGAACCGTTGCGTCGATGCGGGGAGAGAACCAGCCCGTGAGGAGAACATCGACATCTCGGATGGCATTATCGGGTGTCGCTTCGAAGTCCTGAATGACCATGCTGAAGTCGCAGTCACAGATCGATTCGAGCCGACTGCGGAGACGTTTGGAAAACAGGGCGTCCCGCAGGTCAGCATCCTGCATCGCCAGGGCAACTTTGGGCCTGAACACAGGCGTTCCCGGCGCGGCGGTGCTGTGCAGTGCTGCACTCAATTGATGTCCCCATCCCAATGTCTGTCGAGCCATGTCCGGAGGGAAGGCAGTGCGACGTCCAGTTGCGCCGCCTCCGGATACCATGCCTTCTCCCACTCAAGGGTGACCGCTCCGCTGTAGGCGTTGCGGACCAGCAGCTGGCCAAATTCCTCAGTCGGCAATGAACCTTTGCCGATGGGCAGTGGTGTGCTGCTGGCCGGCATGTCGGCGTCTTTGACCTGGACGCAGCCGCGGCCGGTCGCCAGCCAGGGCTCAAGGGCTTTCCACGTCTCTTCCAGCTGTTCGCCTACACGCCAGGGGTGCAACAAATCCCACACCACCCCAACGGGGCCGTCCACGCGGTCGAGGATCGCTGCTATGTCTTTACCGGTGGGATGCGAATCGTGAGTCTCCAGCACCGGCAGGACGCCGAAGTCAGCAGCGTATGAGGTGACGGCACTGAGCCGCCGTGCCGCCCGTCCATCCACCTCGTCCCGTGATTCCATCAGGGGTGGGGCATCCGTGAAGGCGGCAGGTCCGGTGTCCGCTCCGGGAAATACCCGGACCATTGGTGCCCCAAGGTCCCTGGCGAAGTCAACCGCCTGGAAGAGCCCGTCGACGATGATCTCATCGGCGCCGGGGGCCGCCACCTTCACGTAGCTGGCGATGCCTGTGACCTGCACGCCTGCTGCGTTAATCTGGTGCCGGAGGTCATTCCGAGCCGCAGTATCCATGTCCGGGTCGGCAATTTCCTCTCCTGCCAGCCGCAGCTCAACGCCATGGATATGGTGTTGTTGCAGCCACGACAGGATGACGTCCAGGGGTACTCCGGGTGCGCCCAGCGTTGAGGCTGACGGCGTAATCATGTTGTTCCTCTTGTTTGAAGGGGTCAGCTTGTTTGAAGGGGTTAGCCCTTGAGCCCTGCGCTGGCCATGCCCTCGACGAATCGTTTCTGGGCAAAGATGAACAGGATGATCATGGGCAGCGTGGCGAGCGTGGCCCCGGCCATAAGGTAGGGCCACTGCACGTTGAGCGGATCCTGGGAGAAGATCGCGAGTCCCACTTGCAGGGGCCGGAGCTCATCGGAGTTGGTGACGATGAGGGGCCATAGAAAGCTGTTCCAAGCCGCTTCTACCTGAAAGACGCCGATGGTGACCAGAGCGGGCTTGACCAGGGGCGTCATGATCCGGAAGAAGATCCCGAATTCTCCAAGCCCGTCCACACGCGCCGCGTCGGCCAGCTCGGAAGGAAGCGTGACGTAGAACTGGCGGGCCAGGAAGGTGTAGAGCGGTGCGATCGCCAACGGAATGATCAGAGCCCACCAGGTGTTGAGCCACCCAGTCCCGCCCATCCCGAGGATGTCGTTGCCCCCGAAGAACGGGATGGACTTCACCAGGAGAAACATGGGCACCAGAATGATCTGGAAGGGAACCATCATCAGGGCAATGAAGTAGTTCAGGATTCCCTTCGCGCCACGGATCGGAGCTTTTGCCAGGGCGTAGCCGGCCATGGTGCAGAAGACCAACGTCAGGGCTGTCTGCCCGACCGTGAGCACGAGGCTGTTCCAGAAATAGCGCAGGAATGGTGCTGCGTCCATGGCTTCCACGAAGTTTGACCAGTGGAACTCCCTGGGCAGCCAGGAAAATGTGCCGACCTCGCCGGTTGATTTGAGCGCGGTGAGGATCATCCAGATGAACGGTCCGACCATGAGCAAACTGCCCAGTGACAGTACGGCGTAGAGGGCCAGGCGTCCTGGCGTTAGTTTCGTCTTAACCATCCTGGTTCTTCCTTTGCGAGCGACCACCCAGGTAGATGAAGGCAGCGACGAGTATGAGCATGATGACCGTTTCGGCCGAGGCGTAGCCCAGGCGCAGGCCTTCGAAGGCGTTGTTGTAGATGTCGAAGGTCAGCACGGTAGTGGAATTCACCGGGCCGCCCTTGGTCATGACAAAGACAAGGTCAAAGACCTGGAACGTCTGAACGATCGCGGTGATCAGCACGAAGTAGTGGGCAGGGCCAAGGGCGGGCCACACCACGTTGCGGAAGACCTGCCAGCGGTTGGCGCCGTCCAGGTTTGCCGCCTCCAGCAGTTCCTTGGATACGCCCTGAAGCGCAGCCAAATAAACGATCATTTTGGCACCCAGTCCTTGCCAGATGCCAACAGCCATCAGGGCAGGCAGCGCCATGGCGGGATCATTGAGCCATTCGGAACGGCTGAGCCCGAAGAGGCTTCCGACAGCGTTGGCAAGGCCGGCGCCCGGGTGGTAGATCCAGAGCCACACTGAGGCGACAGCCACAGTCGCGGTCACAACCGGCAGGTAATAGACCGTCCTGAAGAACCCCAGACCGCGAATCTTTTGGTTCAGACCCAGAGCGATGACCAAAGCCAAGCCCATGGACAGGGGAACCACGGCGAGGGTGTAGAGGATGGTGTTGCGGAACGCGGCCTGGAACCGGGTGTCCTGGAACAGCTCTACGTAGTTCTCTGTGCCGATCATCTGCCAGGCGCCGGAGAAATCGTAGTTGGTGAAGCTCAGGAAGATCGCGGCGAAGGCCGGAACAGCGAGAAAGAATGTTGAATGCAGCAGGGCCGGCGCCAGAAGCAGCCAACCGGCGCGTGACTGCTGGCGGGTGAGCCGTGACTTCCGCCCCGCAGGGCGCGCGGCGCGGGTGTGAACCGCCCCCGCCGCGCGCACCGCTGGTTTGGATTCCTTAAGAGTGCTCACTTTGACTGCTGCTCCAGAGCCTTGAGCGTTTCCTCAGCTGACTTCTTACCCAAGAGGGCGTCGTCAAGGCTTGTACCGAACGTCCCCCGGAGATCGAGCCAGTTGGCGGCTCCGCCCTCAAACTTGGCGTCATCGAGGTTCGCGGCCACGAACGTGCTTGCCGGGTTGGATTTGACGACCGCCGAGTCCGCGGCGTCCTTGCCCGCCGGAACGGCGAAGTTCAGGGTAGCAATGCCGGCTTCAGCTTCCGGCTTGCTCAGCTCCTGGATGAAATCCCAGGCCGCAGCCTTCAACTTGCTGCTCTTGCCGACCGAGGCAAGCTGCCCACCGGTGAACATGGAGCCTTCCTTGTCCTCGAGGTTGAAGTAGACAAGGTCATCACAGACGGCCTTCCCAACGCCCTTGTCGGAGCAGTCAATGTATCCGCCGGTGAAACCCATGGCAGCTTCGCCGGTGTTGACCAGCGGGGACTTTGCGGCGTTCTGGGCACCGTACTTCTGGACGTTGTTCACCATGCTCTTCATCCATTCAAGGGTCTGAACGCCCTCGGAGCCGGCGAACCCTGCCTCACCGTCGGTGTTGTACAAAGGCTTACCCAACGATCCGAGCAGGGCGACGAAGTCCTGGCGGTAGCCACCCGGCGCGGCCCAGAAGTCAAAGCCTGCCTGGGTGATGTTCCCGGCGGCGTCTTTGACGGTGAGCTTCTCGGCAGCGGTTTTGATTTCGGCCATGGTTGTCGGCGGCTTTGACGGATCAAGGCCTGCCTTTTCGAAGAGTGATTTCCGCAGGGCCAAAGGCTTAGGCCCGGCGATCAGCGGTAC
The DNA here is from genome assembly GCA_035254945.1 of Arthrobacter sp. Classification (GTDB taxonomy): domain Bacteria; phylum Actinomycetota; class Actinomycetes; order Actinomycetales; family Micrococcaceae; genus Arthrobacter. Next base: position 11,936 of record DATFAE010000024.1, on the reverse strand, counting down.
GGCGTACACCTTGCCCTTGAACTCGGCGGCCGGAACAAGCGCCGGGTTGGTGGACTCGCCCAGCGAATCAGCGGAAACGCCGAAGGAGGAAAGGTCCTCGAACACGTTCTTGGCGGCGAACGGCGGCACCCAGCCGATGCCTGTCACCAGGACGTCGTACCCCTGGCCACCTGCAATGGAGGTGGAGATCTTCTGGTTTAACGTATCGAACGTTGCAAAGTCAGGTTCGACCGTGACCTTGGGGTACTTTGCGTTGAATGAAGCAACCACTTTATCGAGAGCCGCCTTGCCCTCGTTGCTGGCCGGGTAGCTCGGAACCAGGACACGGAGTGTGCCGGTCACTTCAGCCGGGTCGGATGCCGGGGCCGTGGGTGCTCCACCAGAACCGCAGGCGCTGAGGGCCAGGGTGCCAGCGACCGCCAGCGCGAGAAATCCTGCACGTCGACGTGCCATATCAATCCTCCTGAATAAGCCATCCGACAGTGGATAGCGTGTGCAATGAGTGTATGATATCGATATCAGAGATGCAAGTCACAAAGATGAAATGGTGCAAGAGCAATTCTGGAGGCCCTTTGCCAGCAACGAGGCTGCAGAGTAAGGATGAATGCATGGAACAGCCAAAAAGCCGCCCCAAGGGGGCAGCAGTCATGAACGGGCTCGAAGTTACGGGCGAAGTCCTACTGCTGCAGATCCTGTTCCTGGTGTTCAGCCTGCCACTTGTGACCGTTGTACCGGCAGCCGTTGCCCTCCAGCGCACGTTCCGCCAAGTCATACTCGAGGACAAACCCGGCTCAACCCGGCGCTTCTTTACTGAATTCACGTGGGCGTGGGCAAGGGTCGGCCTTCCTGGGCTGCTGGCCGCCATCCTTACGGCCACCGCGGCATTCTCCATCCTTTTTTGGCTGTCCACTCCAGGACTACTGGGGACGGTGGCCCTGTGCATCATCATTCCTCTGTGTGGCGTCGCTCTCGCCTTCTACCTCGCCCTTCTGGCGGCAGCCATGGAAACAGATTCCAGCACAACCCGCCGCAACCTGTGGGAGGCATCGCTCAACATTGTTGTCACCAAACCCTTGCCGCTGGGAGGATGCGTCCTCGCCCTCGCCACGTGGGGGATCCTTGCCCTCCGCCTGCCTACACTGATTCCATTGGGCAGCGGCCTCGTGCCGGCCTTGCTGGCGTGGCTGTTGGTCAGGAAGCAAGTCAACGCCCGCATCAGCCAGCAGGGATAGCCGTCCCGACCAGGACGCTACCCTTACCACGAGGATGGACATGAAAATCGCCAAAGACTCCCGCAAACCAGTCATTGCGGATGTGGCACGCCTTGCGGGGGTTTCAGTGCCGACCGTATCGCGGGTGCTGACCGGAAACATCCCGGTAAGCCAAGGACTGAGAGAACGTGTAGAGGCGGCCATTAAGGAGCTCAACTACCGGCCCAGTTCGCTTGCCCGCACATTAAGAAGTGGCGAGCGGACAATGATCGCGATTTTCGCAGCAAGTACGTCAGCTTACGGCTACGCCAACACACTGGCAGGCATCGAGGAAACCGCGCAGGCAGCCGGTTACTCCGTTGTCATCTCTGCAGTGAGATCTGCCGAGGAGCCTGATGTGCAAGCAGCGCTGGAAGGGGCGCTCCAGCAGCAGCTCGCAGGGATCATCGTTCTCGACTTCGACCCATCAGGAGCAGAGGTGCTCAAGCACCTGCCAACCACCATCCCTACCGTGGCGGCCTCCGGGTTCCCAATAGGCCAGCCGGGTTTCCCGTACGCCTTCATCGATGAATACGCCGCCGGCCGACAGGCAACAGAACACCTGCTCCACCTTGGACACCAAACGGTCCACCACCTCGGCCTGTTCCCGCTCACCCAATTTTCCGGACGTTACCAGGGATGGCACGACGCCCTTACCGATGCCGGCATAACGCCTCCGCCTGTGCTTGAAGCATCGCGCTCTGCCCGTTCAGGTTATGAACAGGGGCTCCGAATCGCCGCAGATCCTGAGATGACCGCGATCTTCTGCTCCAACGACGGTCTCGCCGTCGCTGCGCTACGTGCCCTTCATGAAAAAGGCGTGCGGGTGCCGGAAGAAGTTTCCATCATCGGCTGGGACAATCAGCCCTTCAGTGAATTCACTTGGCCAGCACTGTCAACAGTCTCACCCGACTTCAAAGACCTGGGCCAGAGGGCCTTCCAGCTACTCCAGCAACGACTGTCTGCCACTGAGACTGTCCCGGACTCGAAGGTGAGGCCAAAGCTCTTGCTACGGGAATCAACAGCATCACCAGTTGTTCGCATTAAACCCAAGACAGACAATTAACTAGGGACTTCCCGCACAGCCCGCTAATTATTGCGGGGTGCCCTTAATCAGGTGCGGGGGCACTCGGCAGGAACGTCATCGTCCACCACACCACCGACATCGTCCACCACACCACCGACGTCGCCGCTGAGCGTGCTGCCTCGTCCCATGCCGCGCCCGACGACGTCACGCACCTCGTGCGGCTGGCCACGGCGGCATGGTGCGGGCCGACGTCGTGGTCACCGCGGTGGCGCGTCAGAAGCATAGGGCAGCTTCGCCGCCCGGCACGGCGGTTTCCATGAGGCATCCAGCTACACCACGACGTCGACTATTCACCCCCCGCCCCGGGCCAGGACGTAATGACCATAAAGTCGCTGGCCTTCACCAAGAATCTTCCGGGCCCGCCACTAAGCTAGCGGCATGGCCACCAAAACCACCGCAGAGAAGCTCGCCACCATCCAGAACGGCTACACCCTGGACGGTGCCACCATTGAACTCGGTGCCGCCATCATCGACGGCGAACTCCACAAGGAAGCCCAGGTCCGGCTGCCGCTAGCCATGATGAACCGGCACGGCCTGGTGGCCGGTGCCACCGGTACCGGCAAGACCGTCACCCTGCACATGATGGCGGAGCAGCTGTCCACCGCGGGGGTCCCCGTATTCCTCGCCGATATCAAGGGTGATCTCTCCGGCCTGGCCACGGCCGCTGCCGGCAGCGAAAAACTCACGGCGCGCACCGAGAGCATCGGCCAGGCCTGGGCCGGCAGGACGTTCCCGGTGGAATTCCTTGCCCTGGGCGGTGACGGGAACGGCGTGCCCGTCCGCGCCACCGTCACGTCGTTTGGTCCCATCCTGCTGTCCAGGGTGATGGAGCTCAATGACACCCAGGAATCCAGCCTGCAGCTGGTCTTCCACTTCGCGGACAAAAACAACCTTGAACTCATCGATTTGAAGGACCTCCGCTCGGTCATCCAGTTCCTGACCTCCGCCGAAGGCAAGGACGAACTCGCCGCGCTGGGCGGGCTGTCCAAAGCCACGGCCGGGGTGATCCTGCGGGAGCTGGTGAACCTGGAGGCGCAGGGGCTGGAACGGTTCTTCGGTGAGCCGGAATTCGATACCGCCGAGCTGCTTCGGACAGCGCCGGACGGCCGCGGCGTGATCACGTGCCTGGAACTGCCCACGCTGCAGACCAAGCCCATGCTGTTCTCCACGTTCCTGATGTGGCTGCTGGCCGATCTCTTCGAGGACCTGCCCGAAGCCGGCGACCTGGACAAACCCAAACTCGTGTTCTTCCTGGACGAGGCCCACCTGCTGTTCAACGGCGCGTCCAAGGCATTCCTGGACGCGATCACCACCACCGTCCGGCTCATCCGGTCCAAGGGCGTGGGCATCTTCTTCGTGACCCAGACCCCCAAGGACGTGCCCTCGGACGTCCTCGGCCAGCTGGCCAACCGGGTCCAGCATGCGCTTCGGGCCTTCACGCCGGAGGACGCCAAGGCGCTCAAAGCCACGGTGTCCACGTTCCCCGTCAGCGACTACGACCTTGAGGAAACCCTGACCTCCGCGGGGATCGGCGAAGCGGTCATCACGGTCATGAACGAGAAGGGCGCCCCCACCCCGGTGGCACACACCAGGCTGCGCGCTCCCGAGTCCGTCATGGGCCCCAGCTCCGACGAACTGGTCAAAAGCACGGTGGCAGGCTCCGCGCTTTTGGCCAAGTACGGAACGGCGGTGGACAACGTCTCCGCCTACGAAAAGCTGACCGGCAAGGGCGCGGACCCCACTGGAGCCGCGGCACCGGGCGAACCACCCGTCCCCGGCGGCACCCCCGCGCCCGGGGCATCCCGGAACCAGGCCGACGTGGACGCCGAGGCGCGCAGGATCGAGGAAGAAATCCTGGGCCGGCCCAGCAGCCGCCCCGCCCCCGCGCCCGCCCCCGAGAGCGTTAATGAAGCACGGGCCCCGCGGACCCGGGCCCCACGTGCACCGCAACGCTCTTCCCGGGAACGGTCCGCTCCGGCGGGCGGTGACGTGGTGGGCGACCTCGCCGGAGCCCTCGGCGGGGCGCTGGGCGGCGGGCTGAAAAGCATGGTCCGTTCCATGGGCACCCAGCTCGGCCGGGAACTGCTCCGGGGCGTGTTCGGCACGTCGTCCCGGCGCCGCCGGTAGGCAAAAGGTGACGATGTTCCGGGGACTGGAGTGCCGCCGTCGGGCGTTGGGAAAGCGGCTGCTGTGCGTCACGCGGGGGTGCCCCGGCACCCGGAATTGGCGGGCTTACAGGTAACGTGGGGGACGTGCAGATGAGTCAAGCGTTGGTGAGGATCGCGGCCGGATGGCTGTTGGGCCTCATGCTCGCCGTGGCCGCGGCCATCGTCGCGGTGAACCTCGTGAACAATACGGTGGCCAGTCCGCAGCAGCCTGTGCGCGAGTATCTGGACGCGCTGCACAGCGGCGACGGCGGCAAGGCACTGGGCCTGCTGCGCGCCACCGTTCCGCAGGCCAACGCCGCCATGCTCGACGGAACGGCCCTGCAGACGGCAGCCTCACGGTTCGCCAACGTCAAGATCGGCGACGCCGAAGAACGTTCCCGCAACCAGGTCATGGTGCCGATGGAATACACCATCGACGGCAGCCGGCTGCGCACCGAATTCATGCTGGAGAAGACCGGCGCCGAGTGGCTTTTCTTCAACACCTGGGCGTTTGTCCCCTCACGGCTGCCCACCGTGGACGTCACCGTGGTGAACGCCAGCGAGGCCACGCTCAACGGTGTGCCGGTGAACATGCCTAACGGCCGCAACACCTTCGCCGTCTTCTACCCCGGCGAGTACGAGGCGGCCCTGAACGGCGAGTATTTCGCCGCCCCGCCCACGCGCGCCACCGTCACGTCCAACAGCGCCCCGGTCGCGCCGCTGAACCTGCTGACCCAGGCAACGGAGGATCTCCAGGAGGACGTCGGCGCGAAGGTCAAGGAGTTCCTGGACGCCTGCGCCGCCGAGGCCCAGAAGCAGCAGAAACTGCAGCCGGACTGCCCGTTCTACTTCGCCAGCAACAACACGGTGTACGACGGCACCATCAAGTGGAGCATCACCGAGTACCCGGAGATCTCCATCGAGCCCTTCGGCGGCCGCTGGGTGGTGGCCCCGCTCGACGGCAAGGCCCGGGTGGAGGCGGTCCAGCAAAACTCCTTCACCGGCGCCAACTTCCCGCTCAATGAAGAGGTGGACTTCAGCTTCACCACCCGCCTGGACATCGCCGGCGACACCATCAAGGTCACCCCGCTCCTGAGCTACTAAGCTGCATCTGCCGTCCGGCCCGCACTGGCCCGGTTTCCCGCACTGGCCCGGTTTAACGTCACACCAGGCGCGGTTTCGCCGGCTCCGCCACCGCCACCCTTGAATTCCCGCTGATTCCGCCGCCTCCCGCGCCCGAAAGCGTGCCGGGCGTGACGGCTGGCAGCTACCGGCGCCGCCCCAGGACGCCCAACACCTGCGCAACCATGTCCGCCGGCGAATACACCACGTCCGAGTAGTAGTAGCGCAGTGCCGTGAATCCCTGGACCACCGACTCGTTGTTCCGGCGGTGGTCCTTCTTGACCTGTGCCCAGTCCGCGTGATGCCGTCCGTCCAACTCCACCACCAGCCAGCCATCCAGGAGCAGGTCCACGTATCCCACCCTTTCCAGGTGCACCTGAGTTTCAACCCTGATCCCGGCCTGCCTGAAGTACGTCCGGGCGAGGGTCTCCAGAAGGGATTCGGCGCCCCTGTCCACCCACCTCAGGACTTCCCGGGCAGGCCCGTTCCGATTTCCCGGAAGCCGGTCACGGAGGAAATCCAAGGTTATGTCACCTCGCGACAGAGCGCATTCCACCATCACGAGCGATTCGAAAAACGGCAGGCATCGCAGGGCGTGGATCAGGACGTCAGCGAGTGCTGCCACGGGCATCCGTCCGACGGCGGCAGGTGCAGCCCTGCGTGATAGACCGCCGGCGTGTTCCGGACCGCCCCCTCTCGCCGGTGGTGGACGTGCCGGGAGGCAGGGGCATGCAGTGTCCACAGACGGTAGTGCGGGGCAGCGCTGAGGCAGGTGAGCAATTCGCGGTTCCGCAGCATCGCTACAGTCTCCGGTGCCGCTGTCGGGAGGGCATAGAGGCCGCGGGCGGGCTGCAGGATTCCAGCACGTACGGCACGGCGCAGGGACGCGTCATCGACGCCAAGCCGTGCCAATGCCGGTCTGCGGGCCGCTCCGCCGCACAGCTCGAGTGCTTTCGAGACGTCCATGGCACCAATGGTGCCGCCGTCGTGGGGCTGTGTACCCGCGGATGTTTCCGCATGTGGACAACCCGGTGTCACGCCAGGCACGGTTTAGAAGCTGGACCGCTGCGGAGACCCCGGAAATCCGCGCCTTACGTCGACCGGGAAACGCAAAAGGCTGCCTCCCGTGACGCGAAGGCCAGGAAGGCAGCCTTTCCGCCTAAAGAACGACGGCGGCGCTCAGTCCATGCCGCGCAGGTCCAGGACCAGCTCGGTGTCGCCGTCGTCGGTCAGCAGCAGGGGGATGCCCCAGTCCTGCTGGTAAAGATGGCAGGCCGCGTGGTCCGGGATTTCACCGTCCTCGGTCTCGGGCCCGTCGCAGGCGGCCGCGCGCGCCGTGATGTGCAGGACGCCGTCCGCGATGTCCGAGGCGAGCTCCAGAGTCCGGATCAGCCCCACTGAGGTCCCAGCACCGGCAACGAGAAGCTCGGGCGGCGTGGAGGAAATCTTCAGCTGGGTGGGATCGCCCCAGCGGTCATCAAGCTTCTGGCCGGTGGGTGCCGTGAAACGGACTTTAAGCTCCAGGAGGCCGGGAGCAACGGGGCTCTTGGGCCGGTGGGTCTGCACCGCACCCTCATCCACCTGCTGGGCTTCCTTGGGGATCGGCACGTACACCAGCTGGTGCTTGTTGGCCTCCACCACCACCAGCAGCGGCTCGGAGCCTGCGGCCTGGGTGTGGTCCACAATGACGTCGGACGGTTCAGCCAGTCCCCGCGCCAGCGTGGACACGGTCTTGGAGGCGGGGTCATACCGGCGCACGGCGCCGTTGTAGGTGTCCGCGATGGCCACCGAGCCGTCCGGCAGGACGGTGACGCCCAGCGGGTGCTGCAGCCGGGCCTCGGACGCGGCGCCGTCACGGAAGCCAAAGTCGAACAACCCCTTGCCGACGGCGGACTCGACGGTGACCGTCCCGTCGTCGTCAATGACCAGCTTGCGGAGGGCCGAGGTCTCGGAGTCCGCCACCCAGATGTTGCCGGACGCGTCTTCGGCCAGGCCGGAGGGCTGCGCGAACCAGGCTTCGTGGGCCGGGCCGTCCAGCAGTCCTTCCAGGCCGTTGCCGGCGGCGATGGCCACGGCACCGGTCAGCGGGTCGAAGCTGAAGATCTGGTGGGTGCCGGCCATGGCGATCACCACGGCGTTGAGCTTGCTGGACCAGACCACGTCCCACGGGGAACTCAGGGAGACCTCAAGCGGGTGCTCGCTGAGGAGGCCCGTGAATCCCGCGGCGTCCTCGTCAACGCGCGCCGGGCCGGTCTCCAGCAGCCGCTGGACACCGTTGCCCACCAGGGTGGTGGCCGTCCCGTCCTGCAGCGACAGCCCGCGGAGGCGGTGGTTGACGGAGTCTGCAATTACGACGTCGTAGCCCACCTTCGCTGCCACATCCTCCGGGAGCAGCACCAGGCCCTGCGGTTCGTTGAACTGTGCGGTGGGCTGTACGTGATCGGCTGAGTCGCCGGCGGGGCCGTCAACGTGGCCCTTGGTGCCGGTGCCGAACGTCGCCAGGACCGTCTTGAAATCGGTCCCCAGCTCGACGAGGCGGTGGTGGCCGGTGTCGGTCACCAGCCAGGAACCGTGGGCGGCGGCACCCGCTGAAGTGCCGCCGTCGGACGTCCCTGCATCCGCTCCGCCGCTGGCGGAGGTGCCCCGCCCGGCCGGCAGGAACAGCGCCTTGCCGGGGAACCGCAGAGTCCCCGACGTCGCTTCCGGCGCCACATAAGGGCCGGAGCCGCGGTGCAGGGTGCCCTTGGCTTCGTGTTCGGCGATCAGTTCGGGGATGAGCACGGCAAGGCCGTCGGCGTGGCCTTCGCCGGAGAGGTGCGCCACGATGTAGCCCTCGGGGTCGATGACCACCAGGGTGGGCCAGGCACGCGCCGTGTAGGCCTTCCAGGTGTCCAGCTCGGGGTCGTCCAGGACGGGATGGTGGATTTCATAGCGTTCCACGGCGGCCGCCAGGGCCACGGGATCTGCTTCGTGCTCGAACTTGGGCGAGTGAACGCCGACGGTGACCAGTACGTCCGAGTACTGCTCCTCCAGGGGCCGCAGTTCGTCGAGGACGTGGAGGCAATTGATGCAGCAGAAGGTCCAAAAGTCCAGCAGCACGATCTTGCCGCGCAGGGCTTCCAGGTCCAGTGATTTGCCGCCGGTGTTCAACCAGTTGCGTCCCACCAGTTCGGAGGCGCGGACCCGGAGTTGGGTGCGTACGGTTTCGCTCATCAGCGTCCTTCCAGCTTGTTGCGTTCAGCCAGCTTGGCGTCGCGTTCAGCCAATTTGGCAAACATATCGTTGTAAGCAGTCAGATCGGCGTCGTTATTCCTGTCGGCGGCCCGATCCACCCGCTTGGTCTCACGCGCATCTGACCGGGACCACATCACGGCGACGCCGATCGCCACCAGCAGCGTGGGCACTTCACCGATGCCCCAGGCCACCGCGCCGCCGGTCTGCTGGTCCAGGAGGGCGGACTGTCCCCAGGCCCTGCCGAGGTTTCCGAAGTAGTCAGCCGCCAGGAGGTTGGTCCCGCCCATGATGGCGACGCCGAAGAATGCGTGGAATCCCATGGTGGCCAGCAGGAGCAGCAGCCGCATGGGGTACGGTGCGCGGCGGGGCAGCGGGTCCGTGCCGATCATGCTCAGGATGAAGATGTAGCCGGTCAGCAGGAAGTGCACGGTCATCAGCTCGTGGCCCACGTGCTCGCGCATCGCAAAGCCGAACGCGTCCGAGTAGTAGAACAGCACGATGGACCCGGCGAAGTTGCCGGCCGCAAAAATGGGGTGGGTTACCAGCTGCGAGAACCTGGAGTGAACAAACACCAGCAGCCATTCGCGCACGCCGCGGGAACTGTCCCTGCGTGCGGGCAGTGCGCGGAGCGCCAGGGTCACGGGGGCGCCGAGCACCAGGAAGATGGGCGCCACCATGGTCAGCGCCATGTGGTCCACCATGTGCGCGGAAAACAGGACCCGGCCGTAGACCGACGGCGGCCCGGACGTGATGAAGGTCAGCACCAGCAGGCCGATGACCCAGTTCACCGTACGGAACCACTGCCATTTGTCGCCACGGCGCAGCACCTTCACCACACCCAGGGAGTAGGAGACCAGCCCGAAGAGCACGACGGCGATCCACAGCCAGTCCAGGCGCCATTCGGTCAGCCACCGCTCGGGGGTCAGCTCCGGGGGCAGCTCGTAGCCGGAGAGGATGAAGGCAGGGGATGCGTCAGGCGCGAAGGTGGTGGGCTGCGGCGGGGCCGACCGGCTCAGCGCAACCGCGACACCGGAGGTGGCGGCCATGATCAGGAGCTCAACCACCACCAGCTGCCACAGGACGCGGCGGGAGGAGAACGCGGACCCCTTGCGGCCCAGCTGCGGGATCACCCACTGCCGGTGCATGAATCCGATGCCGCCCAGGACGAGGGCTGCGGCCGTTTTCGCCAGGACCAGCTGGCCGTAGGCGGAGCCGAAGAGGTCACCCCAGCTGGTGATGCGGATGCTGGCGTTGATGACGCCCGAGGCGAAGACCAGGACGAACGCAAAGCCGGCGAGGGACGAGAACCGGCGCAGGGTCGGTTCGGTGATGTCGGCGGACGTGCCGGGCTTTGACGCGGTCAGGATCCCCGAAAGCACGGCCAGCATGATGATGCCGCCCACCCAGGCACTGACGCCCACGAGGTGGAGGCCGAGGGAATTGATGGCTCCTTCATGGTCGGAGGAACTCGAGGAGTGGCCGATCAGCGCGGCGGGCACGAGGCCAACGAGCGCCAGGACCAGGGTGAGCGCGAGGCCTCCGAGTGACCTCACTCCGAAAAGGGCGGTGGTGACAACGGCAGCGATGATGGTGACGGCGAGCCATGCACGTCCGGTCTCGATGTCGGTCATGAAGTAGACGAGCGCTTGCGTGAACTCTGCGTCCCCGGAGATGCCCTGGCCCGCGACGTCTGAGTACGTGAGCACCAGAACGGCGATCGCTGACAGGGTCCAGGCTGCGCCGGCTGCGGCCGCCACCGTCAGAGCCCGGGAAAAGGCCGGGTGTTCCGGGCCGTCGCCGTCCTTGGAACGCCGGGAGGCGCTTCGGGGCAGGATGCCGACGGCGAAGATCAGGCCGCCCACCACCGTGGCCACGGAGATGTTGTGGATGGCTTTGCTGATGGGGAGCCCCCAGCGGACCAGTGCGCCGGGGTCCGCGACCTCACGGGCGGCAGCTGCGCCGGAAAAGAGGAGGGCCGCCGTCAGCCCCAGCAGCAGGGCCGCGAGGCCTGCGAGCTGCCACGGCCGCGAAATTCCGAAGGCACCGGCCAGCAGTCCAGACGCTCCCTTGTCAGGGGCTGGCTGGGGTGCGGTGGAACGGGATTTTGCTGCGGAAGGCACCTATCCATTGTCCGCTACGTGCGCCGAGGCGGCGAATCGGCTTAAAAGCAGTGGAGCGGCAACCAATATGGTTGCCGCTCCACGGATGCTGTTGAAGAAGACTACTTCTTCTTGGCGACCGCAGCCTTCAGCTTGGAGCCGGCGGTCAGCTTGACGCTGTGGCCGGCTGCAATCTGGATGGTCTCGCCGGTCTGCGGGTTGCGGCCGGTGCGTGCTGCACGGTCGGTGCGCTCGACGGCGAGCCAGCCCGGGATGGTGATCTTCTCGCCCGCGGCGACAGAGGTCTCGAAAACCTCGAACAGTGCATCGAGAACGGAGTTGACGGCTGCCTGGCTGGTGCCGGCCTTGCCTGCTACCTCTGAAACAAGTTCACTACGGTTCTTAGCCATTGATGTCCTCCTGGACGGTCATGATTTCTGGAGCCTGCACGCGGCATGCGTACAAGCCACTGTTCGAAAACTTACCAGCTTGGGCCGGTGAGGACCGCAAATTCCGCGTGTTTCCGCGACTTTTTGACTAAAATCACCAGATTTTGGGGGATTTTTCGGGGAATTGCGCCCACAGCGGACGCTCTCCGGCGTCCAATGGTGGCTGGGCCTGGACGCTCTCTCAGTTGTTGCGGGTTTTTCATGGATGCTCTCTCACTTACGACGGCGGATGGCCGGGATGGGGTGCGAGAGGGTCTGTTGGAAACGTGCAGGATGTGCGAGAGGGTCTGGCGAACGGCTGCGGGATGTGCGAGAGGGTCGGGCGAAAGGCTGCGGGATGTGCGAGAGGGTCTGGCGAACGGCTGCGGGGTGTGGGAGAGGGTCTGTCGAACGGCTGCGGGATGTGGGAGAGGGTTTGGGGGTGTTTTAAATGGGTCAGGCCCCAACCTGTGGTTGGGGCCTGAGCCTAATGTGTGTCCGGCGGTGACCTACTCTCCCACACCCTCCCGGGTGCAGTACCATCGGCGCTGTGGGTCTTAGCTTCCGGG
>DATFAE010000023.1:0-24731 GCA_035254945.1 Arthrobacter sp. | reverse complement strand
CAGGAACAGCAGGACAAGCTCCGTGCCATCGTCACCGAATTCGATTCCTCCTCGGTTTCCGAGCTCGCCGAAATCGAAGCCGTCACTGTCCACGACGTCAAGGCCGTGGAGTACTACATCGGCCGGCGCCTGCCCGCAATCGGCATCGAGAACCTGACCTCCATGGTGCACTTCGGCTGCACGTCCGAGGACATCAACAACCTTTCCTACGCGCTGGGCGTCAAGGGTGCTGTGGAGGACGTGTGGCTGCCCGCCGCCCGGGACCTGGTTGCCCAGATCACCAGGATGGCCGAGGACAACCGGGCCGTGCCGATGCTGTCCCGCACGCACGGCCAGCCGGCCACCCCCACAACACTCGGCAAGGAACTGGCCGTCATTGCGCACCGCCTGACCCGCCAGCTGGACCGCATCGCGAGGACCGAATACCTGGGCAAGATCAACGGCGCAACAGGCACCTACGCCGCGCACGTGGCTTCGGTTCCGGGCGCGGACTGGCAGCAGGTGGCCAAATCCTTCGTCGAAGGACTTGGCCTCACGTGGAATCCGCTGACAACCCAGATCGAGAGCCACGACTGGCAGGCAGAGCTTTACGCCGACGTCGCGCGGTTCAACCGGATCCTGCACAACGTCTGCACCGACATCTGGAGCTACATCTCGATCGGCTACTTCGCCCAGGTCCCCGTCGCCGGCGCCACGGGATCCTCCACGATGCCGCACAAGGTCAACCCGATCCGCTTCGAAAACGCCGAGGCCAACCTGGAGATCTCATCCGGACTCCTGGACGTGCTGGGCTCAACGCTGGTCACCTCCCGCTGGCAGCGCGACCTCACCGACTCCTCCAGCCAGCGCAACATCGGCGTGGCGTTTGGCCACTCCCTCCTGGCCATCTCCAATGTCGCCAAGGGCCTGGACCGCCTCGACGTTGCCGAGGACGTCCTTGCCGGCGACCTGGACACCAACTGGGAAGTCCTCGGTGAGGCCATCCAGATGGTCATGCGCGCCGAGGCGATTGCCGGCGTCGAAGGCCTGGAAAACCCGTACGAGCGCCTCAAGGACCTCACCCGCGGGCAGCGCGTCGACGCCGCCCGGATGCAGGAATTCGTCCAGGGCCTGGGCCTGTCCGCCGAGGCTGAAGCCCGGCTGCTCGCCCTCACGCCCGGAAAGTACACCGGCATCGCGGACCAGTTGGTGGACCACCTCAAGTAGGCCCGTCAAGCCAACCAGGAAGTACGACGGCGGCGCCGGGCTCGTGAGGGCCGGACGCCGCCGTCGCCCGGTAGTGCGAAACTGGGAACATGAAGTTGCTCCTCATCCGCCATGGACAGACCCCCGGCAACGTACTCGGCCAGCTGGACACAGCCCATCCGGGACCCGGACTCACGGAGCTGGGAGAGCGGCAGGCGGCGGCCATGGCACGGTCGCTGGCCAATGAGCCCATTGCCGCCCTGTACGCCTCGACGCTGCTCCGCACGCAGATCACGGCGGCACCGCTGGCGCGCCTGCACGGCCTGGAAGTCGAAGTGCTGGACGGGCTGCACGAGATCGAAGCCGGGGCACTGGAAAAGCTGACGGACCACGAATCGCATATGCGGTACATGAGCACGGTGTTTGCATGGGTTGCCGGAGACCTGGACCGCCGCATGCCGGCCGGCCCGGACGGCCATGAGTTCTTCGAACGGTACGACGCCGCCATCACCCGGATTGCCACCCGCGCTGCCAGCGACGGGGATTCCTCAGCCGCTGCCGTAGTCAGCCACGGTGCCGCCATCCGGACCTGGGCAGGCCTGCGCGCGGCGGACGCCGACCATGAGTTCGCGGCACGACATGTCCTGTCCAATACGGGCATCGTGGCCCTGGAAGGGGACCCCGACGCCGGGTGGAAGCTCATTCACTGGGACGGCAGCCCCGTGGGTGGCCTTGCCCTGGCCGACCCCACCGCCGAGGATCCCACCGGCGGGACGGCCTAGCTGCGCTGAACCAGGCTAGTGGACCAGGAGCCTGGCCCAGCCGGCCACCGGCACAAGCCTCGATGCCATGGCCGCGGCCTCTGCGGCGGTGGGCCTGCCGGCTCCATCCATGGCGGTGGCCGAGCACAGCAGTTCGGACCAGCCAGGGCCCAGGGCGCCCGGGATCTCAGGGCTGCGCAGCGTGCGGGCCACCAGCGATTCCACCGCCGTTCCGGGATAGGCCTTCCTCCCGGTCAGCAGCTCCAGCAGGACCAGCCCCAGCGCATACACATCCCAGGACGGTTCGGCGGCCGCACCGGCGGCCTGTTCCGGACTCATATACTGCACAGTTCCGGATGAGGTGCCCGCTTCGGGCACGGTCCCCGCGCGTGCGGCTATGCCGAAATCGATGATCCTCACCGGGCTCCGCCGCAGCCCGCTCAGCATCAGGTTCGCAGGCTTGATGTCGCGGTGCACCACCCCGAATCCGTGGAGGTGGCTGAGCCCGTCAAAGAGGTGGACCGCCCATGCGGCGACGTCGGCCCGGTCCGGCTCCGCACCCCGCAACAATTCCGAGAAGCTCAAGCCGAACGCGAGTTCCTCGACCAGGAACGGCCGTCCCGCGTGGGGGCAGCCAGCGGGCATGATGCCTTCGGCTTCAAAGCCGATAATGGCCGGATGGTCCAGGGCGGCGAGGATGCCGGCCTCGGCACGGATCCGCTCCCGCTGGTCGGAGCCCGCATCAGCGCCGATTTTCACCGCAACGTCGCGTCCGCCGAAAAGGTCGGCAGCGCGGTACACGTCAGCGAGCGACCCCCGGCCCAGCCGTTCGCGGAGGAGGTAGCGGCCGAGGACGGGGATATTCCCTGCAGCGGCCGCCTCGGGGCCAACAGCCTCAGTGGGCACCGCCGGGAGGCGCATCATGGCGCCAGGACGGAAAAAGCATCACTGGCATTGGAGTTACCGGACAGCGGAGAGGAATCCCATGCGTCAAGCTGGAAACCGCAGCCGCAGCGCCAGACCGGAGGCAGCCGGATGGGCTCAACAGGAGGTCCAAAGGTGTAGCCCGTGGACAGCGGTCCGACCGCGGGCGTGACGAGTTCCATGGGGGTTTCGCAGTGGAAGGGCACTTCAGGCAATGCTGCGGCCCCGTTCCGGCCAACGATGGATTCCGGCCCGCGGACTCCGGCAAGACTTACCAACACGCTCACGACTCCTCGATGCTCACGACCCTGGGAATAATCGTAAGCATACATATAACTAGTCTGACTAGCTAATTTCGGGGTGTTTTGGCTTCTCGTCTATTGCCGCCGCCATGCGGTTGAGGAACTGCACCACGATGCGGGCTTCCTCACCGGGCAGCCCCTCGGCGACTGCCATCATCCGCCGATGCATGGCACCGAGGGTGACCCGCACTTCCTGATCCGACTCGGTCGTGGGAACCACAATCACCGAGCGGCGGTCCGTGGGATGCGCCTCGCGGCGTACGTGACCGCTGGCCACCAGCCGGTCGATGAGGGACGTGGTTGAAGCGCTGGTGATCCCCAGGATCCGACTCAGGTCCTTGGGCACAACAGTCTCGCCTGAAGCCCGTGCCCGCAGGAGGAAGCGGAGGGCGAGGATGTCCGTTTCGCCCATCCCCATGGAGTCCCTTGTAGACCTCCGGATGGCCTGCTCTGCCGCCCGGTAATCCCTGAGGGCCTTCAGCACGGCAGCCCCGGAGTCCAGTTGGCCATCGGGGCCGTACCAGTAGCCGGAACCGTCGCTTTGAGTTGAACCCATCAAATAATCCTAGACCAGCTGGTATCTCGACAGCCTTACCATCCGGTCCTGGTCAGCGCACTGGACGGGACCGCCACCTCCCGCCATGATGAAGAGAGGCGCGGGGAGCGTTGTCCCGGTAGCTCACTGCGCAGTGGAGGCGCAGTGGCATGGCACGGACGACGGAGCAGACCCCCGCAGGTTCGCTGGAACCCGACGCGGATTTCCTGGCCGCATACTACGCCCACGTGGCAGCCGAGGATCTGCACAACTACGATCCCCAAACCCTCCGTGCCCGGGCAGCCCACCACCTGGACCTGGCTTCCCGGCGGCCTCCCGGAGAGGCCGCCGTCGGAATACTGAACGAGCTGGACACGAGCGTCGTGGCGGTGGTTGCCGAAGACCTGCCGTATTTGGTCCACTCCGTCGCGGCAGAACTCACCCGCGAAGACACTCCGATCCGCCTGCTGGTCCATCCCACGTTCCTTGTCCACCGCGATCCGGCAACCCATGAACTGCTGGATGTCCATCCGGGTCCGGCGCGGGAGGGTCTGGAGCCTGGCATCACCGCCCCGGCCGATGGTATGCCGGAGGTCTGGATCGGCATGGAAATCGGGCGGCTCGCCGGCAGCGCCGCGGCCCGGGAGCTCACGGAGCGGCTGCGGGACGTCGTGGCTGATGTGCGGGCAGTGGCCGTTGACGGACCTGCCATCCACCGCAGGCTCTCCGCCGCCGTCGCCGCCGCGGAGCATCTGCCGCCCCACACTGTTCCGGCGGGCCCGCAGCTCGGCGACCTGCTCCGCTGGCTGGCTGAGGGCAACTTCGTGTTCCTGGGCTACAGCGAGCATGAACTGACGACGCCGGGTGGCCGGGGATTGCTTGCCGCCGTCGCGGGATCGGAGCTGGGACTGCTGCGCCGGCCAGGTTCCCCCGCGGCTCCGGGGCTCCAGGCCGGAGCTGATCGCCAAGCCGGTCCCGGGGAGCCCGGGATCAAGGAACCCCAGGTCCTTGCGCTGGCCACGTCGAACTTGCGCTCCACCGTCCTTCGGGGATCGTACCTGGACGAGATCCGGCTGAAGTCCTTCGACCCGTCGGGGAAAGCCACCGGGGAACAACGGTTCCTGGGTCTCTTCACGCCCAGCGCCGAACACCAGTCCGTCCGGCGGATCCCGGTCATCCGGGAAAAACAGCAGGAAGTCAGCGACCGCCTTGGCGCGGCGCCCGGTTCGCAGCAGGGGAAGGACCTGGTTGCCGCCCTGGATGCGATCCCCCGGGAGGTGCTCTTCCAGACAGGCGTCGCAGACCTCTCCCGGCTGGCGCGTGAAATCATGCGCGCCGAGCAGCTCCGGCAGACACGGCTGTTCCTCCGCCCCGATACCCTCGGCAGGTTTGTGCTGGCGCTCGTCTTCTTCCCCCGGAAGCGTTACAACACCGCTGTCCGGCTGCAGATGGAGCAGGAATTCGTGCACGCCTTCAAGTCGACCTCCATCGAATTCGAGGTGCGACTGTCCGAATCGCCCATGGCACGGATCTTCTTCCGCATCCGAACTGCGGGAACCACCGCTGAGCTGCCGTCAGCGGCGGTCCGGGACGCATCCGGCGGCCAGTCCGCCGTCGACCCCGCCGAACTGGAGCGGGACCTGATAGCTGCCACCCGTTCCTGGCCCGAAGGCCTCGACGAACTGATCCGCGACCGCTTTCCCGTTGCGGAGGCCGCACGGATCTCCCGTCTCTGGTCCGACGCGTTTCCACCGGCCTACCGGGCGGACTACCGGCTGGAGGACGCGGTCCGGGACATCAGGAACTTTGAGGCCTTTAACCTCGACGGCGACGGCGGCCGCCCGCCCGGCGATCCGCTGCTGACCGTCACCCGCTCAGCAGTCTCCCCGGAGCAGGCAAGGATCCGGCTCTACCTGACCCGGCCGCGGAGCCTGACCCAGATCCTTCCGTTCCTGCACAACCTGGGCCTGGAGGTCCTGGACCAGCGCCCGTTCGAGATCCTGCGCGGGAGCGGCCGCGGCCTGTTCCTGTATGACCTGGGCGTTGAGTATCCCGCCGGAGTGGATCCGGAGTCCACGAGTGAGCTGCTGGCGCAGGCGTTCCGCGCCGCCATGCGCGGGGACATCGAGTCCGACGCCATCGACGCCCTCGTCATCAGGGAGGGCGTGGCGTGGCGGCAGGCCGCCATCCTGCGGAGCTACGCCAAATACCTCCAACAGCTGGGAACCACCAATTCCTATGGCTTTATCGCCGACACGCTGAAAAACAATGTCCGGGCGACGCACGCAATCCTCGCACTCTTCCAGGCAAAGTTCGATCCTGCCCTGGACCCTGCCGCGCGGTTCCGTGACACGGCCGCGGCGCGCACGGAGGTCCTGGCGGCCATCGAGGCCGTGCCTGTCCTTGACGCCGACAGGCTGCTGCGCACGTTCATGAACCTTGTGGAATCCACGCTGCGCACCAACTACTTCCAGGACAAGCCGCACCTGAGCTTCAAGTTGACACCTGCGGCTATCCTCAACGCCCCGTTTCCCCGGCCGAAATACGAGATCTGGGTTTACTCACCCCGGGTGGAAGGGGTCCACCTCCGCTTCGGCGAACTGGCGCGCGGCGGGCTGCGGTGGTCCGAACGGAGCGAAGATTTCCGAACGGAGGTCCTGGGCCTGGTCAAAGCACAAAACCTGAAGAACTCCGTCATTGTGCCCACCGGCGCCAAGGGCGGCTTCTATCCCAAACGGCTGCCGGACCCCGCAGTGGACCGTGCGGGCTGGCTGGCGGAAGGAACGGAGTGCTACCGGATCTTCATCCGCGGCTTGCTGGACCTCACGGACAACCTCGCGGTGACACCGGACGGCGAAAAAATAGTGCCGCCGCCGCAGGTGGTGCGGCATGACGGTGACGACTACTACCTCGTGGTGGCGGCCGACAAGGGAACTGCGGCCTTTTCCGATACGGCGAATGCCGTGGCGCACGAATACCGCTTCTGGCTCGGGGACGCCTTCGCGTCAGGAGGCTCTGTGGGCTATGACCACAAGAAGATGGGCATCACAGCGCGCGGCGCCTGGGAGTCCGCGAAACAGCATTTCCGGGCGTTGGGCATGGATCCGCAGACCCGGGACTTCACGGTGGCAGGAATCGGGGACATGAGCGGGGATGTCTTCGGGAACGGCATGCTGCTCTCGCGGCACATCAGGCTGGTGGCAGCGTTTGACCACCGCCACATCTTCCTTGATCCCGCGCCCGACGCCGAAACTTCCTTCCGTGAACGCCGGCGGCTCTTCAGCCTGCCGCGCTCATCCTGGGCCGACTACGATCCGTCCCTCATCAGCGCGGGCGGCGGAGTCCACCCGCGCAGCGCGAAAGCCATCGGCATCACCGAGCAGGTCCGGGTTTGCCTCGGCCTGCCCGGCGGAACAACAGCCCTTCCGCCGCACGCCCTGCTGCAGGCCATCCTGCGGGCGCCTGTGGACCTGCTCTACAACGGCGGAATCGGAACCTACGTCAAGGCTTCCTTCGAAAGGCACCAGGACGTGGGCGACAAAGCCAACGATCCACTTCGGATCGACGGCAACCAAGTGCGGGCCCGCGTCATCGTTGAGGGCGGCAACCTGGGCATCACGCAGCGCGGCCGGATCGAGGCGGCCCTCGCCGGGACGCTGCTGAACACGGACGCGATCGACAACTCAGCCGGGGTGGACTGCTCGGACCACGAGGTCAACATCAAGATCTTCATTGACAGAATGATCGCCGCCGGGCATATGCCGGACACGGAGCGCAGCACGTTCCTGCACTCCCTTACGGACGAAGTATCGCGGCTGGTGCTGGCCAATAATTTCGACCAGAACGTGCTGCTGCTCAACGACAGGCACCTGGTGCTTGAGTGGAGTCCCGGGTTCGAGCGGACCATGGACTGGCTCGAGAACGCTTCGGAGCTTGACCGTGACCAGGAAGGACTGCCCAGCACGGAGCAGCTGAACGAGCGGCTCCGCTCCGGCAAGGGGCTGACCCCGCCGGAGCTGTCCGTCCTCGCCGGCTACGCAAAGATCGAACTCGCCAAGGAACTCACCTCCAGCGACCTGGCCGATGACCCGTGGTTCAAGGGGACGCTCCGCAGCTACTTCCCCCGCCAGCTATCGGAGCGCTTCGAAGCCGAACTGGATACCCACCCGCTCCGCCGCCAGATCATCTGCACCGTAGTGGCCAACGACATGATCAACCTCGGCGGAATCACCTTTGCCTTCCGTGCGAAGGAGGAAACCACCGCCACCGCGGCCGCCGTGGCGCGGGCCTTCGTGGTGGCGCGGGAAGCCTATGACCTGCCCTGGATCATGGAGCGGGTTACGGCCCTGCCACCGGATTTCCCCAGTGCGCAGGCGGCGGAGGTGGCCATCCACATGCGCCGCGTCCTTGACCGGGCCACCCGCTGGTACGTGACGCACGACCACCGCGACCAGCCCATCGACGAAGCACTGGCCCGCATCATGCCCACCCTGGAGCTGCTCCGCACCCGGACATCGGATTACCTGAGAGGCTCCGACATCGACCGCGTGCAGGGGCGCCTGGCGCACTGGGACAGCGAGGAGCTGCCGCATGACCTGGCCCTGCGCGCCTCGGATCTCCTGGAGAGCTTCGGCCTGCTGGATATTTCCCTCGTGTCCGAACAGGTCCACGAACCTATCCCCACCATCGCGGACCTCTACTATGCGGTTTTCCAAAGGATCGACGCCGCCGGCCTCCTCCTGCGCATCACGGACCTGCCGCGCCAGAGCCGGTGGGAGACACTCGCCCGGGCAGCGCTGCGGGACGACGTCTACTCGGCCGTGGCCGACATGACAGTCTCGGTCATGCAGTCAGGCCCGACGCCCGGAGCAGGCGGCCCCGACGCCGTGGAACGCATCGTGGCCTGGGAACGCGGACACCAGGAGCAGCTGGCACGGATCAAGGACACGTTTGCCGAGGTGACAGGCCCCGGGCAGGTGGACATCGCGTCAATCTCCGTGGCGCTCAAGCTGCTGCGGACCCTCGTGCGCCAGTAAGATCCGCCCCGGTCACGGGCCCCACTGCAGCCAAGGCTGCGCCGTCGCTGACTGTTCTCTGGGCGCTTACGCGAAGGAAACACCGCGGTAACCGCGGCCTCCTAGGCTTGTCAGGCATAACCCTTCGGCGAAACGAGGCAGCCATGCAGACCAATCCCCGACTCAACATCAGGCAGGTCACCTGGTCGAACCCCGTAGGTGCCGACCTGCGCAGGGCCCAGCAGGCGGAACTGGACGCCCGCTTTGGCACCCCTGACCACGAACCCGGCACGCCGCCGTCGTCCGCCGACTGTGCCGTGTTCCTGGTGGCGTACGACAAGGGTTCCGGCCAGCCTGTGGGCTGTGGCGGCCTGAGGCTTCTGGATGCCACCACGGCAGAAATCAAACGGCTCTACGTCCTCCCGTACACCCGGGGCTCGGGTGTGGCCAGCTCCATCCTGGCGGCCCTGGAAGCCGAGGCCTACAAGCAGGGGATCACCCGGATCAAGGCCGAGGCCGGTTCTGCGCAGCCGGACGGCCGGAACTTCTACGAAAACTCCGGCTTCGAAGGTGTGCCCAACTTCGGCCCGTACGTCGGCGTGGCGCACTCCTACTGCTACGCGAAAACCATCAACTCGCGCAGCGCCGCCCACACGGCGATGGCCTGAGCCTGAAACACGGCCGCGGGGTCCGCCGGCGGGCGGCGTCACACAGGACCTGGCAGTGCGTTCCGTGCGCCGGCGTCCGCTAACCTCGCCGTATGGAATCAGCAGACATTACGTTCCGCACCCGCAAATGGGTCCGGCCGGAGGACCTCAATGCCAATGGGACGCTGTTCGGCGGCAGCCTGCTGAAGTGGATTGATGAGGAAGCGGCGATCTACGCCATCCTCCAGCTGGGCAACGGCCGTGCGGTGACCAAATACATCTCCGAGATCAACTTCGTCAGCTCGGCCGTCCAGGGCGACCTGATCGAGATGGGGCTGACCGCCACCCGGTTCGGCCGCACCTCGCTGACCATGCGCGCCGAGGTCCGCAACATGATCACGCGCCAGAGCATCCTCACCATTGAGGAAATCGTCTTTGTGAACCTCAGCCCGGCCGGCAGGCCCGAGCCGCACGGCTACACCGAAATCACCTATGACCGGGACAGGATCCCGACGCACCACCTCACCGAGACCCTCGCCCAGGACTGACGACGGCGGCGCGTGCGTTGCGCCGCGGAAGCCAGGCTCAGGGCGTGCCGGCTCCCCAGGCGCCGGGCGGCGCCTACCGGGCCCCGGGCCAGCCGGTGTACGCCTCGGCCAGGTAGGCCATGCCGTGCCGGGAAGAGACCACGGAGTTCAGTTCGCCGAGC
Organism: Arthrobacter sp.; assembly: GCA_035254945.1. Lineage (GTDB taxonomy): Bacteria > Actinomycetota > Actinomycetes > Actinomycetales > Micrococcaceae > Arthrobacter. The sequence continues at coordinate 14,653 of DATFAE010000023.1, read as the reverse complement.
TGGCGGGCACGGGAGAAATCGTCCGCACCCGCCGGCGTGTGGAGCATCGTGGTCATCCAGTAGGAGAACTGCTGGGCCTTCCACACCCGCTCCAGCGCGCGGTCGCTGAAGGTGTCCAGCAGGTGCCCGGACCCGGAGTTGTAATAGCTGTCCAGCCCTTCGAAGAGCACCTTGACGTCGTGGATGGCCAGGTTCAGGCCCTTGGCGCCGGTGGGCGGGACCGTGTGCGCGGCGTCGCCGGCCAGGAACAGGTTGCCGTGGCGCATGGGGGTGTGCACAAAGCTGCGGAACGGCAGGACCATCTTATCGATGACCGGGCCTTCCTTCAGTTCAAAGCCGTTGCCGTTGACCCTGCTGCGGAACTCGGCCCAGATCCTGTCGTCGTCCCAGTCGGCCACGGTCTCCTTGGGGTCGCACTGGAAGTACATCCGCTGGACAGTTTCGGTGCGCTGGCTGATGAGGGCGAAGCCGTTGGCGGAGTTGGCGTAGATCAGCTCGTCCGCACTGTGCGGGGCTTCGGCGAGGATGCCGAACCAGGCGAAGGGGTATTCGTGGAAGTACCACTTCCGGCTGGCCTCCGGGATCTGGAAGCGGCAGTGGCTGCGGGAACCGTCCGCGCCCACCAGGAACTCGGCCTGGATCTCGTATTCGACGCCGTCGGCGTCGGTGAACCAGACCTTCGGCTTGCCTTCGAGGTCGTGCACGGTGGTGTCCGTGACGCTGTAGCGGACGTCGCCGCCGTCGGCCTTCCTGCGGGCGGCGAGGTCCAGGAAGACGTCCGTCTGCGGGTAGAGCCAGACGGACTCCCCCACGAGGTCCTTGAAGTCGACGCGGTGGCTTTCGCCGTTGAACCGGAGCTCGATGCCGTCATGCCGGTCACCGTCACGCAGCACGCGGTCCGAGACTCCGCTGTCAACGAGCATGTTGACCGTGCCGTGCTCCAGGATTCCGGCCCGGACTGTTTCGGAGATCTCCTGATGGCTGCGGACCTCAATCACGGTGGAGTCGATGCCGGCCGTGGCCAGCAGGTGGGACAGCATCAGCCCGGCGGGACCGGCGCCCATGATGGCCACCTGGGTAGTGATGATCTTGCGTGGTGCCATGACAGTTTCTCGCTTCGTTGCGGGGCCTTCGCTGGTAGGAAAGCCGGCTGGGGGTCTGGCCTCCAGTGTGCAGCGGAGGGGGTGACAGGCGTAACACCAATTCCATTCATCGGAAGCAGCGATCAGCCTCCCGAGTCAGCCAACCGGCGCGCGATGCCCCGCGCGGCGGTCTGCAGTGCGGGAACCAGCGCCTGCAAACGCATCTCCCGGAGCGGGACCACGACGCCGAGCGCCGCCACTGCCCGCTGCCTCCCGTCCAGCACGGGCACGGCGATGCCCCACGTGTCCGGATCCACGACGCCGGCAAGCTGCGCGAAGCCCTGGAGTGCCGTTTCGCCCAGCAGGCCCCGCACGGCATCCCGCGTTACTTTACCCGCGGGGTCCGCGAACTGGTCCAGGTATTCAGCCTGCAGCACCTTCCCCTGATGGGCCATCAGGGCGAGCCCGGCGGACGAGACGTGGACGGGCATCCTGCCGGCCACTTTTGCCCGGTTCGCGACGGATCCCCGGCCGGACAGCCGTTCCACAAAGAGCGCCTCCCACCCGTCCAGGACCGCCAGGTTCACGTTCTGGTTCAGGACCTGCTGGATGTCCTCCATGAACGGCATGGCGGCCTGCCGGAGCGCCAACGTGGGCGAATTGCGGTTCACCAGCTCCCAGAGCCGCAGCCCCAGCCGCACCGTTCCGCCCGCCCCGGTCTCGAGCAGGCCATGCCCTGCCAACTGCCTGACCAGCCGGTGGGCCGTGGTCAGCGGGAGCCCCGCCCGGACCGCCAAGTCCGAAAGCTGGAGGCTGCTGGCTCCTTCGGGGAAGGCGGAAATCACGCGGACCACACGGTCCACCACGGAATCCCCCGACACTGAATTGGCCATGATCCTTCGCTTCCATTGAATGGTGAAACTTGTCCCAGATTACACTCCCCGGTGATACAACTCTCAGTGAGGTTTGCACTGCCGCGCACCGCGGCCGGGTGCCGCCACGACTTTCCGCCCACGACCCACCGAGGTTTTGCCATGCCAATGACGCCAGTCCAACACCGATCCCAGTGGCCCGTCTGGCTTTGCTGGCTCGCCATGGTCCTTGATGGCTTCGACCTGGTGGTGTTGGGCACCGTCATCCCCACGCTGATCAAGACCCAGGACCTGGGCTTCGATGCCGTGGGTGCCACGTATGCGGCGACGATCTCGCTGGTAGGCGTGGGTATCGGGGCGCTCTTCATCGCTCCGCTGTCCGACCGGTTCGGCCGGCGCCGGCTCCTGGTGGGCTGCGTGCTCTGGTTCTCCATCTTCACCATCGCCGTGGTGTTCGCCCCCAATGTGGCCGTCTTTGGCATTTTCCGGCTGCTGGCCGGACTGGGGCTGGGCGCGTGCTTGCCCGCAGCACTGGCTTACATGAACGACTACGCCCCGGCAGGAACCGCCGGTAAATCCACTACCCGGACCATGACCGGCTACCACGTGGGCGCCGTGGCCACGGCATTCCTGGCCATCCTGGTGGTGCCGGACTGGCGGATCATGTTTGTGGTGGGCGGCCTCGCCGGCTTCGCCCTGGTGCCGTTCCTGTGGTTCAAACTGCCGGAGACCCTGCCCCCGGCGCATGTCCACGCCGGCCATGCGGAACAGCGCGCAAGCTTCCGGGACCTGGCCAGGAAGCCCTACCCGCTGGTGGCGCTGGCCATCGCCGTTGCCTCCTTTATGGGACTCCTGCTGGTCTACGGCCTGAACACCTGGCTGCCGCAGCTGATGGCGGCAGCGGGCTACACCGTCAGCACGGGCCTGGTGCTGCTGCTTGTCCTGAACGTGGGCGCGGTTGTTGGCCTGGTGGTTGCCGGCATCCTCGCGGACAAGCACGGCACCAAGAAGATCGTCCTGCTCTGGTTCGGCCTCTCTGCCGTGCTCCTGGCGATCCTCAGTGTCAGGATCCAGAACGAACTGCTGCTCAACGCCGCGGTGTTCGTCACGGGCGTGTTTGTGTTCAGCTCACAGGTGCTGGTCTATGCCTGGGTCAGCCAGTTGTTCCCTGCCCGGCTCCGCGGTACAGCCCTGGGCTTCGCGGCCGGCGTGGGCCGGTTCGGAGCCATCATGGGCCCGGCCGTCACCGGGACGCTGGTTGCGGCGGGCATTGCCTACCCCTGGGGCTTCTACGCGTTCGCGGCCGCGGCCGTCATTGCCGCCGTGGCGCTGGTGACCATTCCGCACACTGTCCGGCCGGCACCCGACGCGACCGCCGCCGTCGGACAGTCCCGGGACATGCCGGGGAAGTAGCCGGGCCTCACGCCCTGCGCAGCCGCCGCCAGAGCGTGGGCGCCACCACCACGGCAATCCCGACGGCGGCGCCGATGACGGTCTCGATGATGCGGTCCCGGAGCAGGATGGCCGGGGAGGCCGGAACCACCAGCAGGGTGGAAATCAGGGCCAGTGGCGTGATGAAGACCTGTGCCAGCAGGTATTGGCGGATGATGAACATCTCGGCGCCGAACTGGCAGAGGGCCATGACCAGCACTGTCTGCCACGGTTCCAGGGCCAGCAGCAGGATTCCGGCCAGCACCACCAGGCCCAGGACCGTGCCGATGATTCTCTGCACGCCACGGCGGACGCGGTGCCGGGTGGTGTGGCCCACCAGCGGGACGACGGCGGCCACCATGGCCCAGTAGTTATGGCCAAACCCCAGCCATTGGCCCGCCCATGTGGCGAGCGACCCGGCCAGCCCGGCCGCCACCAGGTAGCCCGCCCCTTCCAGCCACGCCGCGCGTCGCTCATCGGGGGTGCGGCGAAGCGGGCGTGGCCAGGCCCAGGGCGTGCGGTGGCTGGGCAGAACCCGTGACGAGAAGCCGATTAACAGGCAGAAGACAGTGACGAGGACAGCCACCAGCATGCCTTCGGCGAGCGGCGGCTGGTTGGGGATGGAGGCGATGGCTGCGAAGGCGAAGATGTGGAACAGGGATCCGGCGGGACGCAGCCGGAACCAGGAGATGGCCACCGAGCAGCCGCCGGCCACCAGCGTGGTGGCGAAGACCAGGAGCCACGTGGTGCCGGACTCATCCAGCCCCAGAACCCCGCCGGCACGGGCGGCGAGTGATGCGAGCAGGATGACCAGCAGCATGAGCAGCCCGGCCCGGAGCTGCAGTGCAAAGCGCGTGCCGTGCGGTTCGCCGCGGCCGTAGATCCCGGTGAACGCGCCGAATGACGCGAAGATCGCGAGGTCCAGGCGCCCCAGCAGCACCAGCGTCAGGAGCGGAACAAACACACCTACGGCGCACCGGAGGGCCGGGTGGTGGTCCTTGTTGCCGGGAGCAATGCTGAACATCTCAGCCATCATCTTCACGTGGGTAGGGCGCCTTCCTGCAGTCTGCATCCGACGGGCGGCCGCGCTGACGTCCACGTAAATCCTACGTCCCGGCCCGTTCCCACGATCGGAACGGCGGGGCAACACCCCGGAAACAGCACCACGTGATCCTTGAGACATGAAGCCCACCGCAAGCAATCCCGCCGCGGCTGATTTGAGCTGCGAAGTCTGCGGCCTGATGCCGGAACCGACCAAGGCCCGCCTTACGGTGGCGAATATCGCCGTGATGCTTCCCATCGAGCTTCTCGTCCACGCCCTGGTGGTGGGGACGCACCTGCCGTATCTGGCCAAAGTGCTGGTGCTCACCCTCACGGCCACCATCCTGGTGATCTGGGTGGCCGAGCCGTCCGCTGCCCGTGTCCTGCGGGGCTGGCTGCACGCACCCGCCCTGCGCCACCGCAGGAACCTTGGCAAGGCCCCGTCGCTGTGGCGGGCGCGCACCGTGCTGCAGGACCAGCCTGGCTCGCTGCAGAAAATCACCCGGGCGCTGGCCCGCCTGGATACCAACATCCTGAGCATCCATGTCCACCCTGTGGCCGGCGGCGTGCTGGACGAGTTTGTGCTGTCCGCGCCCGGAAACCTCAGCGAGCGCCAGCTGCTGGATGCGCTGCACGACGGCGGCGGTACCCGCTCCCATGTGTGGCCCACCACTGCACTGGCGATGGCGGATGGCCAGACGAAGGCGCTGAGCCTGGCGGCCAGGATCGCCGACGCACCGGACGAACTTCCGCTTGCGGTGGCCGAGCTGCTGCGGGCACGGATCCTGACTCCCGCTGAGGCTGTGTTGGAAAAACACGACGCCGGGACGCGACTGAAGATCCCCACCGCCTGGCACGGACCCCTCACCTTTGTCCGGGCCGGCGAACCGTTCACGCCCGCCGAGTCTGCCCGTGCGCACCGGCTCGCGGAGCTCGCCGAAATCCTGGCGCACCGGCCTGCCGCCAGCGGACAGCGCTAGCCCCGGCCAGTCACAATCCGTTTTTAAGGCCCCCGCCGACGCAATTGAAGAAAACCCTTGACAGTGGCGAGGGTCACTTCTAACTTTAATTTTGGGATCCCAAAACGGGATCCCAAAAATTCAACCGATTTTCCGGCGCTCCCCAACGCGCCATCCGAAGCCTCATTCTTCAAATCTCCCGCCCACCCCGCGGGCCTTACTTCCACATCCCGGATCTCTCCGTACCCCCCATCCGAAACTTCCCCGTGAAGGAGAAGCTGTGTCCATTCCGAACACCGAAGCAGCACCCGCTGACGGCACCCTGAACCCCGAGACCGGCAACGAACAGCAGAAGGACGGCGTGCAACGGCGCACCAACGTCCGCTGGAAGCTGTTCCTGCTGCTGCTGGTCCTCGTCGCCGTCAACTACATCGACCGCGGCTCCATCTCCGTGGCACTTCCCATCATCCAAAAGGAATTCAACCTCGCCCCGGAACTCGTGGGCCTCCTGCTCTCCGCCTTCTTCTGGACCTACGCCCTGATGCAGATCCCGGTCGGCTGGCTCATCGACAAGTTCGGCCCGCGCAAGGTCATGACAGCCTCATGCGTTGGCTGGGGCGCCGCAACCGCCGCTTCGGGCATGGCCGGCGGATTCCTCAGCATGTTCATCGCCCGCCTCGGCATCGGCGTCACGGAAGCAGGCGTTATGCCCGCCGGCGGCAAGCTCAACGCGATCTGGATGCACAAATCAGAGCGCGGCCGCGGCGCCACTATCCTTGACGCCGGCGCCCCGCTCGGCGCCGGGCTTGGCGGCATCCTCATCGCCGGACTCATCGCCGCAACGGGCAGTTGGCGCAGTTCCTTCGTCATCGCCGGTGCGGCCACCGTGCTCATGGGCCTCGCCGTCTGGTGGTATGTCCGCGACAATCCCCGCCAGCACCGCGGCGTCAACGCCGCCGAGGCCGAATACATCGAGGCTTCCCACGCCGCCGAGGACGCCGAGGCCGAACTCGACGGCAGCAAGGGCAAGCGTGCCCTGCTTCCCTACCTGAAATTCCGTTCCTTCTGGGCCATGTGCTTCGGCTGGCTGGGCTTCAACGGCGTGTTCTACGGCCTGCTCACCTGGGGCCCCCTCTACCTCGCCCAAGCCAAGGGCTTTGACCTTAAGACCATCGGTTGGTCCACCTTCGTCATCTTCGGAGCGGGTTTCGTCGGTGAAATCCTCGGTGGCAACATCGCCGACAAATGGCGGGCGTCCGGCGCCTCGGCCAACCGCGTCATGCGCACCCTCCTGGGCATCTCCAGCGTTGTGGTGATCGGCGGCCTGGTGGGAGTCACGGTGGTGGCCGATCCGACGACGGCGGTTGTGCTGCTCTCCGTGGTCATGTTCTTCCTCCGCTGGGTGGGCCTCTTCTGGAGCATCCCCTCCATCCTCGGCGGCCGGACGAACGCCGGCGTCCTGGGCGGGGCGATGAACTTCAGCGGCAACATTTCCGGCTTCGTCACACCGATCGCCGTCGGCCTGATCGTCGGGGCCACCGGCTCCTACACGTGGGCGCTGCTGTACTTCGTGGGATCCGCCATCATCATGGGCATCTCCGTCCTGACGCTCGATTACAACAAGCGGCTTCCCGTCTAGGCCAATTGGTTAGGCCCAACCGGCCAGGGACAACTGTCCACGCCGGCCACCCTAAGCTAGGCCACAGCACCATCTCCCGGCCGCCGGGAGCGCAACGTCACCGAAGAACCCGAATGGAGCACCATGCTTACCGCCGATGAGACCCAGGACAAGGAACGCCCCCTCCGCGAGACTGTCCGGGACACCCTCCGCACCAGGATCTTCGAAGGACACTACGCTCCCGGCACCCGGCTGGTGGAACGGGATCTGGCAGCCGAGTTCAATGTCTCCCGGCTGCCGGTCCGGGAGGCGCTGCGGATGCTCCGCCAGGAGGGGCTCCTCAGCGACCGCGGCGCCCGCGGTGCCGAAGTCAGCACCCTCAGCCCGAAAGACGTCGAGGACCTCTTCGACGTCAGGCAGTCACTCGAGGTGCTGGCCTGCCGGCTGGCCGCCGTCCGCGCAACGCCTGAGGACCTGAGCTACCTTGACGGCCTGCTGGAGGAGGCCGAAGGCTGCCTCACCAAGGGCGCCGTCATGGAAGCCCACCGGGCCAACAGCGAATTCCACGACGCCATCACCCGGATCGCGGACAACGGATTCCTCAAATCCGCGCTGGAACCACTGCAGGGCCGCATGCACTGGCTGTTCCGGCACGTCAGCGACCTGCCCGAACTGATCCAGGAACACCGGGACCTGTACCGCGCCATCGCCAGCGGCGATCCGGACCGGGCCGCCGCCCAGTCGGCGTCGCACATCGGAAAGTACCGCGAACAGTTCCCCGACGACTTCCAGAAAACAGAACCCGCTCTTCACCGGAAGAAAAAATGAAACTCCTTGTCATCAACCCCAACATCAGCGCCGATGTCACCGCCCTGATCGAATCCGAAGCCCTCCGCTCGGCGGCGCCGGGCACCGAACTCGTGGTCCGCACCGCCGGGCACGGTGTCGAATACATCGAAACCCGCTTTGAGTCCCTGATCGCTGCCGGCGCCGTCGCCGAACTCATCGCCGAGTACGCAGCCCAGGTGGACGGCGTGGTCATCGCTGCCTTCGGCGATCCGGGCATGCCCGCCCTGAAGGAACTGGTGGACGTGCCCGTCATCGGCATCACGGAAGCTGCCCTGTGCGCCGCCGCCTTGCAGGGCCACCGCTTCTCCATCATCGCCATCTCGGACCGGATCCGGCCCTGGTACCTGGACTGCGTGGAACGCTTCGGCCTCGGCGGCCGGCTGGCCTCCATCCGCTCCATCAACGAAAGCCTCAACGGCATCGGTTCCGTGCAGCAGGACTTCAAGGAGACCCTGCTGGCACTCAGCCGGCAGGCCGTCACCGAGGACGGGGCCGACGTCGTGATCCTCGCCGGTGCGCCCCTCGCCGGGCTGGCCCGCGAACTCCGGGGCCAGATCCCGGTTCCGGTGGTGGACGGCATCTCAGCCGGCATCCGCATGGCGGAAGCCGTCGCCGGGCTTCAGTCCGGGCCGCACCGGGCCGGTGCCTTCGCAGCGCCGCCGGTCAAGGGCCGCAACGGCCTCTCTGAAAACCTCGACACCGCCCTGGCCGCCGCCCAGTCTGCTCACGCCGCTTCAATGAACTAGGAGGACAACGATGTTCCGCCAGCCAGACCTTGTCATCGCCAACGCCACCGCAGTTAACAGCTTCGGCCGCCAAAACGCCCACATCGTGATCCAGGACGGCCTGATCACCCGACTCGTTGCGGCCTCGGAACCTGTACCCGCAGCGAACCGCACCATCGACGCCGCCGGCCACCTCGTGATCCCCGGCGGGGTGGACGGGCACTGCCACGTGGCCCAGGTGACCGGGCGCTTCCGCACCCTGGACGACTACCGCACCACTTCCACTGCCGCACTCTGGGGCGGCACCACCACGATCATCGACTTCGGCATTCCCCGCGACGCCCAGGAAACCCCGCTGGCCGCCGTCCTGCACAAGAAGGAGCTCGCGCAGGAGTCCCGCTGTGACGTCGCCCTGCACGGTGCCGTGGCCAGCTGGGACGAAACAGTGCCGTGGCAGCTGGAGCAACTCGCCGCCGAGGGCGTGCGCTCCGTCAAGATGTACACCACCAACCGCGGCACCACCATGGCGGACGGGGACACCATCCTGAAGGTCATGCGCGAGATGGTCCGGCTGGACGGCCTAACCTACATCCACGCCGAGCACGACCCCATCATCAGCGACTGCACGCAGCAGCACGCCGACGACGGCAGGATCAGCATCCGGCACCTGCACCGCACCCGCCCGGAGCTCGCCGAGGAAACCTCGGTCAGGGAAACCCTGGCCATGGCCGAGTACACCAAGGCCCCGGTGTACTTCGTGCACCAGTCCACGCCGGGCGCCGTCGACCTGGTCGCCGAGGCACGTGCCCGGGGCCAGGAAGCCTATTCCGAGACGTGCCCGCACTACCTCACCCTCGATGACACGGTGTACGGGTCAGCTTTCCCGGAGTGGTACGCCTGCTGCCCGCCCATGCGCAGCCCCGAAACGGTGGCGGCGCTCAAGGAACGGCTGGCCGCCGGCGCCATCCACACCGTCTCTTCGGACCATTCCTGCTACGACCTGTCCCAGAAGCGCGAGCGCACGGACGACGTCCGCGCCATGCCGCACGGCCTGCCCGGCGTCGAGACCCGGATGCCCGTGACGTTCACGGCCCTCGTTTCCGAATCGGGCGGTTCCGTGGAGGACTTTGTTGAGGTCTTCGCCGCCGGCCCGGCCCGCATCAACGCTGTCCCCGGCAAGGGAACCATCGCCGAGGGTTTCGACGCCGACCTGGTGATCTTCGACCCCGCCGACGAACGGACGGTCGACGGCGGTGCGCTGCACATGGGCACTGATTTCTCGCCGTTCGACGGCCGGGCACTCACGGGCTGGCCCGCCGTCGTGGTGTCTGCCGGGCGTGTGGTGCTCGACGGCGACGGCTTCCACGACCCCGGCGCAGTGGGGCGCTTCGTGGCCCGCAACGGCTTCCGCGAACACCTCGCCTCCGCCGCGGATTCAGCCCGCGCCATCACGCCCGCAACCCTGTCCGCAGCAAAGTAGGAGCAACCATGCCATCTGCAGCACGCAAGACCCGCATCGGCATGATCGTGCCGTCCTCCAATACCTGCCTGGAGCCGCAGAGCTACCGCATCCTGGGCGACCGGGACGACGTGACCATCCACTTCACCCGGATCCCCGTCACCCGGATCGCCCTGGATGACTCCTCGGACAAGCAGTTTGATGCCGCTGTCATGCGCACCGCCGCCGAGTTGCTGGCAACGGCCGACGTGGATGTCATCGCCTGGAACGGCACGTCCGGCTCGTGGCTCGGCGCGGACCACGACCGGGAGCTGGCCGGCGAAATCGTGGATGCGACGGGCATCCCGGCCACCACATCCACGCTCGCCTACCTGGAGGCTTTCGAGTCCTTCGGCACCGAGCGGATAGGGCTTTTCACGCCCTACACGGAGGACGTCAACCGCGCGGTCATGGACTCCTACCAGCGGGACGGCATCAAAACCATCGGCCACCGCGCCCTCGGGCTCAGCGACAACGAGTCGTTCGCGCGGGTCACGGACGACGAGATTCGGCCGGGGTCGCTGGAGCTCGCGGCAGCCCGGCCGGATGCCCTGGTCTACCTTTGCACCAACCTGTACGGCGCCAACATCGCCGCGGAAGTGGAGGCAGAGACCGGCGTTCCGGTGCTGGACTCCGTGGCCGTGACACTGTGGCACTGCCTCAAACTTGCCGGGTCCCCCTTGCTCGCACCAAGGTGGGGCAGGCTGCTGGCTGGCTGAACGGGCACCGGTGCGTTACATCCGGATGGTGAGGGCGGACGGCTCCAGGGTCATGAGGACATGTTTGCCCTCGCCCTCATGGTCGCCGTCGAGCTGGTAGTCGTCGTTGCGTTCCAGGGTGATCTCCACGGATTTGCCCTGGAAGTACTCCACCGACGTGTCGCGGCTCTTCCCCTTGCCGATCATGCCGGCAATGACGGAGAACCAGCCGAGCTTCCCGCGGGGTGCCAGGACCACCACGTCCAGGAGTCCATCGTCCACCTTGGCGTCGGGGAAGATCTCCAGGCCGCCCTGGACCTTCCCGCAGTTGCCCACCATCACGCTGCGGACCCCGCGGTGGACCACGTCCTTGCCGTCAACAATGATGGTGGCCTTGACCGGCTTGCCCGGCAGGTTCCGGATGCCGGCGTCCACGTAGGCCAGCCAGCCCACCTTGTCCTTAAGGTCCTCGTTGGTGTCCGCCATGATGGTGGCGTCGTATCCAACGCCGGCCATCACCAGGAACAGCTGCTCCTTGTCGGGGTCGTTCCGGCGGGCGCGGACGACGTCGATCTTCCGTTCCGTTCCTGCCAGGGCCCCGGCCATGGCGCCGTCAAAGTCCGTGACGTCCATGCCCAGGTTGCGGGCCAGCAGGTTTCCGGTGCCGAACGGGAGCAGCCCCATGGGCACGTCGCCTCCTGCAAGGACCTCTGCCACGCACCGCACGGTGCCGTCGCCGCCTGCGGCGATGACGATGTCGGCCCCCTGCTCCAGGGCTTCCTTCACCTGGCCGACGCCCGGGTCCTCCTTGGTGGTTTCAAGCCAGATGGACTCGCCCCAGCCGTTCTCCGAGCAATGCTTCGCCGCGAGGGCACGCACGTCCACATCCACCGGCTTGGCGGGATTGACGATGATGGCCGCGCGTTTGAGTGCCGGGGAGCTGTTGGCAGTCATGGTGTCCTCCAGTGACGTTTAAGATGCGTTTGGAGACAGCGTACTTCGCGATTCCGGATTCGCCGCCATGAATGACCGGCCGGGAACAGCTAAGGCCGGTTCCCGATGTCCTGGTTCTGAGTTTCCAGGGCACGGGCTTCCTGGTTCCTGGCGTTGATCCGGGCCGACCGGACTATGGTGAAGACGCCGAGGGCATCAACCACGGCGATGACGGCGATCATCCAGAACAGCCCCTGGCCGGCCACCAGGACCATGCCGATTACGCCCGTGACGATGGTCATGATGACAGGCATCAACCAGACGGGACGGGCAGGGCGGCGTGCGGTGGACGCGTCGGGGGTGGCCTGCGGGTCGCTCATGGGGGTCTCCTCGTGCCAATGCCAGGGTGGGAAGTGCCAGTTTGATCCTACGGCCAGCAGGCTACAGTGCCTTTACCGCGCCCAGTACTTTGGCCAGGGAGTCTTTGGCGTCGCCGAAGAGCAGCGAGGTCTGCGGTTCGTACAGCAGCTCGTTTTCGATCCCCGCGAATCCGGGACGCATGGAGCGTTTCAGGAAAATCACCTGGCGGGCATCGGACACCTCCAGGATGGGCATGCCGTAGATCGGCGAGCCGGAGGACGTCTTCGCGGCCGGGTTCACGACGTCGTTGGCGCCCACCACCAGCGCCACGTCAGCCGTACGGAACTCGGAGTTGATTTCACCCATCTCCTTCAGTGACTCGTACGGCACGTTGGCCTCGGCCAGGAGCACGTTCATGTGCCCGGGCATCCTTCCGGCCACGGGGTGGATGGCGAAGTCCACCTCGATGCCGCGGGCCTCCAGGGCCAGAGCCAGTTCAGCGGCGGTGTGCTGTCCCTGCGCCACGGCCAGGCCATAGCCGGGCACAATGATGACCCGCTGCGCGTAACCCAGGAGCACCGCAACGTCCTCCGCGCTGGAGGACCTGACGGGACGCTCGCTCACGGCGGTGGATCCCGCCGTCGAGCCTCCCCGGAAGGCGCCAAACAGGATGCCGGCCACGCTGCGGCCCATGGCCGCGGCCATGGCCCGGGTGAGGATGGTACCGGAGGCGCCCACCAGGGTTCCGGCCACCACCAGCAGTACGTTGCCCAGCACCACGCCGGACGCTGCCACGGCGAGGCCGGTGAAGGCATTCAGGAGTGAGATGACAATGGGAACGTCCGCGCCGCCCACCGGCAGCACCAGCAGCACGCCCGCCGCCAGGCCAAGGGCCATCAGCAGCACCGCGAGCGGCAGGGAACCGGTCAGGACGACGGCGACGGCGGTACCCACCGCGGCGAGCAGCACCACCGCCATCACCACAGGCAGTCCGGGGAACACCACGGGGCGGGTAGTCATCAGCTCCTGGAGCTTGGCGAAGGTGACTCCGGATCCGGCGAAGGACACGGCGCCCACCAGGAGGGTGAAGACAATGGCGAGGCGCACCCACGGATCCGCCGTATGGCCAAGCTCCAGGAGCGCAACGAGGGCCGCGGCTCCGCCGCCAACCCCGTTGAACAGCGCCACAAGCTGCGGCATCTGGGTCATCTGTACGCGCCGGGCCACCGGTGCTGCCACCGCGGTGCCCACCGCGATGGCAGCGATGATCCAGGGGATGTTGTCCAGCCGGGCGGACAGGAACACCGTGACAACGGCGAGCATCGCACCGAAGGCACCCACCAGGTTGCCACGGCGTGCGGTCCGCGGAGAACTGAGGCCGCGCAGGGCCAGGATGAAGAACACGGCGGCTACGAGGTAGAGGAGCGAGGTCCAGGCCGGATCGAGGAGGGTCATCGTCCTTCCTCCCTGCCGGCGGCGTCCTTGACCACGGCTTCCTTGCGGCCATGGAACATGTGGAGCATCCGGTCGGTGACCACAAACCCGCCCACCAGGTTGGCGGTGGCCAGCAGCACCGCAAGCAGCGCTACGGCCAGGACCCAGGGGTCGGACGCCTGGCCCGCCACGATGATGGCACCCACCAGGATGATGCCGTGGATGGCGTTCGCCCCGGACATCAGGGGCGTGTGCAGGGTGCTGGAGACTTTGGAGACCACTTCGAAACCCACAAAGACGGCCAGCACGGTGATGGTCAGCAGGCTCATGCCGTCCATCAGATTCCCCCCTCGCTGGGTACGCCGTCGATGCGGGCGCCGTCGGTCTGGACGCCCTCGGTCTGGACCGTGGGTGAATGGTCGGGCAGCGCCGGGAGGAGCGCGGCCAGCGCCTCCGCCGTGGGCAGGTGACGCACCGCGCCGTCGTGCGTGAGGCAGGCGCCGGCCACCACCTCGTCGTCGAAGTCCGGGGCAACCACCCCGTCCCGCGTCATGAGGGCAATCAGGTTGGCCACGTTCTTGGCGTACAGCCGCGACGCGTCCGAGGCCATTGCGGACGGCGCATCCTTCAGCCCCACCAGGGTCACGTAGCCCTGCCCGTCCGCGGTGGGCACCGGGAGGTCCTCGCCGGGAACGGAGCCCTCCACGTTGCCGCCGGACTCTGCGGCGAGGTCGACGACGACGGAACCGGGCCGCATGGCCTGCACCATCTGGCGGCTCACCAGGAGCGGTGCGCGCCTGCCGGGGACTGCCGCCGTCGTAATCAGGACATCCGCCTGGGCAACGTGCGGTGCGAGCAGCTCACGCTGGAGGGCGCCGCGGTCTGCGCTGAGTTCGCGGGCGTAGCCGCCGGAGGCCTCGGCGGTTTCAAGGTCGAGCCTGATGAAGGTGCCGCCCATCGAGGCGACTTCATCGGCGGAGGCGGGCCGGATGTCGTTGGCGGAGACACGCGCGCCGAGCCGTTTGGCGGTGCCGATGGCCTGCAGCCCGGCCACCCCGGCGCCGATGATCAGTACCTTCGCCGGGGCGAGTGTCCCGGCGGCGGTCGTGAGCATGGGGAACATGCGAGGCATCACATTGGCCGCCAGGAGCAC
>DATFAE010000022.1:0-79835 GCA_035254945.1 Arthrobacter sp. | reverse complement strand
GCGTTTCATCGAAGAAGTCGGTATTAAGCCGCACCTCAATGTTCGGGCTTTCCGCCATCTTTTCAATCCAGGCGGTATAACCGTTGGTAGGCAGGCCCTCGTACGTGTCGTTGAAGTACCGGTTGTCGTAGTTGTACCGCACCGGGAGCCGGGAGATGATGCCGGCGGGGAGGTCCTTCGGATCAGTCTGCCACTGCTTCCCGGTGTAATGCTTGATGAAGGCTTCGTAGAGCGGCCGGCCAATGAGCTGGATGCCCTTGTCATTCAGGTTCTGCGGGTCAGTTCCTGCGAGTTCTCCGGACTGCTCCTGGATCAGGGCCTGTGCCTGGCCCGGGGTCAGATTGGCGCGGAAGAACTGGTTGATGGTGGCCAGGTTGATGGGCAGCGAATAGACCTCGCCCTTGTGCACGCCGTAGACCTTGTGGACGTAGTTCGTGAAGGTGGTGAAGCGGTTGACGTACTCCCACACGCGCTCATTGGACGTGTGGAAAAGGTGCGCACCGTAGCGGTGTACTTCAATCCCCGTCTGCTCTTCTTTTTCGCTGTAGGCATTACCACCGATGTGGTGCCGGCGGTCCAGAACGACCACCTTTAAGCCGAGCTCGGCCGCGGCCTGTTCTGCGATTGTCAGGCCAAAAAAGCCCGACCCTACAATGACGAGGTCAGCAGTCACAAAATCTCCAGTTTCGAATACGGGCAGCGCGATGTTTGTGCAAAGTCTGCTGTTCTAGCCTACCCGAGACGCTGCAGCGGCTGGCCAATCCCGGTTGGCAGCCCGCGGACGATCAGTCATCCGCCTCGCGAAGGACCCCGTTGTCCTCTGAATACCGGGCCCCTGTCCGCGGACATACCCACGATCCGTGTTCTTCCACCAGCGGCAGCCCCGCCTTCCCCACCCAGCCGATGCGCCGGGCCGGCACACCCGCCATCAGTGCGTAATCCGGAACGTCGCGTGTCACCACCGCTCCTGCCGCGACGGTGGCCCACATGCCGATGGTCACAGGCGCTATGCAGACGGTTCGGGCACCGATCGCGGCCCCCTCTTTAATGGTGACCCCGACCTTGTCCCAGTCATCCTCCGTCTTGAGCGAGCCGTCGGCATTGATGGCCCGGGGGAAAACGTCGTTGGTCAGTACAACGGCCGGTCCGATAAAGACGCCGTCCGCCAGCACTGCGGGTTCGTAGACAAGGGCATAGTTCTGGACCTTGCAGTTGTTTCCCGCCCGCACGCCGGGACCGATGTAGGCTCCGCGGCCGATGATGCAGTTCCTGCCCAGTATGGCTCCTTCGCGGACCTGGGCCAGATGCCAGACCTTTGACCCTTCACCAATATCCGCGCCCGCTGAAATGTCGGCGGTAGATTCCACTGAAATCACGGTGAACTCTCCTTCTGCTGGGGCGGCTCGGACGATCAGAGCGGCGGGTGTCACTGATCCTAATCCAGGCCGCGTCCGCCCGACAGTGGCCGGGTTGCCGTCAACGCCTGTGGCGGTTATCCACATGGGACACTTTGACCGGGACAGCGGGCACGCAGTGTTACTAGCGTGGACGTGTAGACCGGCCCACCGTTAGGAACTCAACATCATGCCGCTGGAGTGCACGTTGGTCCGCAGCCCCGGCACGGGGCTGGTCCAGCCACCGCTGGAACTCACCGTGGACGCGTCCGCGGGAACCGCCGGTGCGGAACTTCAGGCCGAGCTCGAAACCCGGTTCGGCAGCGGTGAGCTGACGGTGGAAGGCCTGCAGCTCACTTCCCTGACCGTCGGCGAACCGCCGCTGGTTAATGGGGCAGTGATAGTCGACGGCGGAACGCGGGGCCCCGCCCACGGCGCAGCGCGGGCGTTGGATGCGCCGGCGCCGCTTGCCCTGGCTGTCCACAGCGGCGCCGGGGCCGGAGCGGTGGTTCCGCTGAGGCGAGGTGCGTACATCATCGGCCGAAGCAAAGGTGACATAGTCATCCGGGATCCTGAAATGTCCAGGCAACATGCCCGCCTGCTGGTTTCCGAAACTGCCATCACCGTGGAGGATCTTGACAGTGCCAACGGTACTGAGGTCGATGGCGAACGTGTGCGAAACGCCGTTATTGCCACGGGCTCCATCATCCGGTGCGGCAACTCCACGATGTCGCTGGTCTTCATGGATCCCCAGGGCCTGAAACTGGAAGAAGCGGGGGCAAACGTGCAGGAGCCGCTGGTGGTCACCCGGAGGGTGGACCACGGAAGCCGTACCGTTCTTGTGCTGACGGCCGTCCTTCCGCTGGTCATCGGCGTGGGGCTGGCGGTCCTCACCGGCATGTGGATGTTCCTCGCTTTCACTGCAGTCTCTGCCGTCTCCGTTCTCGTGCCGGTTCTCTCCGGCAGGCGGCAGCGCAAGGACCTGGCCGCGGCGGTGGCCAGCGCCCTCCGGCAGGACCAGGGCCGCCGCCGCCGCGCCGCGCCGCCGCTTTCCGAGCTGGTCATCGCCCGCAGCCTGCGGTCCTGTACCCCGCATGAGCCAACTCCCGGCCAACAAGGGATCTGGCTACGCCTGGGGCTGGCGGCACAGCCGGCAAACATCCGGTTCGAGCCGGCCGCCCCGGACCTGGACGTACCCTCGGCAGGCGTGGTTCCGCTGACCCTTGATCCCGCCCGCTCCCTGACTACAGTCATCGGCCCACACGAATCCCTCGATGGCTTATTGAGGTCGCTCCTCATGCAACTCGCGGGCTATCCGAGGGCCACTCATGCGTGCGTGGTGGTGCATGGGCCTGCCGGGCACCTTCCGCTTAGCGCCCGCTTTCTGTCCGGTGTCACACTGACGGCCACACCTGCTGCGGCAACTGCCCTCCTGGGGAGGCAAAACGGTCCCCTCACGACGCACCGGGTGCTTTTGGCCGTCGATGCCGCAGACCTGACGGAAAATGACGAAATCATTGCGCTCGCGGTAGAGAACCAGTGGCAGGTCATCCAGTTCCGTTCCGGGTCCGGTCCGATGGTACCGGCCGACATTGGTTTGGGCGACCGTGTCGCCGAGATGCAGGGGCCGGGCCGTCCCATTCAGTTCGTGCCGGACCTCGCTCCTGTTGATGTCTTCAGCCGCTTCTGCCGCCTGCTCGCCTGCGACGCAACGCCGCGGGGAAACGGTGCGATGACGGTGCCGGACTCTTGCGTGCTCCGCGACCTTATGGACGCCAGCAGTTCTGAAACGTACGCGCGGTGGGCGGCATCAGGCCATAGGCCCGGACTCGCCGTCCCCATCGGTCTGGCCGCCGACGGCGAACGCGTTCTTGATCTCCAATCCGACGGTCCCCATTTCCTGGTCGCCGGGACCACCGGGTCGGGAAAATCGGAGCTTCTGCGAACCATGACTGCCGCTTTGGCCCTCTCTTACCCGCCGGACCGCATTAATTTCCTGTTTGTCGACTTCAAAGGCGGCTCAGGGCTGGCGCCCCTGCAGGGCCTGCCCCACTGTGTGGGGATGCTGACGGACCTGACCAGCCACGAGCTTGAACGGTCGTTGGTCTCCCTACGGGCAGAAATCCGGTTCCGTGAGGAGCTGCTGGCCT
Organism: Arthrobacter sp.; assembly: GCA_035254945.1. Classification (GTDB taxonomy): domain Bacteria; phylum Actinomycetota; class Actinomycetes; order Actinomycetales; family Micrococcaceae; genus Arthrobacter. Next base: position 76,291 of record DATFAE010000022.1, on the reverse strand, counting down.
CCGTCAAGGCGCCCGATTTGGTTTCCTACCGCACCTCCCGGACAGGCGGGGATCCGTTGCTTCCCCACCTTGTTGTGGTCATTGATGAGTTCCGGATGCTGGTGGAACAGGCGCCTGCGGCCCTGACAGAACTCCTGAGGATCGCCGCCATCGGGCGATCACTGGGCATCCACCTGGTTATGGCGACGCAGCGGCCACAGGGCGCACTGACGGCGGACATTCGCGCGAACGTCACAACCAGCATCGCCCTCCGCGTCCAGTCCGATATGGAGTCGATGGACATCATCAATTCCAAGGATGCGTCGGCCATAAGCCTTGAGACCCCCGGAAGGGCATTCCTTGTGCGGGGCGCTGAAGAACCCCAGGAGTTCCAGGCAGCTTCCCTGACAGACCCACCGCAACGGACCTCTCGGGCGGGTATCCGCGTGCATCTTGCTTCTGAGTGGCTCCGGCAGCCCGCCGGTAAAGGTCCCCCGGTCCCTGACCATGAAGGCCTTACGCCCGCGAAGGCTGCCGCTCCCCTGGTTGGCATGATGTCCCGTCTTTGGGATTCCCTGGATGGACAGCCGGCAAGGCAGCCGGTCGCTGCGCCGCTCCCATGCGTCCTGGAACGACCGGCAACGGACCCTGCTGCACCGGCGCTGCCGTCCCGGAACAGCCGGCCTCGGGACTGGGCCATTCGCCTGGGACTGATGGATCTTCCCGACGAGCAGCGGACCGCCCCGCTGGACTGGCACCCCGCCGAGCACGGGCATTTGGGATTCGTTGGGGCGCCTGAGGCCGGCGTGCCGGAGGCGCTGGCGATCACGGTCAGCGGACTCGCCGCAGATCCAACCGAGGCGCATTGCTACATCCTGGACGCCGACGGCTCACTCGATGGCATTGAAACCAGCGGCCGCGTCGGCGCCACAGCCGGACCGCACGACCTTCGCCGCGCTGTCCGGATACTCGAACGGCTTAAACAGGAGCTTTCACAGCGGCTGAGCCGTTCCCCGGACACCCACCGCACTCCCCTGCTGCTGGTCATCACCGGCTGGGGCACGTGGGCCTCATCGTTCCGCTCCGGACCGCTGGCCTGGGCCGAAGACTTGATCCACGATCTTCTCCGGGACGGCGGCCGTGCTGGGATCATCGTCGCCATTTCGGGACAACGCGAACTGGTGACCTCCAGGTTCTACGCCTCGGTGCCTAACCGGCTCTATTTTCCGAGTGGATCGAACGACGACAGCCGCCTGGCCTGGCCGAAGATGCCCGCCACGGCTGCCATCCCTGGTCGGGCGGTGGCGTTCGGACCGGTCTCGGCAGGAAGGCCTGCCGTATGCCAGTTCTATGCCCGCCCTGCCGCCGAAGAATCCCGGTGGACCTCCGCGGAGACGGCTGCATGCCAGCCAATGACAGGACGGCCCTTCCGGGTGGAGCCGTTGCCTTCACACCTTCCGGCAGCTGAAGTCATGGCTCGGGCGGCGCCGTGCGGGGACGCAACGTCTGGGGAAGCTGGATCCCGCACGGACCGGGCAGTTGCCCGCCCGCGCGCACCCCGGACCTACATCATTGGCCTCGGCGGCGACGAGCTGGTTCCGGTCTCCCTCCGGATTCCAGCAGGTGGAGTTGTTGCTGTGCTCGGCGCGCACGGCGGCGGCAAAACCACCTTTCTGCGCCTGCTGCCGGCGCTGAACAGCGGGTCAGCCCGGTGGCTGGTGCCGGAGGCGGGCGTGGACCCCTGCGAATTCTGGTCGGCCGCCGTTCAGAAGGCTGTTGCCGGAACCGTGGACCGTCACGCCATCGCACTGGTTGACGACGCAGACCTGCTGCCCCAGTCGGCGCACCACGACATTGCTGACCTGAACAGCAAAGGAATCAGCGTGGTTTTCACCGCCGGATTCAGTCCGCTGCTGGTGCAGCGCGTGCCCTTGGCAATTGGGGCCAGGGGCTCCGGGTGCGGGCTGTTGATCTCGCCGCGCAGCACCATGGACGGCGACCTGTTTGGCGTGAGGTTCGATGTGGAGCCAAGCCCGCCGCCGGGCCGGAGCATCCTGATAACGGACGGCAGGGCGATGCCGGTCCAGCTGGGCTGGTTGCCGGACGCAGCGGAGGGAGGAACCGCAGGATGTCAGACGGCCGGTGGGGAACCGCCTGTCCGTGATGCATAAGTGATGACTCGTTTGTCGAACAGGAGGACAATCACGAGCACCGCCGGAACGAGCATTGCCAGTCCGGCCCAGACCAGCCCCCCGGTCAGGGTCGGGAATCCGATGGTCAGTACGAACAGTTGGGCCACCAAGGAAGCCGCCCGTGTCCAGCGGTATCCGCGGAACAGGAAATGGCCCACCGCATACAGCCACGCCGCGAAGGCGAGGAGCAGGGCCAGGGTGAAAACGGCTCCCCAGAACGACAGGACCGGCGCACCTGTCGCGAGTTCATATCCGTACCAGGCGGCCGCGGCAAGCAGCGCGGTGGCCTCCGCTGCGACGATTGAGGAAATGACTGTAATGGCGCGCGGGCGGCCACCGTTCAGCCCGGGTTCGCTACGGCGGTGAGGTTCCTGGCCTTGATGCGGCCCGGATCCCTCAGGAGCCGGGTCGGGGGAAGCGTTCGAGGGTGGTACCGGGGGTCTTGACACATTGGCACCCTACCGGACATAGTCGGACAGTGGTGAGGGCCACCAGCACCGATGTGATGTATCGCTCAGCTTTCCGGGGATTTCAAGCCTTATTACCCCTTGTTTACACAGCGTTAACATGACAGGCTTAATTCAGATGACCAAGGGGGCCCCGCAGGGCCCCTTTCCTTTGTAGCTCCTAGTGAATAATTTCACAAAGAGCTCTTCCCAGAAATGGAGCAACTGATCAGCATGGATTGGCGTAACCGCGCAGCGTGCCTTGACAAGGACCCGGAACTGTTTTTCCCGGTCGGAAACACGGGCCCTGCCCTCCTCCAGATCGAGGAAGCCAAAAGCGTTTGCCGCCGGTGCCCCGTTGTTGATACGTGCCTCCAGTGGGCGTTGGAGTCCGGCCAGGATGCCGGGGTCTGGGGCGGCATGAGCGAGGACGAGCGCCGTGCGTTGAAGCGCCGGGCAGCACGCGCCCGCCGGGCCTCGTAACCTCAGCCCAGGCATCATTAGACGGCAATGGCCGCAACCCAACGGGTTGCGGCCATTTCGTTTTGACCGGGAATTGCGATTCGGTTCGCCCCGCAGTGCCGGCGCTTACCTGGGCAGGAGGCTCAGTCGGATCTGGACCGCCGTCCCTCCACCCTCCCGGGGCTGCCACGCGATGGTGCCGCCAAGTTCACTGGTGACCAGGGTACGGACGATCTGAAGGCCCAGTCCTTCGACATGGGGCGTGTCCGGCAGGCCCACGCCGTCGTCGGCAACAGTGACAGTAAGGAGCTCTTCACCGTCGTCCCCCTCGGAGCGGTCAGCCAAGAGCCATACCGTGCCGGCACGTCCCTCGAGGCCGTGTTCGACGGCGTTTGTCACCAGTTCATTAATCACCAGTGCCAGCGGGGTAGCGAAGTCGCTGGGCAGTTCGCCGAACAGTCCCGCCCGTTCGGTCTTGACCTGCTGCGACGGTGACGCCACCTCAGCCGACAGCCTGAACTGCCGTCCGATGAGTTCGTCGAAGTCCACGCTTTGCGCCAGCCCCTGTGAGAGCGTTTCGTGGACCAGGGCGATGGTTGCCACACGGCGCATCGCCTGCTCCAGGCCCTGCTTGGCCTCATCGCTGACCATGCGCCGCGACTGCATGCGCAGGAGTGCCGCCACGGTCTGCAGGTTGTTTTTTACCCTGTGGTGGATCTCGCGGATGGTCGCGTCTTTGGTCACGAGCTCCATCTCGCGCCGCCGCAGCTCGGAAACATCGCGGCACAGAACGAGCGCCCCGAACCGGTGCTGCTCATCACGAAGCGGAATTGCCCGCAGCGAAAGGCTCACCCCGCGGGACTCAATCTCGCTGCGCCACGGCATCCGCCCGGTGACCACCAGCGGCAACGTCTCATCGACCATCCGCCTGTCCTTCAGCAGGCTCGCTGTCACTTCGGCCAGCGAACGTCCCTCGAGTGACTCACCGTCACCAAGCCTGCGGAACGCGGATACCCCGTTGGGGCTCGCGTACTGCACGATGCCCTCGGCGTCGAGCCTGATGAGTCCGTCCCCCACCCGGGGCGCGCCGCGGCGCGAGCCGGTGGGTGAGGCAAAGTCAGGCCAGAGCCCCAGCGTGCCCATCCGGAGCAGGTCATAGGCGCATTGCCGGTATGTGAGCTCCAGCCTGGACGGCATGCGGGAGCTGGACAGATCCATATGCGTTGTCACAACGGCCAGGGTCCGGCCGTTGCGGACCATGGGCACGGCCTCGACCCGAAGGGCCATGTCGCTGCTCCAGTTCGTTTCACTGGACCGTTCGATGGCCCTGCTGGACCAGGCTTTGTCCACGAGCGGCTGCAGGTCTGACCGGATGCCCTCGCCCACAAAGTCACCGTGGAAAACGGTGTGCGTGGTTGAGGGCCGGACGTGCGCCAAGGCCACATAACCGTACTCCGGGTGGGGAAACCACAGGGCCAGGTCGGCAAACGCGAGGTCGGCAACCATCTGCCAGTCCCCCACCAGGAGGTGCAGCCATTCGGCATCGCCCGGCCCAAAATCAGCGTGTTCCCTGATGGGGTCCGTAAAGATTGCCACTGCACCTCCAGTTACGACGCCAGTTTCCCTAGCGTCGGACGATTGACCTCAAGAGCCTCAATGCTACCGACAGTGACGCCATATCGTCCGCTTCGAGGGAATTGACCTCGTCAAACATGCTCTTGGCCCGGCCCAGCTGTTCGGCGTTCTGGCCTTCCCATTGCTTCAGCCGTTCCTCCGGCGGCACGCCGGAATCGGTGGATTCGAGGACCGCCGTCGTCATATCCGAGACCGTCGAGTACAGATCGTCCCGCAAGGCCGCCCGTGCCAGGGCCTGCCACCTGTCCTGCCTCGGCAGGCTGCTGATCCGTTCGAGCAGGGAATCAGCGTGGAACCGGTTAAATACGGTGTAGTAAACCGACGCAATCTCGCCCACCGGATCCTTGCGAACCTTGGCGATCTTGGCAACGTCCAACAGTACAAAGCTTTCAAAGAGTTCAGCCCACCGCAGTGCAAGGCCTTCCGGCAGCTTCCACTCCCGAGCCTCCTCGAGCCAGGCGGAGACGCGCTCACGGTCGTCGCCCCTGAGGTAGTCAAGAAGGTGGGCACGCATTGGATCCATGACCGGTTTGAATTCGGCGACGACGTCGGCGATGGGCCGGCCGGCTCCGCCTTGCCCGACCAGCCAGCGTACGGCACGGTCAAGCAGCCGCCGGACGTCCAGGTGGACAGTGCTCCAGTGCTCTGTGGGGAACGACGCCGGAAGGCTGTTGAGTTCGTCCACCATGACGTCGAGTTCGTAAATCTCACGGAGCGCGACGAACGCCTTGGCGACCGCCGCTTCGGTGGCGGACGTTTCTTCAATAGTCCGGAAGGCGAAGGTGATGCCACCCATGTTGATCATGTCGTTCGCCACAACGGTAGCGATGATTTCCCGCCGCAGCGGATGCGTATCGAGCTCAGCATCAAACCGTTCGCGCAACTGCTGCGGGAAGTAGGCGCGCAAGGTCCTGCGGAACCATGGATCGTCGGCGAGGTCGCTTTCCCTCAGGGCTGTGGCCAGCTCGATCTTGGCGTACGCTGCCAGCACCGAGAGTTCCGGGGACGTCAGGCCCTGTCCCTGACCCAGCCTTTCCCGCAGGGTCTCCGTGGTGGGCAAAGCTTCAAGTTCGCGCTTGAGGTCAGCTGATTTCTCCAGCCAGTCCATCAGCCGCTCATAGCTGGGGCTCCACTCGTCAACACGCATCCGGTCATTGAGGAGCAGGATGTTCTGGTCAACATTGTCCTGGAGCACCAGCCGGCCAACCTCGTCGGTCATTGAAGCGAGGAAACCGGCGCGTTCTTCTGCGGAGAGCTTGCCTGCAGCCACCATCCGGTCCACGAAGATCTTGATGTTGACCTCGTGGTCCGAGCAGTCCACGCCCGCCGAGTTGTCGATGGCGTCCGTGTTAAGAATGACTCCCTGCAATGCTGCCTCAATGCGCCCGCGCTGGGTCATCCCCAGGTTGCCGCCTTCACCGACTACCTTCACACGCAAATCACGGCCGTCCACACGGATGGCATCATTGGCCTTGTCACCGACGGAGGCATTCGACTCGGTGCTTGCCTTGACGTAAGTTCCGATCCCGCCGTTGTAGAGGAGGTCGGCTGGCGCCAGCAGAATTGCCCGGAGAAGCTCAGGCGGGCTCAGCTGAGTTGTCGACTCCGGAAGCCCCAGCGCTGCACGGACCTGCTCCGAAACAGGGACCGTTTTGGCCTGGCGGGCGAAAACGCCGCCACCCTCGCTGATGAGCGACTTGTCGTAGTCATCCCACGAGGAACGGGGCAGTTCGAACAGCCGCTGGCGCTCGGCGTAGGACGATTCCTCGTCGGGATTGGGGTCCAGGAAGATATGGCGATGGTCGAAGGCTGCGAGCAGTCGGATGTGGCGGGACAGCAACATTCCGTTGCCGAACACGTCCCCTGACATGTCCCCCACGCCCACCACGGTGAACGGCTGGGTCTGGGTGTCCAGGTCCAGTTCGCTGAAGTGGCGTTTGACCGATTCCCAGGCCCCGCGGGCGGTGATGCCCATGGCTTTGTGGTCGTAGCCCACCGAACCGCCTGAGGCGAAGGCATCTCCCAGCCAGAAGCCGTACTCGGCGGCCAGGCCATTGGCGATGTCGGAGAAGGTAGCGGTTCCCTTGTCCGCGGCCACCACCAGGTAGGAATCGTCGTCGTCGTGCCGTACCACGTCCGACGGCGGCACGAGGTTTTCGCCCTCGGGGCTGGTGACCAGGTTATCCGTCAGGTCCAGCAACCCCCGGATGAACGTCTTGTAGCTTTCAATTCCCTCGGCCATCCACGCCGCGCGGTCTGCGGCCGGATCGGGGAGCTGCTTGGCGAAGAAGCCGCCCTTGGCACCGGTGGGGACGATCACCGCATTCTTGACGGTCTGGGCCTTCACCAGCCCCAGTATCTCGGTGCGGAAGTCTTCGCGGCGGTCAGACCAGCGAAGTCCGCCGCGTGCCACCTTGCCAAACCGCAGGTGCACGCCTTCCACCCGCGGGGAATACACCCAGATCTCGAACCTCGGCCGCGGGAACGGCAGCCCGTCGATGTTGGTGGGGTCCAGTTTGAAGCTCAGGTGCGGCTTGTACTGGTAGAAGTTGGTGCGCAGGGTGGATTCGATCAGGTTCACGAAGGTGCGCAAGACGCGGTCGGCGTCAAGGGTTGCGACCTGTTCGATCGCTTCGCTCAACGCTGCCCGGACGGAATCCTGGCTGGCGCTGCGCTGGCCCTCATCAAGGGAGGGATCGAACCGTGCGGCGAAGAGCGCGCTCAGTCCCTTGGTGACTTCAGGATTGGCAAGCAGGGTGTCGGCGATGAACCCGAACGAATTGGTGTTACCCATCTGGCGCATGTACCGCGCGTAGGCCCGGAGAACGGTGATCTGGCGCCAGTGCATGCCCTCGCGGAGCACCAGCCGGTCGAAACTGTCGGACTCAATGGCACCCGAAACCGCGGCCCCGAAGGAGTCGGCGAGCAGTTGGCCGGTCGCTATCGGATCCACACCCGCCGGGTATTTGAGTCCCAAGTCGTACAGGAAGAAGTCTCGCCGGTCTGCCGTTTCGATCTCGAAGGGCCGCTCGTCGAGGACTTCAATGCCCATGTTGTGGAAGTAGGGCAGGATCTGGCTGAGGCTTTTCGGTTCCAGCATGTAGAGCTTGACGCGGGCATCTTCCTCCAGGGTGGCCCCGGCACCTTCCGGCAGGTAAACATGGACTCCCGGACGCTCCTGCCGGGCCCCGGCGGTGCGTTCCGCTTCCGCACCGTACTTTTCGAAACGGGAGATGTCTTCCAGGGCCTCTTCAACTTCGTAGTCCACGCGGTAGCTCGCCGGGAACGCCTCGGACCAGATGGCGGCCAGTTCCTTGGCATGTTCATCGTCATCCCTGCCCCGCAGCACCTCTGAGATGCCTTCGCTCCACGATCGCGCGGCGCGGACCAGCCGCTTCTCCAGCTCGTCAGCGTCGACATGGCTGACGTCGGCGCCTTTGGGGAGGCGGATGCGGAAGAACAGCCGGGCCAGGGCGGACTCGGTCATCCGCGCTTCGTAATCGATGGAGACGGCCTGGAACGTTTCCCGCAGCTCATCCTCGATGCGGAGCCTGACGTTGGTGGTGTACCTGTCGCGCGGAAGATACACGACGGCGGACATGAACCGGCCGTAGATATCCGGCCGCAGGAACAGCCGGGTGCGGCGTCGCTCCTGCAGCCGCTGGATTCCCATCGCGGTGGCGGCGAGGTCGGGGATCTCGATCTGGAACAGTTCGTCGCGCGGATAGGTTTCAAGGATTCCCAGCAGGTCCTTGCCGGAATGCGAGTCGGGCGGGAACCCGGCATTCCTGAGCACGGCGTCCACCTTTTCCCTGACGATTGGGATGTTCCGGACAGACCCGGCGTAGGCGCTGGTGGCAAACAGACCGATAAAGCGCCGCTCGCCGTTGACGTTGCCCGCTGCGTCGAAGCTTTTCACGCCGATGTAGTCAAGGTAGGCAGGCCGGTGGACAGTGGACCTCGAGTTGGCCTTGGTGATCACGAGTGCGCGTTTTTCGCGCGCCTTCTTCCGGCCGGCGTCGGTCAGGTGCTGGACGTGGTGGGAATCCGCTGCGGCCCTGAGTAGTCCGAGCCCGCTGTCTTCCCGCAATTCAAGGACGTCTTCGCCATCCACGTTAATAAGGTCATATTCGCGGTAGCCCAGGAAGGTGAAGTTCCCCTCGTCGAGCCAGCGGAGCAGGTCCTGGGCTTGGCGCAGCTCTGCGATCTGGGCAGGATTGGCCACTTTGTCCAGGCTTTCCGCGATCTGCAGGGCCTTGTTGCGCATCTTCGGCCAGTCCTCGACTGCGGCCCGGACATCACCAAGGACGCGTTCCAGGCCGGCAAGAAGCGCAGCCCGGGCCTCCTCGGTGGTGCGGTCGATCTCCACTGCGATCCAGGACTCCATGTGGGAGGCGTTGTCGCCCGTGGCGATGAGGTGCGACAGGCTGGGCATGGCAGCGGTGTCACCGCTGGAAATTCCAAACTGGGAGGGGACCCGGTCGACTTTGACCAACTGTCCCGATTCGCGGTGGCGGGTGACCACAAAAAGAGGATGGATTACCAGGTGGATGGCCGAATTCTGGCGGACGAGCTCTGCGTTGACTGAATCAACGAGGAACGGCATGTCATCCGTAACGACATAGACAACGCTGCTGTCCGCCTCCGTAACGATGGAGATCCTGGCTTGGCCCGGGAGCCGGACGGCGGCCACCTCACGGTGTGTCTCGGCCCGGGAGGCGAGCACATCCTGCGAATAGCTGCGTGCGTCCTCTTCGGCTAGGTGCTGGTAGTAGTCCCCCAAGTAACCTTCACGGTCTCCGATAGCAAGGGGTTGATCCTCAACACTGGATCCAGACGACATCTGCAAACGCCTCCATCACAAGATTAATGCTGCACCTTTGCAGCTCCTATGGTGAGCCTAACCCTTTAGCCGACGCCTCGGTGTGGAAGAAAATACAGAGGATGCAGGTTTTTGCTGGACGGATGCACAGACCAATTGTGCGATTGCGGTCCTTAGCTTCGAGTCGGGGGAAGATTCAAGCAGCAGGGAGCCGCCGAGCAGGGCCGAATCGGCGGCGGGCCCGTCCGCCGGCAGAAACGCATTAATTCCTGCGGCGGGTCCGTACCGTTCCCATGCGTCGCGCAATTGTCGTTCTGGTGACCTGCCCACCGCGCCGGCGCGCACCTTGTTAAGCACGACAATCGGAGTGACATGCGGGACGGCAAGCTCAAGTTCAGTCAGGCCACGGACCAGCCGCGGAACGCCGATAGGATCTGCCGAGCCAATGGCAAAGACAGTGTCTGCCAACTCCAGGCTGCGCAGCGTGGCCGCATTGCGCCGCGGGGCCATGGTGTCGAAGCTGAGCTCTTCGTCCGCCTCAAGGCAGAATCCGGTATCAATGACCACCACATCGGCAATTTCGCGCCCGCGCTCCACTACCAGTGACAGCGCTGCCGCCCGGAGTTCGGTCCATCTGTCCGCCCGGGTGATGCCGGTCAGGACCCGGAAGGTGCCCAGTTTGGTTGCCACTGTAGCGGTTACCCTGAGCATTGCGTCGGCGTCCAGCACACCTTGGTCCGCAAGCCTGCAGGCCTGGGCCAGCCCGGCCGCTTCATCCAGCAGGCCAAGGACGGCTGCAATGCTGGCCCCATAGCTGTCGGCATCAATCAGGAGGACGGACTTCCCCTCCGCCGCCAGCTCCCCCGCCATATTCGCTGCCACGAACGTCCGCCCCGGGGACCCCGCCGGGCCCCAGACCGCAATGACGGTGCCCGTACCGGAAGCCACCGGGACGTCCTCGGGTGCGGCGGCCACGGGCCTTAAGGCGGCGGAGGGATCGGCCAGGCCAGCTGCCGGACTGCCGGGCTGACCGGAACCCGCAAGCTGGCCAACGGCCTCAGATATCCTTGCGGCCAGGGCTGCGGACTCAACGCCCGACAACGCCGACGCAACACCGATCCCACGGAGCCGGGATGCTTCGACCGGGTTGTCTGTGAGGGCAATGATGGCCACACCGACCGCGCCGAGCCTGTCAACAAGGGAAGCGGTCAATCCCTCACATCCGTCTGCAATCACCGCTGCACGGGCCAGTCCGCTCTGGCAGGCTGCCAGCAACTCTGCGAGTTCGGCGCACCTGCGGACCACGGTGACAGGGCCGTGCAACCGTTCAAGGCCGCCCACTACATCTTCCTGGGCCTCACCGACGGTTACCACCGGGATGCTCACGAAGCGGCCCCGCCGGGACTCCAGACCACGGAGATCTTGGCCTGGTTAGCCTGTGCGCCCAGGAGTGCCGGCATTTGGCTGTCCGACACCAGGATCATCAGCACGGTGCTTCGCGACGAGCCCAACGTTGTGGATCCGGACGTGATCTGCGCTATTTCGGCGCCTGGAAGGAGTAGTTTCGGTTCGCTGAATCCGTTCTTCGCATCTGGCATGGCAACCCAGACGTCCACCCGCGTGCCGTCAACAACCTGGCTTGGGAGTGCCTCCTCGACGGCCACTGCGACGGGCTTGCGGTCCAGGGCATCCACGCTGCCCAGGCTTTCCCGCGGGACCAATTGGTCCTTGCCGATTCTTTGGACGGCCACGACACCTTCAGGCAGGCCGGCCTCGACCGTGATGTAGTGCTGCTCGGTGTCACCCAGCCGCACTTTGGCGCGGACCACGTTGTCCTCCGTCAGCGTTTCGCCCACCGCAATGGCATCGCGGGCCGCATAGACCTCGGTGGTCCTGTCGGCGCTGCCTACCAGGGAAATAACCCCCGCCACGGACGCAAGGACAAGGAGTATTCCCACGAGCAGCCGCGGATCCTTCCAGGACGGCCGCTTCAGCCTCGCCGCTGCAGATTCTCCACCAAAACTCACGCGCAGTCTCCCCCTCGCTCCGCACCGGGACGGTTGGCCGCACCCGGACAACCTCATTGTTACGGCATGGACGCCGGAACCGGAAGTCAAAATGATAAACGGCATCAAATTGTGGATAACCGCATCATATGGGCTCTGGAGTGGCAAAATAGGGTTATGCCCAGATTCCTGACCCTTGCAGACGTCGCAGAGCAGCTTCAGATCAACTCGCCGGCGGCCTATGCTCTGGTCCGCAGCGGCGAGCTTAAAGCCATCCAGGTTGGCGGGCGCGGCCAGTGGCGCGTCGAGGAGAAAATGCTGGAGCAGTACATCGAGGAGCGCTATGCCGAGGCGAGCCGGATGATCCAGGAATCCAAGTCCAAATCAATCTGAAGGCCCTGCCGGCCGCCAAGCTCCGGCGGCTACAGGTCGCCTGTGATTGGTGACCTGATCGCGGCGAGCGCGGAAAACGGAATCGTGGACACCTGGCCCACGTGCAGGGCACGTCGCGCTTCACCGGGCCGCACCGCAGCCAGGTCGAAGTAGTCCCGGCCCACCCTATCGATGACTCCGGTCACCCCGGAGTCCCGCACGTCCGCGCCCCTGAGGATGACCGTCAGTTCGGACCGGTCCCGGGCCAGGGCTCGAAGGGCATTCGACAGCCCCATGCTGCTCCGCACAACTGAGGGCTCGTCGACCGAGAAACGCCCCAATCCGGCGTACCTCAGTACGGCGCCGTGGGGAACCAGCACCTGGTGGCGCTTGTCATTCAGGACCAACGCATCGGCGCCCGTATAAGTCAGGGTCCCTTCGAAGACCGCGCCGGATACAAGATGCACCTTCACCAGCGTGCCCAAGGATCCACGCAGGCGGTCTGCCAGCAGGAGTCCAGCAGTGTCCGCCCTTGCGCGTTCCGAAATTTCGGCTTCCATGGCCAGCCTGCCGCCTTCAGCAAACTGCGCTTCCATGTCATTGAAGAGTTCATCCCAACGCATTCGGCCAGCGTAGGGCGCCCGTGACGCCCGGTCAATTCACAACCAATTCTCTCCAACGTCTGGACAAAAATTATAAATGCAGTGCAAACTGTCATTAATTGCATCAAAGTCTATCAAACAGCATCAAACGGAACGGAGAAGGCAATGGCGGCACCTGGGAAGGGGATGGCCGGCTCCGACGCCGCCATGACCGCAGCCATCCTGGTTCTGGGCGGCTCCCTTGGGGCTGCGGGGCTTGGATTCACGAAACCATGGATACTGACAGCCCCCGGGAAGCAAGCTCCTGATTTCGACCACCTTCTGGGAGCTGCCATAAGTACGGCAGGTCTGGCACTCACCGCCTGGTGGGCTGTCTCCATGTCCTGCGCTTTTCTCTCAGCAGTCCTGGAACGGACAGGGAAGCAACGCGCGGCCGCCGCTGCCGGAAAGTTCTGTCCCTCATTCATGCGCCGCCTGGCGCTGGCTGTGCTGTCCGTCCAGCTCGTTTCCGGCCCACTTGCCCAGGCCGCTGAACCAGCCTCCGGACCGGGCTGGGGTCCCACCACAGCCGTCCCGGTCCCAGCCGCGTGGGTGCCCACGGGCGGCACTTCCGCCACATTTGGAATTGATGGTGCCTTAAGCAGTGACGCTGCCGATTCTGCTTTGGAGGATCAGGGTCCAATGTCGGGGTTGGAGCCGAACTGGCGGCCGAGTACCCCGGTAACCGATCCGGGCCTCACGGTTGCCTGGCCTGTACGCGCCGGGCAAGCGCAAACGGCGGCCCCGGCAGAGGTCACCGTCCTCGCCGGCGACACCCTCTGGGACATCGCGGCCAGGGACCTGGGACCGGGAGCCTCGGATGTCGAAGTGGCGTTGCACTGGCCGCGCTGGTACCAGGCCAACAAGGCCGCAATTGGCCACAACCCGGATGTCCTGCTTCCGGGTCAACTTCTGAAACCACCGGCTGCGGCCTAGCTGTCGGAAAAACGGGCAGCATCAACAACTAAGGGGAAACCATGAGTGCAGTAACACCTATCCGCCCCGCAGCCCCGGGCTCGAACCGGTCAGTGGCCGTGCGGCAGGCTCAGGACCGGGCGGGACTTGCTGCCCACCCCCTCAGGGCCGTCGACGAAAAGGCCGAGGTCCTCGCTATCATACGTAGCACGGTCCAGGCTTCCATGGAGGTCCTGGCAGGTATCCGGCCAGTCCAGCAGCTTTCGCGCCGCCTGGATCCGCGCTGTCTGGCGGCGCTGCAGCATCGGGCGTCGTTGATCCGGCGTGAGCTTGCCCGCTCATCGTCGCCGTCGCTGGCGAGGCTGCACAAGAACTCCGTGGTGAGGTCAGTCCGCCTGTGCGAAGCCGCTCCCGGGATCTACGAAGCCAGTGCCGTTGTCGTTGACGACGTCCGGGCACGTGCCGTGGCTGTCCGGCTGGAACGAAGCAAGGAGGTGTGGCGTGTCACGGAACTCGTGATCGGCTGATCCCCCCGTCCAGCCGGCCTCACGGGAAAGGGCCCGGAACCGAGGTTCCGGGCCCTTTCCCATTGGTCACTGCCGTGGGGTGAGCTGATGGTCAGCGGCGCTTCTTCTTGCCAGGCTTCCTGGCACCGTCCTGTGCGGCCGCCTTCGCCGGGTTGCCCGAACGGCCTGAAGAACGGCTTTCAACGCGTGTCTGGCTTGCGCCGTCTTCACCAGGAGCCGTGTACTGCAGCTGCGCGGGCTTCTCCGGCGCCTCCAGTCCAGCAGCACGGATCTGCGGTTCTACGTGCTCGGTGTGTCCGCCCGCGGCGTCGGCAACCACGACGTCCTGCGCCGGGGTGACCTCCACTTCGAGGTTGAAGAGGAAGCCCACACTTTCCTCGCGGATGGCCTCCATCATGCTCTGGAACATCGTGAACCCTTCCCGCTGGTACTCCACGAGCGGGTCACGCTGGGCCATTGCGCGCAGGCCGATGCCTTCCTTCAGGTAGTCCATCTCATAAAGATGTTCCTGCCACTTGCGCCCGATGACGGACAGCACCACGCGGCGTTCCAGCTCCCGCATGCTTTCGGAGCCGATGGCCTCTTCACGTGCCTGGTACACCAGCCTGGCGTCGGAGAGGAGCTCTTCCTTGAGGAACTCGACCGTGAGCCGGGATTTTCCGCCCGCCTCGTCGATGATGTCCTCCGCAGTGACGCTCACCGGGTACAGGGTTTTCAGGTTGGTCCACAGCTGGTTGTAGTCCCAGTCATCGCCGTTGCCCTCAGCCGTGGCGGCGTCGATGAGGGCCGTGATGGTGTCTTCGACAAAGAACTGCACCTTTTCGTGCAGGTCGTCGCCTTCCAGGATCCGGCGGCGGTCGCCGTAGATGGCTTCGCGCTGGCGGTTCAGGACGTCGTCGTATTTCAGGACGTTCTTGCGCTGTTCGGCGTTGCGGCCTTCCACCTGCCCCTGCGCGGAAGCGATGGCACGGGACACCAGCTTGGATTCCAGCGCGACGTCGTCGGGCACTGAACTGTTCATCAGGCGCTCTGCGGCCCCTGAGTTGAACAGCCGCATCAGGTCATCGGTCAGGGAAAGATAGAACCGCGACTCGCCAGGATCGCCCTGGCGGCCGGAACGGCCCCTGAGCTGGTTGTCGATGCGGCGGGATTCGTGACGTTCGGTGCCAAGGACGTAGAGGCCGCCGAGGCTCAGCACTTGCTCGTGTTCGTCCTTGACGGACTGCTTGGCTGCCTCAAAGGCAGCGGGCCACGCGGCCTCGTACTCCTCGGAGTTCTCCTCCGGGTCCAGCCCTCGCTTGGCGAGCTCGGCGACAGCGGTGAATTCGGCGTTGCCGCCCAGCATGATGTCGGTGCCACGGCCGGCCATGTTCGTGGCGACGGTGACGGCGCCCTTGCGGCCGGCCTGCGCGACAATGGCGGCCTCGCGGGCATGGTTCTTGGCGTTGAGGACTTCGTGCCTGATGCCCTCCTTGGCGAGCAGCCCGGAGAGGTATTCGCTCTTTTCAACGCTCGTGGTGCCAACCAGGACTGGCTGGCCCTTTTCGTGGCGTTCGGCAATATCCTTCACCACGGCGTCGAATTTGACTTTTTCGTTCTTGAACACGAGGTCGGACTGGTCGATCCGCTGCATGTCGCGGTTGGTGGGAATCGCAACAACACCGAGCTTGTAGGTCCCCATGAACTCGGCGGCTTCGGTCTCCGCGGTGCCGGTCATGCCGGAGAGCTTGCCGTACATGCGGAAGTAGTTCTGGAGCGTCACCGTGGCCAGCGTCTGGTTTTCGGCCTTGATCTCGACGCCTTCCTTGGCCTCGATTGCCTGGTGCATGCCCTCGTTGTAGCGCCGGCCGGCAAGGATTCGTCCGGTATGTTCGTCAACAATCAGGACTTCGCCGTCCAGGATGACGTAGTCCTTGTCGCGCTTGAACAATTCTTTGGCCTTGATGGCGTTGTTCAGGAATCCGATGAGCGGGGTGTTGGCGGACTCGTACAGGTTCTGGATCCCGAGGTAGTCTTCAACCTTTTCGATTCCACTTTCGAGGACGCCAACGGTGCGCTTCTTCTCGTCAACCTCGTAGTCGTGTTCGGGCTGGAGACGAAGGACTACTTTGGCGAATTCGCTGTACCAGCGGTTGGTGTCGCCCTGGGCGGGCCCGGAGATGATCAGCGGCGTCCGGGCCTCGTCGATCAGGATGGAGTCAACCTCATCCACGATCGCGAAGTGGTGGCCGCGCTGGACCAGCTCTGAGCGGTCCCACGCCATGTTGTCGCGGAGGTAATCGAAGCCGAATTCGTTGTTGGTGCCGTAGGTGATGTCCGCTGCGTACTGCTCCCGGCGGACGGACGGGTCCTGGTTGGACAGGATGCATCCGCTGGTCAGGCCCAGGAATCGGTAAACACGGCCCATCAGGTCTGACTGGTATTCGGCGAGGTAGTCGTTCACGGTGATGACGTGGACGCCGTTCCCGGTGAGGGCGTTGAGGTAGGCCGGAGCAGTGGCCACCAGGGTCTTGCCTTCACCGGTCTTCATCTCGGCGATATTGCCCAGGTGAAGGGCAGCGCCACCCATCATCTGGACATCGAAGTGGCGCATGCCCAGGGTTCGGGATGAGGCCTCCCGCACGGCTGCAAAGGCCTCCGGCAGGAGGTCATCCAGCTTTTCGCCGTCCTGGTGGCGTGACCGGAGGCGGTCGGTTTCTTCGCGGAGTTCGGCGTCAGTGAACGTCTTGAACGAGTCTTCGAGGGCATTGATGGAGTCGGCATAGTTGCGCAGTTGCCGGAGGGTTTTTTTGTCACCCGTACGGAGAAGTTTTTCGATAAGTGATGCCACGTGAAGATGCTCCCAGTCTCTGCCGCCGAATTCTGGCGTTTTTAGTCTACGGGAGAGACACAGGCCACGATGCCTGTGTTCCCTGAGAGCGGATAGCGCTTCCGCCAGCTCCGACCGCCGCAGCAAGGTCACCCGCCAGGTCCCCTACCGGGCTGACCACAACGTCCCCCAACCCCAGCCACTCAGCCATCAGTTCCAGCTCGGCTGCCAGTTCGACGGCGGTTCCCGGCGGGGCGCCTGGCTCGCGGTAGGCGGAGCGGACCAGCAACTGTCCGGCAGCACGGTCGGCCTTAAGATCCACCCGTGCCACCAGGGTTTCCCCCAGCAGGAACGGCAGGACGTAATAGCCGAACCGACGCCGGTGTTCAGGGGTGTAAATCTCGATGCGGTAGTGGAAGCCGAAGAGTTCTTCCAGCCGGCGGCGTTCAAAGACCAGCGAGTCAAAGGGACTGAGCAGGGCCCGGCCCACCGCCCGCCGCGGCGTCCGGGCATCAGCGTGCAGGTACACTTCCCTGTCCCAGCCCGCAACAGTAACGGGCGTCAGCCGCCCGGTGCCTACCAAATGCTCCACGGCGGCGGCAGCGGGCTTGACCGGCGTGCGGAAATAGTCAGCGAAGCACTTCACGGTTCCGATGCCGTGGGCCTGTGCGGCCGCGTCGATCAGGCGGCGCATGGACTCTACGGGGTCCCGCCGTTCCTCATCCAGGGCCCGCCGGTCCGGCAGCACCCGCGCAGTCAGGGTGTACCTGCGCTCGAATTGTTCCGTGCGGGACGCTGCGGAAACGACGCCCGCTTCAAACAGATGTTCAAGAACCCTTTTGACGGCGTTCCAGTTCCACCCCCAGTTGTCACTCCGGCGGTCTTCCACATGCCCGATTTCAACCGTCAGTTCGGCAGCCGTCATGGCCCGTCCGCGGGCCAGGACCGCCAGGATTTTTCCGGCCACGGCTTCGCGCAGCCCGGGATCCATGGCGGCGGCCCCGACCCATTTACGCTTTTGCCACTGCACCAGATCCTGGAAGTGCTCCGGCCGGATGTAGCTGGCCTCATGCGCCCAATACTCCATCATGCGCCGTGGGCGGGTGCTGGACATGCGCTGCAGGATACTCCGGTCGTAGTTGCCCAGGCGCGAGAAAAACGGCAGGTAGTGGCTCCGCGAGACCACGTTGACGGAATCGATCTGGACCAGCTGCAGGCGGGCAAAGGTACGGCCCACCGTCCGTGAAGTCACGGGGCCGGAGGGCCGTCCTTTGTCCAGACCTTGGGCTGCCAGGGCGATCCGCCGCGCCTGTCCAAGGCTCAGCGTCGCCGCCACATCAGTCCTTTCGATGGATGGTGTGCACCACCCTAGATCCTGGCAGCCTCGTCGTCGGAACGGTAGGCAAGGATCTTTTCTTCAACAACCGTTTCCCCTGGTTCGCACTCGTGGTCCAGGGTGATGACACCGTAGGTCCAGCCACGGCGGCGGTAAACGACAGACGGTGTGTTCGTGGCTTTGTCCACAAACAGGTAGAAATCATGGCCAACCAGTTCCATATTGTCCACGGCATCGTCAAGGGAAAGGGACGCTGCGGGGAAGACTTTTCGCCTGATCAGTACGGGCGAGTCCCCGGCGGGGATATCGTTGTCAACGTCGTAGGGCGATTTTTCGGCTGCCGCTGCTACGGGTTCGTTCCGGTGGCTTGCCTCGACGTAAATGGGCTCATGGGCACTCGCAGGCTCCAATGATGCGGTGGCTTCGCGGACCGCCTTGGGCGTGTGGCGGCCGTGATGGACCTTCTTGCGGTCTTTTGCACGGCGAAGACGTTCGAGCAGCTTGTTGTAGGCGAGATCAAAGGCAGCGAATTTGTCTGCGGCGCTGGCTTCGGCCCGGATAACGGGCCCGCGTCCCAGGACAGTCACTTCAACGGTGAGCTGGTCGCCGGCCTGGCGGGCGTTGGTTTCCTTCGAGACCTTCGCATCCACCCGCTGGACCTTGTCGCCCAGCGATTCGATCTTCGAGATCTTCTCACCGGCGTATTCGCGGAAGCGGTCTGAGACCGTCAGATTTCGTCCGCTGATCATAAACTCCATGGTGCCCTCCAAATGACTTCGGTGACACGACGGCGGCACTTCCGAGGGCCGATCTGCTTGACAGTCGAGCCCCTTTCCGAGCCGCTATCGACAGGTACATCTGTTCTTGGTACCCACAACCGACGTTAGTTCATAGCCACGGGTTATTCATCCTTTCTTCGTTTATTTTTTTCTAAGTCAGGCCCGTTTCCGCCAGCTTCCGCGGATGCGGTTCCGCCGCCAGCTGAATCGGGCGCGCGTGTCGCGGCGAGGACCACTGCGCCGGCCACAACGGCCCCGCCAGCGTGCAGTGCGCGGGCCGCTTCGGCGAGCGTTGCACCGGTAGTCAGGACGTCGTCGACGATGATGCACCTGCGGCCCGCCGCGGCGTCGAGCTTCCGCTGCGGCACCCGCATCGATCCCCGGACACGGCTGGCGCGGGCTCCGCGGCCCAGGCCCTTTTGGCCGCCGGGGAGGCCGCCCGGTCCCATGCGGCGATGGGACTTCCGCAGCACGTCCAACAGCGTCGTGCCGCCCAACAAGCTGCCGGTGGCAGGAGAACCCAGCAGCAGATGTACAGGGCTGAAGCCCCTCCGCACGAACGCACCGGTGCTGCTGGGCACCGGCACCAGCGCTATACGGTCATCGTGATTCACTGCTGCGGCGATGGCACGGGCCAGGGCGCATGCCAGGACCCGCCGGAGCTGGTACTGGCCGTGGCCCTTGAATGAAAGGACGGCCTGCGCGAGTTCGTCGCGGTAAACCCCTGCAGCGACGACGGGAAGTATCACACCGCCGTCGATATCCATCAGGGCCGGGGCCTGCGCTTCCGCCCTGAACGGGTGACGCGTCAACTGCCTGACGCGTCGCTCACAGGCCACACAAAGGACCAGGTCTTCCGCGCCACAGCAGACACAGTCAACGGGCACTGCCAGCGCCAGCAGCTCCGCCACTGCAGCAGCACCGTGGTCCACCGCACGAAGAAGCCGCCCGCGATGTACTCCCCTGTGCCGTGCGGGCTGCAATGACGGCGGCCGGAGGTCCGGATCGACGGGGAACGGACCGCGGGGACGGTCCTGGCCCTGGGCCGGTGCTGTTGCGGACACCCCCTTATGCTCCCGTCCCGGAGTCTGCCGGTGAAGTGCCGGGACCTCCTATGTGGAAAAGTCCAAGGTGGACAGTTCCTGCGTGGAAAGGTCCGGCTACCTTCGGTCAGCCTGCATACGAGGGGTCAACGGGGCCCTTGAGCTGCGGAGACCAGCCGTTGCCCAGCCGCTGGAAGATACCGTCGGAAGATTGTCCATAGATCTCCTCGGTGCCGTTGCCCGCGCTGAGTGCCACCAGACCGGGCCAGGGCGCCAACTGCTGCGGCTGACCAGAGGTCAGCGACAGCAGCTCGGGTGTCACGTTCGCCGCTGCCGAGCCCTTCATGACCGCCACCACGGTGTCGCTCACCCAGACGCCCTGGTCCGGTTCAGTCGCGGTCGCGAGCGTAATGGGCGGCGTCAACTCCTTGGGCGTGCCGTCGGCGGCACGGATGATCCCGGCAACCTGGACCCGGGTCTTTCCGTTCTGTTCGGAGATCACCAGCACGCGCACGCCTTCACGGGAGACCCTCAGGTCCTTCACCGTCCTGCCGGCAAGCCAGGACGGCGCCAGCGTGACGTTGGGCACGGCGGCGCCTTCCGCCACCCCAACGGGCCGGTAGGCAGCGATTTCCGTGCCGCCGGAAGCCCCCGGCCCGGCGGTCCACACCCAGTCATGGAGGCTGAAGGTGGGATGCGTGAGCGTGCTGCGTGTGGTGAGCGCCCTCGCGGGCTGGCCCGGAACCATGCTGTACAGCGTGGTCCTGCTTTCATTCAGGAACGCCACTGTCTGGGACACCGGTGATTCCGCCGGATACCGGGGACCCAGTGCAGACACGGGCTGCATGTCCGGAAGGGGCGATACACGGTTGTTCTCGTAGCGCACCAGCTCATTGCCGCTGACGGCGATCTGGCGGGCCGGGACGCCTTTATTCTGGACAGGAGGCAGGACCGAGCCGTTGTCCTCTACGCGGACCAGGTCCTGGTTGGCACGCAGCTCAACGTTCACCACGTCCGGCTGGCTGCGGAAGGTCAGCGCAAGCTGGGTCTGCATCCTCAGCCTGTCCTCCGTGGAAGCTTCCGACAGCTCCTTGGCCGTCAGGTCCACCTGCGCGGCGCCGGACACCACGGGGACGGACTCCCTGGCGAGTTTGATGCCGGATGGGAACGCACTGACCACAGCACCGCGGAGGTAGGGAGCAGGACCGGCGAGCAAGGCGCTGGTCATTGCCTTGACGGTTTTGTTCTTGATGAACCAGCGGACGTCGGGAACGGCGTAGGTGAAACTCGGGTCATAGAAGTAGATCGGATACGCGCCGTAGATCACTTTGAAGGTTTCCTCCGGGATGGCGGTTCCGTCCGGGATGGCCGAGATCCGCCATTCGCCGTCCACCTGGGTGACCGTGGCCGGGATGTTCTCGGTGGTGCCCTCGGGTGTCTGCGTTGCGATCCCGTCGGCGTCGACGGTATAGGCAACGTCCAGCTCATAGTTGTAGACGTTTTCGACGGCTGTGCGCACCACCCGCGCCGCCCGGTACACCAAGGCGCGCTGGTCCGGCTTCCAGGCCACCGATGATGCCTGGGTGAGGTATTCGCGCGCCACTGCGTAGTCGTCCTCGTAGCCGCTGCCGGCACGGTAAAAGTCCTCAATGATGGTCTCGGGCGCAGCGCCAGGCTGCGGCGCTGCCGGCAGGAAGACGGGCGCGTTAAGGTTTCCGGCGCTTTCATCGGTGCTCTTCCCCACCGGTCCGGCCGTCGGGATCCGCGCGCAGCCGGCCACGAGAAGAACCAGCATCAGCACGAGGACGGCCGCCCGGTGGCCGCGGCGCGGCTGCGGTCCGGTCATGACGTCCCCTTGGGCGGGACGTGCACCGCGGTCTTTGAAGGCGGGGGCGCCTCTCCGCGGATCTCTTCAGTCTCGCCGGGCCGGGCCGCAGGGCCTGAACCGAGGAGCAGGATATTCCTGTCCTCCCGTCCACCCGGCAGCACGATGTCCTCCGGCTCCAGCTGCACCGGCGACCTGTCGATCTCTTCACCCTGCCGGAGGGGGACGGTCAGCCGGAAGTTGGCTCCGCTGCCCTTGTTCCCCCATGCCTGCAGCCAGCCGTTGTGGAGTTTGGTGTCCTCCATGGCAATGGACAACCCCAGCCCGCTGCCGCCGGTGGTCCGTGCACGGGCGGGGTCGGCCCGCCAGAACCTGTCGAACACGCGCGCGGCTTCCGCCGGCGTCATGCCAATGCCGTGGTCCCGGACGGCCACTCCGACGGCGGTCTGGTTGGCGGCCACCGTGATTGTCACTGGTTTTCCTTCCCCGTGTTCGACGGCGTTCAGGATAAGGTTCCGCAGAATCCTGTCGATCCGGCGTGAGTCCATCTCCACCACAATCCCGTCGGCCGGTGCCCGAAGGATGATCTCCGAACCATATTCGGCGGCCACCGGCGCCGCACCTTCGATGACATGGGCGATGACCTGCAGGATGTCCTCCGGCTCAGCGTCAAGCATGGCCACCCCGGCGTCGAAGCGCGAAATCTCCAGAAGGTCCGACAGCAGGGACTGGAACCTCTCGACCTGGTTGTACAGCAGTTCGGCGGAGCGTTTGTTGATGGGGTCGAAATCGTGGCGGGCATCGAACAGCACTTCCGCGGCCATCCGCACGGTGGTCAGCGGAGTCCGCAGTTCGTGGGAAACGTCCGAGACGAACCGCTGCTGCATCTGGGACAGGGTGGCCAGTTGGGTGATCTGTTCCTGCAGGCTGGCCGCCATGTGGTTAAAGGAGGCGCCGAGGCGGGCCACCTCGTCCTCGCCCTTGACCACCATGCGTTCCTGCAACTGGCCTGCTGCCAGTTTTTCGGAGACGACGGCGGCATGGCTGACCGGGCTGACCACGTTGCGCGTGACATACCAGGCAATCGCCCCGATCATTAGGACCAGGACGGCACCGCCGGCCCAGAGCACGCTTTGGATTTCGTCGAGGGTCTGCTGCGCGGTGTTCAGGTCGTAGATCAGGTAGAGCTCATACACGGTTCCGTTGAACGTCACCTTGTTGCCAACGGCAATGCCTGGCCGGTCCTCGGTGCCTACCGGAATGACAGTTGAGGCCCAGTACTGGTCCTTGCCGGATTCCTGCACCGCCTTGCGCAGGTCCGGCGGGATCACGCTGACCGTGAGCTGGTCCGAGGCCCGGGATTCCACCCAGCGGTTGCGGGGTTTCGTCTGCTGCGGCATGGCCTCAAAAACGTACCGCCGTTGGATCACCGAGCCCCTGCCCTCGACCGCGTTCAGGGTGTCGTAGACCAGGGTGATGACGCTGGACTGGTCCGTGACCTGGGCCCCGTCAAAGGTGTCCTGGACCTGCTTGACGTTGTAGCGGGTCTCGGACTCCGCCTGGGTCAGGCGCTCCTGGAACAGGTTGTTGGCGATCTGGTTCGAGAGGTACGCGCCCACCACGGCAAACGACGTTACCGCGAGCAACAGCGTTGTCAGTACTGTCCGGAACTGCAGCGACCGGCGCCACCGGCGGTGCAGCGACCGCACAATGTAGCGCAGGGCAGGAAAGAACCGGCTGATGCCCGTGCGGACCAGGCGGGCAACGCGCAGGCTGACAATGATCGCCCGGCGCCTCCAGATGCGGGCCCGGAACGGCAGCTGTTCGAGGCCGGCCGCCAGGGAATCCGTGTGTTCCGGGGCACCGGGGTGTTCTTCCGGACGTGCAGCGTGCTCCGCTGCGGGTACGTCCGGTACGTGCCCGCGATCTGCTCCTGAGGGGTCAGGAACCTGCTTTGTAGCCGACACCACGAACCGTCAATACAACTTCCGGGGCCTCCGGGTCCCGCTCGATTTTTGACCGGAGGCGCTGCACATGGACGTTGACCAGCCGTGTATCCGCGGCGTGGCGGTAGCCCCAGACCTGCTCCAGCAGCAGCTCCCGGGTAAAGACCTGCCACGGTTTCCGGGCCAGGGCGACGAGCAGGTCGAACTCCAGCGGGGTCAGTGAAATACGTTCGTTTCCGCGGCTGACGGTGTGTCCGGCCACATCAATGGTGACGTCGGCGATCCGGAGGGTTTCCGGTGCCTTCTGGTCGCCCGGCCTCAGCCGCGCCCTGACCCGTGCCACCAGCTCAGCCGGTTTGAAAGGCTTCGGGACGTAGTCGTCGGCGCCGGACTCGAGTCCGCGGACGACGTCGGACGTGTCCGACTTTGCGGTGAGCATCACGATGGGCACGTCTGATTCGGAACGGATCTGCCGGCAGACTTCGATGCCATCCATGCCGGGGAGCATCAGGTCGAGCAGCACGAGGTCCGGCTTCGATGAACGGAACACATCCAGCGCCTGGCCGCCGTCAGCGCAAAAGACCGGCTCGAAGCCGTCATTGCGCAAAACAATTCCGATCATTTCGGCCAGCGCTTCGTCATCATCAACTACCAGAATGCGTGCCTTCATAGTTATATATTCCCTTATTGCCCACCCTTTGTCGTGTTGATCGCCGCCACGGCATGGCGCAGCGCTATGACGCCGGTCCCCTGAACTATAGGCTGGGACCGTGCCGGCCGTGCCGGACGCCTTCGCCCCTGAACTGCGGCAACGGCGCCCGTCAGCAAGCGTCCGGTTCCGCCCGGGGGAAGGAACAGGTTGTCACCACAGGATCCGAACATGCACCAGCCGCCACGCGGCGGCGGGCAGCCATGGCAGCCGCAACCCGGTTCCGGCCCGCCCCACTGGGACGGCCGGCCTGTGTGGGGTCCGCCCGCCGGACCGCCGCATCCACCGCAGTGGGGACAGCCGCCCTTCAACCCGGGCGGCGGCCCGCCGCCCTACCGGCAGCCGCAGTACATTGCCCCGCCCAAGCCCGGCATTATTCCGTTGCGCCCGCTGATGTTCGGCGAGATCATCGACGGGTCCTTCCAGACCATCCGGCGCAACGCCAGGGCCATGCTGGGAGCGGCACTGCTTGCCCAGTCGCTGGCGGTTGTGCTGACGGCCGTGCTCACCGCCGGATCCGTCGTGTCGGCGGCCTCCCTGGAAACCTGGATCGAGAGCCTGAATGAACAGGACATGGTCTCAGCGGGTTTGGTTTTCCTTGCCGCGGTCTTGCTGGTATCGGTCCTGACGGTTTTTCTTTCGGCAGTCCTCCAAGGCGCCATGGTGGTGCCTGTGGCCCGTTCCGTCCTTAATCGCACCACCGGCTTCCGGCAGATGTGGGCGCTGGCCCGCTCACGTGCCGGCGCATTGATCCGGCTTGCCTGCCTCATGGTGCTTGGCTGGCTGCTGGGCGCGGCGCTCTTTGTGGGCCTGGCAGTCCTCGTGGTCGCTGCAGTGGGTGGACTTGGCGCGCTCATCCTGATTCCCCTCGGATTCGGCGGCGTCGCCCTGGCCATCTGGATCTATGTCAAAATCCTCGTGGCCCCCGCCGCTGTTGTTATCGAGGAACTGGGCGCGGTGGACGGGCTCCGCAGGTCCTGGCAGCTGACCCGGGGAAACTGGTGGAGAGCCCTGGGAATCACCTTGGTTGTGGCCATCATGGTGGGCATCATCGCCCAGGTGGTAACCATCCCTGTCAGCCTGCTTCCCGCGTTCTATACGTCCGTGGTCTCGCCCCATGGCGGCACGGACCAGGCAATAGCGGCCGCCGTGGCAATCGCCGTGATCACTGCCATTGTCACCGCCCTTGTGGGCGGCGTCGGTTACGCGTTCCAGACCGCCGTGATGGCACTGCTCTACCTTGACCTGCGGATGCGGAAGGATGGCCTGGACATCTCGCTCCTGCGCCTGCTGGAATCCGGCGCCGACCCGGACGGCGTTCCCGGCCGCGGCATCCCGGTGCACGGGCGCCCCGGACAGGGTGGTCCCGCCAACGGTGCAGGACCTGAGTACCGCACCTGGCCTGATGTCCGCTGAACCTCCGGTCCTGCCCGAAGCTGACGAAGCCCGCCGCTGGGCTGTCGAGGAATTGGCCAAACCCGAGTACCGAAACGCTGAGCCTGGCTGGCTGGATGGACTGTGGCGCAGCTTCCTGGACTGGCTGGCCTCCCTGGACGGCCCGTCCGGCGTGGAAGGAAATGTCGCGGCACCACTGACCGGCGTGGTGATCGCGGTGCTGATCGCCGCCGCCATCATCGTGGCCCGTCCCCGCCTGAACGCCCGCCCGAAGAACCAGCAGGAAGTGTTCGACGACGACACGTCCGTAAGTGCCCCGGACTACCGTGCAAGCGCTGCAGCCGCTGCCAGCCGGGGAGACTGGGGTGCCGCCGTCGTGCACTGTTTCCGCGCGCTGGTCCGTGCTGCCGAAGACCGGAACATACTTGATGCCAGGCCCGGCAGGACCGCAGGCGAAGTGGCCCGCGAACTCGCCGCTGTTTTTGTTCCCGAGGCCCGGCGGCTTGACTGGGCCGCCAGGACGTTCGACCGGATCCGCTACGGACACGGTTCCGCGGACAGCGCGGACTTTGATGCCATGACGGCGCTCGATGTTTCGCTGCAGTCGCTCAAGCCCGGGGACGCTCCGGCATACGATGCGGTTGCCCCATGACCGCGGACCTTGGTGCGGGCACCGGGACCTCCCGTGAGGAGCGGCCGCGTGGGCCTGCCGGCCCGCCGGGCTGGGTGCGGCGCCACCGCGGTCCTGCGCTGGCGGCGGCGGTGTTGGCCGTCACGCTGGTGGTGGTGATCTTCACCCAGCTGGCCCCCAAAGGTGACTCCGTTCCCCTGTCCATCCGCAACGCAGGGCCGGACGGCGGCCGCGCCGCGGGCGAAATCCTGGGCCGGCACGGCGTAAACGTGGACAGCGTCGAATCTTTCGGCGCGGCACTGGCTGCCCTGCAGGCCGGCACGGATTCAACGCTGCTGCTGTACGACCGGAACGGCTTCCTCGACCGCTCACAGCTGGAACAGCTGACTGTCGAAGCGACGCGCGTGGTGCTCGTGACGCCGCGGCTGAGCACCCTGGCCGCCCTGGACGCCGGAATCAGCCAGGCCGGAGTCGTCCCGGAATCATCCCCCACACTGGAGCCCGGTTGCTGGAACGCCGATGCTGAAACAGCCGGAACGGTCTCCGGAGAGTCCGGCTTCCTGTACGTCAGCGAAGGCGAAAGCACTGTGTGTTACCGGCCGCCGGGTTCAGAAGCCGGCCTGCTCGCATCCACCGAAGACGGTACGCTGACCGTCCTGGGAAGTACCACGCTGATCAACAACGCGGGGCTCGATGAGCGCGGCCATGCGGCCCTTGCGCTGCGGACACTCGGAGGTTCGAAGGACCTCGTCTGGTACCTTCCCGGGCTGGCTGACGTGAGCAGGGCCGGGTCCGCCCGAACGCTCGACGAACTCGCTCCCGGCTGGGTGGCGTTCCTCGGTCCGTGGCTGGTGTTCGTCGCCGTGCTCGCCATGGTCTGGCGCGGCCGGCGCTTTGGTCCGCTTGTCCTTGAACCGCTGCCCGTGGTGGTCAAGGCCGCCGAAACGGCTGAGGGCCGGGCGCGCCTCTACCACGATTCGCATGCCGTGGACCGCGCCCGCGACAACCTCCGGGCGGGAACACTGGTCAGGTTGGCGAAGGAACTCAGGCTGGGGCCCGATGCCTCGGCCGACGACGTTGCCCGTGCCGTGGCCCGGACTTTGGACCGGCCGGACGGCGGCATCCAGGAACTGATCAATGAACGGCCCCCGAACGAAGCCAGGCTGGTGCGATGGTCCCGGGAACTGGACGAACTAGAGAACGAGGTAAGGACCCGATGAACGAACAGCTCCGCGGCCCGCAGATCCTGGACCCCCTGCAGCACGATCCCGCGCGGCAGGCACTCCTGGACGTCCGTAACGAGGTGGCCAAAGCCGTTGTCGGCCAGGACTCCACCGTTACCGGGATGCTGATCGCCCTGCTCGCCCAGGGACATGTGCTGCTCGAAGGCGTGCCGGGTGTCGCCAAGACGCTGCTGGTGCGCGCCCTCTCGGCATCGTTGAGCCTGGACACCAAGCGCGTGCAGTTCACCCCGGATCTGATGCCCGGAGATGTCACGGGATCCCTGGTGTATGACTCGCACAGCTCCGAGTTCAGCTTCCGGGAGGGGCCGGTCTTCACGAACATCCTGCTCGCGGACGAAATCAACCGCACTCCCCCCAAAACGCAGGCCTCGCTGCTTGAGGCCATGGAGGAACGCCAGGTCTCGGTGGATGGAGTCTCCCGGCCTTTGCCTGCGCCTTTCCTGGTGGCCGCGACGCAGAACCCGGTGGAGTACGAGGGCACCTACCCCCTCCCGGAGGCCCAGCTGGACCGCTTCCTGCTCAAGCTCACCATGCCGCTTCCGAGCCGTTCGGAGGAGATGGAGGTAATCCGGCGGCACGCATCCGGGTTCAGTCCCCGGGACCTGGCCGCCGCCGGTGTCCGCGCCGTCGCCGGGGCCCAGGACCTTGAGCGGGCACGGCAAGCGGTGGCCCACGTCGCCGTCGAACCTGAGATCATCGGCTACATCGTGGACCTGGTCCGCGCCACCAGGGCGGCTCCTTCATTCCAGCTCGGTGTCTCTCCACGGGGTGCGACAGCATTGCTGAACACTTCCCGGGCCTGGGCCTGGCTGTCCGGCCGGAGCTTCATCACCCCCGACGACGTCAAGGCCCTGGCGTTGCCCTGCCTCCGGCACCGCGTGGCCCTGCATCCCGAAGCCCAAATGGACGGAGTCCGGGTGGATGACGTGCTGACCGGGATCCTGGCCTCCGTGGCCGTTCCCCGCTGACCGGGATGGCTCTCTCCGGGCGCTTTGTGGTCCTGGCCCTGCTGGGACTGTTGCCGCTGCTGTTACTGCCCGGATGGGGGACGGTCCTGGGCGTCCTCGGGGTGCTCTCGGCACTTCTGGTCGTCGAACTTGCCCTGGCCGCATCCCTGCGCACCGTCGACGTCGAGCGCCAGGATCCTGGCCACGTGACCCTGAACAGTGTGGCGCATTCAGTCCTGACGGTCCGCAACCAGGGCAACCGCCGGCTGCGTGGGTTCATCCGGGACGCCTGGCAGCCCTCGGCCGGGGCCGGGGAACCTGTCCAGCCGTTGGACGTCCCGGCCGGAGAGCGCCGGCGCGCGCGGGTAACGCTCCGTCCGGTCAGGCGCGGGATCCTGTTGGCCCCGCACATCACGCTCCGCTCCTACGGACCCCTCCTGCTTGCGGCCCGCCAGCGAACCATGCCCTGCCCCGGCTCCCTCAGCGTCCTGCCGCCGTTCCACTCCCGCCGGCATCTGCCGTCCAAGTTGCGGAAACTGCGCGAACTGGACGGGAAGGCGGCCGTGCAGATCCGCGGTGCGGGCACTGAGTTCGACTCGCTGCGGGACTATGTCCGCGGCGATGACGTCCGGTCAATTGACTGGCGGGCAACCGCCCGGCGTTCCGCCGTCGTCGTCCGTACCTGGCGGCCGGAGCGGGACCGGCGCGTGGTCATTGTGCTGGACACTTCACGCACCTCGGCGGCACGGATCGACGACGAACCACGCCTGGACACCGGGATGGAGGCCGCCCTGCTGCTGGCAGTCCTGGCTGAACGCGGCGGCGACAGGGTTGACTTCCTCGCCTTCGACCGGCGCCCCCGCGCCAGGGCGGGATCAGCGGCGTCGGGGAACCTCCTGGGCCAACTGGTGCAGGCAATGGCCCCGCTTCAGGCCGAACTGATCGAGATGGACTGGCAAGGGATCCCGGGACAGGTCAGGGCAGTCTCGGCCCACCGCTCGCTGGTGGTGCTCCTGACATCCCTCGAAGGCGGGGCCCCGGAAGAAGGGCTTATCCCCGTGGCCACGCGGCTGGCCCGGCAGCACGTTGTGGTGGTGGCAGCTGTGCGCGATCCGCTGCTGGGGCAGATGCTGAAGGAGCGGGACACCGCCGCCGGCGTCTTCCGGGCTGCAGCCGCCGAACGTGCCCTGCTGGAACGTGAGGCCGTGAGCGCCCAGCTCCGCCAGCACGGGGTGGAGGTGGTGGATGCCGAACCGCATCAGTTGCCGCCGCGGCTTGCGGACATGTACATCCGGCTGAAGGCTGCCGGTAGATTATGAGATCAACGAAAAAAGCGCCGGCGCCCATCCAGCCACCAGGAGGTCATGATGAACATTCCCATCTACCGGCAGGCCCTGGGGGCGGACTTCGACCGGCTGCAGCCTGAACTCCAGGACTACTTTGCACTCGTGCCCGGCGCAGGACAGTACGGCATCGGTGAAGGCGTGTTCGACGTCGTCGGCTGCAGGCAGCGCTGGCTGCGGCCGCTGCTGAAACTGACTTCCGGGGAGGAGGCGTTCTTCCCCGAGTATGGCGAGCGCATCCCGTTCCGGATTGAAAACCACGCCCACGAAGATCCCTTCGGACGCTCCAGCCTGTCGGCCAGGCGCGAGATCAGGTTCCCCGGCCGGACCAGGATCTTCCAGGACACCACCAGCATGGCCGAAACAAAGGACGGGCCCCGGCTGGTGGACTACGTTGGCCGGTACCGGCGTCTGGTCACCGACTTGAACCTCAGCGTCACGGAATCGGGCAGGCTCAGGGGTGTCTCCGAGGCCTCCCGGCTGTTCCTGGGCCCGCTCCGGATCCCGCTTCCCCCCGCACTCGACGCCAAGGCCTACGCCGAACAATGGTGGGATCCCGCCGAAGGGGAACACGGCAAGCACCGCATCCAGGTCAAAGTCATCCAGCCCCAGATCGGCCTGGTCCTGGTGTACGCAGGAAGCTTCGACTACCGGCTGCGTCCCTATGCGGGCGGCAGCTCGGCCCGGAGCTTCCTGCCCCGGTACGCCCACCCGGACCGCTGGGAGGGCCGGACCTGACAGCCCGGCCGCCCGCCGGCGCCGCCTCCCGGCGTGGGCGTGTTCCCTAGCCCAGCGCCAACTGGTTCAGGCCGTCGGCCACCTGGGTGAGCCGGGTGAGCGCTGCGGTGGCCGCCGCCGGGGACTGTCCGGCGAGGCCGGCGGAGGGTGTGACGCGCAGGGTGCGCAGGGACGACGCCGGCAGGCCGAGCTGGTGCCATGGCCGCCAGACGGATTCGACGACGTC
This sequence comes from Arthrobacter sp., assembly GCA_035254945.1. Classification (GTDB taxonomy): domain Bacteria; phylum Actinomycetota; class Actinomycetes; order Actinomycetales; family Micrococcaceae; genus Arthrobacter. The sequence continues at coordinate 45,323 of DATFAE010000022.1, read as the reverse complement.
GGACACTTTGGGCAGGTTGCCCGTGCTGAGGTCCAGCGCGCCGGCCCAGATTCTTTTGCCGCTTTCAACGGCGCCCGCAAGCTGCTCCCACTGACGCGACGTGAGGGCCCTAAGGGGCACAGCGATGCCGTCCGCGCCGGCCGCGAGAATCCGGTCAAACGGGGCCTCAACCTCCGGTACGGCAACGATGATTTCGGCGGCCCCGGCTTCCCGAAGTGCTGAGACCACCACGCCCCACGATTCCGTGGCCTCCTGGCCAGCCACTGCACGCAGGGTCCGGTAACCGCTGGAGGTCGGAATGGTGCCGCCCAGCACGGCAGCGATGTCGGGCTCGTCGAGCTGGACCACCAGCCGGGCCCCGGGGACCGCCGCGGACACCCGTGACAGGTAGCTTTCCACTCCGGCCGCGAGCGAGGCTGCGACATCGCGGCGGGCTCCGTAGTCAAGGAGCGCACGTTCGCCGTTGTGCAGATGGAGCCCTGCTGCGAGGGTCATCGGCCCCACCAGCTGTACCTTCAGCTCAGTGGCGGGCGTGTCCTCGGCTCCGGCGACGTCCGCGAGGACATTGATATCCGTCGACAACGCCGACGCCGCCCGGCGAAAGTCCTTGCCTGGCCGGTCCACCAGGCGCCAGCCAAAGGGCTGGACGTCCACGGCCATCTCGACCAGGAGCGACGCCGTGCGTCCCAGGGAATCGGAGCCCACGCCGCGCTCCGGGAGTTCGGCAAGGAACGGCAGGTGCGGGCTGCCAAGTTCACCGCGGATGATACGCGCGGCCTCAGCAGGGTCCTCCCCCGGCCAGGAACCCAGCGCGGTGGCGGTTACCTCCTGCGGTCCGGCAGCGGCGGGCTCCGTCTGGTTTGGGGCCTGGCTGTTTTGCCCCTGGGGGTGCCTGCCTGGTTCCTGTCGGCTGGTGTTCCTCACGCTACGACGGAAGCCGGGGGCCCGGAAGGGATTCCCGAAGCATGTTGCGTCCGGTCGCCAGAGCCACTGTTTGCGCCTGCACCGTGGTTTCCGGCGGACGCCTGGTGGTCCTCGGCGATTGCTTCGTGGTGGCGGATCACTTCGCCGATGATGAAGTTCAGGAATTTCTCCGCGAAGGCGGGATCCAGGTGGGCGTCCTCGGCAAGGCGCCTCAGCCGGGCAATCTGGGCGGTTTCACGGCCGGGATCGCCTGCCGGCAGGCGGTGGGCGGCCTTCAGGAAGCCCACTTTCTGGGTGGCTTTGAAACGCTCCGCGAGCAGGTAAACCAGGGTCGCATCGATGTTGTCGATGCTGGAGCGGATGGACAGCAGTTCCGCCATCACCGAGTTGTCCACCTGCCCGGCCAGCGAGCTGGCGGCGGCATCGTAAGTGTCGGAATCAGGAACGTCGTGGTTGTGCTGCGTCATGGTCCAAGTCTATGGGCAGGCGCGGAAATCCCTTGCGGTGTTAAGCGCCGTCCGCAACCAACCCGCCGTCGTCCCTGCATGCCCGGCGGACGGAGCCTGCGGCCCTTTCGAGCTGAGTTTCCGTCCGCCGCGCCGGCAGGTCAGATTCCGAGCAGAGCCCGGTTTTCTTCGCGGCGCCGTGCCTGTTCTTCCGGGTCAGGGACTGGCAGCGAGGCAATGAGCCGTTTGGTGTATTCGTGCTGCGGTGCCCCCATGACCTGGCTGCAGATCCCCTGTTCCACCAGTTTCCCCTTGTGCAGGACACCCACCCAATGGGACAGGATGTCCACGACCGCCAGGTCGTGGCTGATGAACAGTGCGGCGAAGCCAAATTCGGCCTGGATGTCCTTGAACAGTTCCAGGACCTTGGCCTGCACCGACACGTCCAGGGCCGAGGTCGGTTCGTCCGCGATCAGCAGCCTCGGGTTCAGGATGAGCGCCCGGGCCAGGGAGGCCCGCTGCCGCTGGCCGCCGGAGAGCTCATGCGGATACCGTCCTGCGTACGACGCTGGCAACTGGACTGATTCGAGCAGCTCGCCGACGCGTTTGCGTGCCTGCGCCGGGCTCGGGCTGGTGTGGATGATCATCGGCTCCGCGATGCAGTCCCCGATGGTCAGCTGGGGGTTGAAGGACGCCGCCGGATCCTGGAAAACGAAGCCGATGTCCTTCCTCAGGGGCTTGAACGTCCGCGCCTTGAAGTTCAGCATTTCGTAGCCCAGCACCTTCAGGCTTCCGCCGGTGGTCCTGTTCAGTCCCGCGATAGCCCGGCCGATGGTTGTCTTCCCGGAACCCGACTCCCCCACGAGCCCGAAAACTTCGCCCTCGGACACTGTGAAACTGACGCCGTCGACAGCCTTGAAGGACGGGGTCCCCAGCCTGCCCGGGTATTCAATGGTCAGCTCCTTCGCCTCCACCAGGACCTTTGCCTTCTGATGGGCCCGCTCCGTCATGCCCTCCGACGCGGAGTTGTGCCCCAGATGGGGGACGGCCGCCAGCAACTTCCTGGTGTAGTCCTGTTTGGGCTCGGCAAACAGGACGCGCGAGGTTGCCTCCTCCACGATGTCGCCCTGATACATCACCACGACGCGGTCCGCCAGGTCAGCAACCACCCCCATGTTATGGGTGATCAGCACGATGGAGGTCCCGTATTTGTCCCTCACATCCCGCAGCAGCTGCAGTATCTCCGCCTGGACGGTGACGTCCAGGGCTGTGGTGGGTTCATCGGCCACTATCAGCCCGGGATTCAGGGCCAAGGCCGCCGCGATGACAACGCGCTGCTTCTGGCCACCGGAGAACTGGTGCGGGTAGTAGTTGACCCTGTGCTCGGGATCCGGGATCCCCACTTTGCGCAGCGCCTCTACGGCACGGGCTTTGGCATCCTTGGCCGAGATCCGCTTTCCGCCGGCGCCGGCGTGGGCACGGATGCCTTCGGCGATCTGCCAGCCTACGGTGAACACGGGGTTCAGGGCTGTGGAGGGCTCCTGGAAAACCATGGCCACATCGCGTCCCCGGATCTGCCGCAGCTTGGCGGCGCTGACGGTAATGACGTTGTTTCCGTTAATCAGCACTGCACCACCGCTGGTGGCCGTTTCCGGGAGCAGCCCAAGAATGGTTTTGGCGGTCACCGTCTTGCCGGAGCCCGACTCACCCACGATGGCCAGGACCTCACCGGCCCGGACCTCGAGGCTGACGTCCTTGACGGCGTACACATCGCCGCTATCGGTGGCGAACGTGACTTTGAGGTGGTCGATCTCCAGGACCGGCTTATCGGCCGGCCTTGACCGGTCCGATTCGGCTCCAATATTGATGGTCACAGTCCTCTCACATCCGCTGCAATCGAGGCCTGCGCGGCGGCCGTGGATGGTCCAGCGCCACCCTTGGCGCCTGCCGCCTTGCGCCCGCGAAGCCGCGGATCGTTCAGGTCGTTGATGCTTTCACCCACGAGGGTAAGGCCCACCACCGTCAAAACGATGGCAAGGCCGGGGAACACCCCTGTCCACCAAATGCCGGAGGAGGCATCGGCCATCGCCTTGTTCAGGTCAAAGCCCCATTCAGCTGCCGAGCTCGGCTCGATACCAAAGCCCAGGAAGCCCAGCCCGGCCAGCGTGAGGATGGCCTCGGAGGCGTTGAGCGTGAAGATCAGGGGAAGGGTCCGGGTCGCGTTGGCGAAGATGTGCCGGCCGATGATCCTGGCACTGGAGGCTCCCACAACCTGGGCGGATTCCACGAACGGTTCGGCCTTGAGCCGGATGGTTTCGGCGCGGATCACCCGGAAATACTGCGGTACGAACACAGCCGTGATGGCGAACCCGCAGGCGAGGATGCCGCCCCAGAATCCGGACTGTCCCTTGTTGATCGCAATCGACATCACGATCGCCACGAGCAGCGTCGGGAACGCATATATTGCGTCGGCGATCACCACCAGCACACGGTCCAGCCAGCCGCCGAAGTAGCCGCTGACCAGTCCCAGGAAAACTCCCAGGAAGATGGACATCAGCACGGCAGCAACAATCACCGCCGCCGCTGTCTGGGATCCCCAGATCACCCGGGAGAGGACGTCGTAGCCTCCCACGGTTGTTCCCAGCAGGTGCTTGCCCCCAGGTTCGGCCTGCGCCGGGAAGGAACCGGCGTCGTCGGAAATCTGGGAGTATCCGTAGGGCGCAAGCAGCGGCGCAAAAACGGCGGACACCACAAAAACGGTGCACAGCACGACGCCGATGAGCAGCATGGTGCGTTGCAGGCCAACGCTTTGGCGGATGTGGGAAGCGACCGGAAGCCGGTCCAGGAAGGGTTTCTTTCCTGGTTCCAATGTTGTAGCGCCCATCAGTACCTCACCCGCGGATCAATCAGGGCTGCGGCAATGTCCACCACGAAGTTGGTGACCGCCACAATGACGGCGAGCAGCATGACGATGCCCTGGACGGCAACAAAGTCACGCGCCGTGAGGTATTGCGCCAGCTGGTACCCGAGGCCCTTCCACTCGAAGGTGGTTTCGGTCAGTACTGCACCGCCAAGCAGCAGTGCAATCTGCAATCCCATGACGGTGATGATGGGGATCAGTGCCGGTTTGTAGGCGTGCTTTGTCACGAGCCGGTATTCGCTGACTCCACGGGACCGGCCTGCCTCAACATAATCCCTGCCCAGGGTGCCGATCACGTTCGTACGGACCAGGCGGAGGAACACACCGGCGGTCAGGAGGCCCAGCGCCACGGCGGGAAGGACCGCGTGGTGGACGATGTCGGAGAAGGCCGCCAGGTCGCCGCTGCGCAAGGCATCCAGCCAGTAGATGCCTGTGGGCGCCGCCAATCTGCCCATTGCCAGTTCCGTGGTGGTGGAAGCACGGCCGGCCACCGGGAACCAGCCCAGGGCTACGGAGAAGGTCAGCTTCAGCAGCAGGCCGGCGAAGAAGACAGGGGTGGCGTAGCACAGGATGGCGAACGTGCGCAGGAAAGCGTCCGGAACTTTGTCGCGTTTGTGGGCGGCGAACATTCCGAGCGGAATTCCCACGAGCAACGCCACCACCACGGCGTTGATGCTCAGTTCGAGGGTGGCGGCACCAAACCTGGCGAGCATCTCGATGACGGGGCGGCCATCTGAAATGGTCCGGCCGAAGTTGCCGGTGGCGATGTTGCCGAGGTACTCGATGTACTGAATAAAAAGGTTCCGGTCGTAGCCGGCCTGGTGGACCAACGCGTCAATCTGTTCCTGCGGCAGGCGTCCGCCCTGCGCTGCAGTGATGGGATCGCCGGTGATCCGCATCAGGAAGAAAACGAGGCTGACGAGGATGAAGATCGTGGGGAAGATCAGCAGGAAGCGGATCAGGATGTATTTCCCGAGGCCACCTCCCGCGGATTTGGATTTGGGGGGCGCCACCGTTGGCGGCGGCGCATCAATCGTTGTGGCCATGCTGTCCCTGCTTGGTCTGGAGCTGGAAATTGTGGAGCGAACACGCAGGAGGCAGGGCCGTCCGGCCCTACCTCCTCACGCGGGTTTTCTTGGGTTTTACTTGGAAACGGTGCCGAGGCGGAACTTGAACGACGCATCCAGGGTGGAGTCCACGCCCTTCACGCTGGTCCCCGAAACGGCCACCTGCGCGCCCTGCAGCAATGGCAGGGTGGAGATGTCCTTGGCCAACAGGTTCTGGACGTCCTGGATGGCTTTTTCGCGCTCCGCCTTGTCAGCGGTGACCAGCTGCTTGGCGATCAATGCTTCCACTTCTGCGTTCTTGTAGTGGTTGTTCATGAAGCCGCCGCCCACGAAGAAGGGGGTCAGGTAGTTGTCCGCATCGCTGAAGTCGGGGAACCAGCCCAGCTGGAAGACTGGGTAGCTGTCCTTCTTCGACGCAGAGTTATAGGTCACCCACTCGGTGGACTGGAGGTCCACCGTGAACAGGCCGCTCTTCTCGAGCTGGTCCTTGACCATGGCGTATTCGTCACCGGATGACTTGCCGTAGTGGTCCGGGTTGTACTGCAGTTTGATACTGACGGGGCCGGTGATACCGGCGTCGGACAGGACCTTTTTGGCCTTGTCCAGGCTGGGCTTGCCTGAGCCATCCCCGTAAGCCTGCTTAAAGGACTCGTTGGCCCCGGCGAACCCGGACGGGACGTTGGACCACATGGGCAGGTACGTGCCCTTGTAGACCTGGTCCGAGATGGCCTGGCGGTCCACGAGGTTGGCCGCGGCCTGGCGGACGGCAAGGGCCTTCTTCGGATCTGCTTCCGGGGTCTTGGTGCCAAACGGCATGGTGTCGAAGTTGAAGACGATGTACCGCATTTCGCCGCCGGGACCCACGTGCACCTTGACGTTGGAGTCCTTCTTCAGGTCATCGATGTCGGTGGCGCTGAGGCTGCGGTTGGCCACATCGATCTGGCCGCCTTTGACCTCCAGCTTCATGTTGGTCTGGTCGGTGTAGTACTTGATGGTGGCCCCGGCGTTGGCCGGCTTGCCAAGCACGCCGTTGTAGTCAGGCCACGCCTTCAGGCTCACCAGCGTGTTCTTGTTGAAGGAATCAATGACGTACTGCCCATGGAACGCATTGGCTTTGACAATTTCCTCGTCGGTGAGGAGCTTGTCCGCCGGGAAGACTTCATCGTCAACGATCGGGCCGGCCGGGCTTTGAAGGATCTGCGCGAAAGTCTGGTCGTTGGCCTGCTTGAGCGTGAAGACCACGGTGGTGGCATCCGGCGTGGCAATGGACTCGATGTTGGACAACAGTGATGCTGGTCCGTTAGGGTCCTTGATCTTCGTCTGGCGGTCAAACGAGAACTTGACGTCCTTGGAGTCCAGCACGTGGCCGTTGGCCCATTTGAGGTCGCTCTTCAGTTTGACCGTGAATTCGGTGGGTTTGGTGAACGAGGCCGATTCGGCCAGGTCCGGCACCGGCTCGGCGCCGCCGGGCTTGGAATTCAACAGGAAGGAGTAAATCTGGTTCATCACCATGAACGAACCGTTGTCGTACGAGCCTGCCGGATCCAGTGCGGTGACCTTGTCGGTGGTGCCGTAGGCAATAACGCTGCTTGCATTCCCGGATGCTGTGCTGCCACCGCCGCCACCTGATGGGCCCGTGCAGGCCGTCAATGCGAAGGCGGAAACGCCTGCGAGCGCGATGGCGCTCCGCAAGGCTTTGGTGCTCTTGGTCATCTGTGAACTTTCTGTTCGATGAGTACGCGCTCGCCGCCCGCTAATGGGTGTATTTGCTTGAGCGGGCAGCGCGCTGTCCTGATGCCTTGATTCAACCAGACCAAAACACTGTGAATCGATTCATTCTGTGAGTTGAGACACAATATTTACCTGAATGGGTTGCCGCTCTCACTTTTCCGCAAGAACCGGCCGGCCGGGGTCGGGGGTGCCGCCGGCCGGTGCAGCAGGAAGAGTCCGCCGCACCGTCCGGAAACGCGCGAACGTACACTTGAGGCCCCAATTCGCTCGGCGATTTGGGGCCTCAAGTGTACGTTCGCGCTGGGTGGAGGGGGCTACAGCTCCGCGCGCTGGAGGGAGCGGGCGGCGTCGATGGTTGCCTGGCCGAGCACGCGGCTTCCTTGGTAGAGGACCACCGTCTGGCCGGGGGCGACACCGCGGAGCGGGTTCGTCAGTGTCACTACCAGCTGCCCGGAAACCCCTTCGCCATCCACCGGGGTCTCCATCCGTGCCGTCGCAGGGACGGGGTCGCCGTGCGCGCGGACCTGGGCGTAGCAGTCGAAGTCCTCGCCGGTTGCTATTTCGGCGATGGGAAGCCCGGCCCAGGACACCTTGATACCGCGGATTTCGTCGATGGCCAGCAGCGCCTCCGGCCCCACCACTACCTTGTTTTCCTTGGGCCGGATCTCCAGCACAAAGCGCGGCTTGCCGTCGGCGGCGGGGGTGCCCAGCTTCAGGCCCCTGCGCTGTCCCACAGTGAAGGCGTTGGCACCGGGGTGCTCGCCTACCTTGGCGCCTGTCTCGTCGACGATGTCGCCTGTGGTCATGTCAATCTTTTCGGCCAGCCAGCCGGCGGTGTCGCCGTCGGGGATGAAGCAGATGTCGTGACTGTCCGGCTTGTTGGCCACGGACAGCCCGCGGCGTTCGGCTTCCGCGCGGACTTCAGCCTTCGACGGAGTGTCGGCCAGCGGGAACATCGAGTGCTTGAGCTGCTCGTGGGTGAGGACGCCCAGGACGTAGCTCTGGTCCTTGGCCCAGTCGGCGGCGCGATGCAGTTCGGGGTTTCCGTCCGCATCAGTGATCACCTTGGCGTAATGCCCGGTGCAGACGGCATCGAAGCCCAGCGCGATGGCCTTTTCAAGCAATGCCGCGAACTTGATGCGCTCGTTGCAACGCATGCACGGATTCGGGGTGCGGCCGGCAGCGTACTCGTCAATGAAGTCCTGGACCACATCCTCCTTGAAGCGCTCGGAGAAGTCCCATACGTAGTACGGGATGCCGAGTACGTCGCAGGCCCGCCAGGCGTCCCGGGAGTCTTCAATGGTGCAGCAGCCGCGGCTGCCTGTCCGCAGGGTGCCGGGCATCCGGGACAGAGCCAGGTGGACGCCGACGACGTCGTGGCCCGCCTCGACGGCACGTGCTGCGGCAACGGCGGAGTCGACTCCGCCGCTCATGGCTGCTAGAACTCGCATGCTGGCTTTCCGTAGGTGAAGTGTGTGTTTGGGGTTGTGAAGGGCTGTTGGGCCTGGCTGCACCGCTAAGGGAACACAATGCACGCCCGTCTATTCTAATGCCTGCTGCGTTCGGCCATAGTTGAGCTAGGGATCTTCAGGAGGCGCATGCACCATGGCTGCAGGACAGACTGCCGGAAACATCGTGATTGTTGGGGCTGGCCTGGCCGGGGCCACGGCCGCACGGACGCTCCGCTCCGAGGGCCACACCGGCCCCGTCATCCTGATTGGCATAGAGCGCCACAACCCCTACATTCGCCCTCCCCTGTCAAAGGACTACCTGCTCGGCAAGGAAGGCGAAGACAAAGCCGCGGTGGTGCCGCCGGGCTGGTACGCGGAGAACGACGTCGACCTCCGCCTGGGCGTCTCCGTCACCGGCATACGACCGGATGCAAGGTCGGTGCTGCTCAGCGACGGGTCCTCACTGAAGTACGGCTCGCTGCTGCTGGCCACCGGCGCGGTCCCCCGCACGATTCCGCTGCCCGGGAGCGGGTTGTCAGGGGTCACCACTTTCCGCACGCTCGACGACAGCCGCCGGCTACGGAAGTCCCTGGACCAGGGCGGAAAGAACGTGGTGATGATCGGCTCCGGCTGGATCGGCATGGAGCTCGCCGCCGCAGCGGCAACCTATGGAAACAACGTCACGCTGCTCGGCCTGGAGGCCATCCCGCTGGCCGGCGCCATCGGCCCGGAACTGGGCCGCTTCTTCCAGTCGCTCCACGAAGCCCACGGCGTTCACTTCCGGCTTCCCGCGTCGGCCCGCGAAATCACCGGAACGGACGGCGCCGTCTCGGGAGTGGTCACTGACAGCGGAGAGCTGCTCCCCGCCGATGTTGTCGTAGTTGCCGTGGGGGTCACACCCGAAACAGGACTGGCGCTCGCGGCGGGCGTGGAGGTGGACAATGGCATCGTCACGGACGCGTCGTTGCGGACCAGCGTGCCGGGGATCTTCGCCGCAGGCGACGTTGCCAACGCCCTGCACCCGTTCACAGGCCAGCACTACCGCAGCGAGCACTGGTCCAACGCGCTGAACGGCGGCAAGGTGGCCGCGAAGGCAATGCTCGGCCAGGACGCCGCCCTCAGCACCATCCCGTACTTCTATACGGACCAGTTCGACGTCAGCATGGAGTATTCCGGGTTCGCCGCCCTTGCGGCCGGCGCGGAGCCCGTCATCCGGGGTTCGTTGGAGCGCAAGGAGTTCATCGCTTTCTGGCAGCGCGACTCCCGGGTGGTGGCCGGGATGAACGTCAACTGGCCGCGCAAGGTCCAGCCGGGGGCGCAAAAAGCCATCAAGGCCCTCATCTCGGCCCGGACTCAGGTCAGCCCCGACCGCCTGGCTGATGAGTCAGTGGGGCTGGATCAGCTCCTGCCGGAGGCCTGACGCGCCACCGTGCCTGCGGTCTGGATGGAGGATTCGTGACCGGCCATCCCGGCTGCCCGGGCCCTGGCATACGCACCAGGAAGCGCGGCAAGCAGAGCGTCAACGTCAGCTTCGGTGGACGTGTGGCCCAGGCTGAAACGCTGGGCGCCCCGGGCGGTTCCCTCGTCCAGGCCCATGGCCAGGAGCACATGCGAGGGACGCGGCACCCCGGCGGTGCAGGCAGATCCGGTGGATGATTCCACCCCGGCAAGGTCCAGGAGGAACAGCAGGGAATCGCCTTCGCAGCCGGGGAAGGTGAAATGCGCATTGCCGGGGAGCCGTCCCCCGGCGGCGGCTCCCCGAAGGACGGCCTCGGGAACGCACTCCCGGACACCGTCGATCAGCCGGTCGCGGAGCGCCGAGATCCTGGCCGATTCGCCGGGAAGGCCCGCCGTGACAGCCTCCGCCGCGGCAGCGAAGGCTGCGATGGAGGCAGTGTCGAGGGTGCCGGACCGGACGTCCCGTTCCTGGCCGCCGCCATGCTGCACAGGAGTCAGCTTCACGGCGCGCCCCAGCAGCAGTGCACCGACCCCAACCGGACCACCGATTTTATGGCCGGAAACGGACATTGCATCAAGCCCCGAGGCCTTGAAGTTCAGAGGCAGCGAGCCGAAGGCCTGGACGGCGTCGGAATGGACCGGCACGCCGACGGCGTGCGCGAGCTCAACAATTTCGGAAATGGGCTGGATGCTGCCTACCTCGTTGTTGGCCCACATCACCGTCACCAGGGCAATGGTTTCCGGTTCCCGCGCCAGTTCGGCTTTCAAGGCAGCGAGGTCCACGACGCCGTCGCTGCCCACGGCGAGCCACGACACCTCGGCACCCTCATGCCGTTCCAGCCATTCCACGGTGTCCTGCACGGCATGGTGTTCGACGGCGGAACAAAGAATGCGCCGCCGGGCAGGGTCCTCACCCGATCGGGACCAGAAAAGGCCCTTCACAGCCAGGTTGTCAGCCTCCGTGCCGCCCGACGTAAAAATGACTTCTGAAGGATGCGCCCCGGCCGCCGCCGCAAGTGCTTCCCGAGCGTCTTCCACTGCCCGGCGGGCCCGGCGCCCCGAGCCGTGCAGGGAGGAAGGGTTCCCGGTGCGCGACAGCTCGCGGGTCATGGCAGCCAGCGCCTCCGCGGAGAGGGGCGTGGTTGCTGCATGGTCCAGGTAAACAGGCACCCATCAATTCTAGCCACCTGCGCTGGTATAGATTCGAGCGGTGAAAGCCTCCCTCTACCTGGTGCTGGCCACCCTTTTCTGGTCCGGAAATTTTGTGGTGGGACAGGCAGCCGTGACGTCGATGACCCCGGTGGAACTGACCTTCTGGCGCTGGACGATTGCTGCCCTGCCGTTGTTGGCCCTGGCCCAGTTAGTGGACCGCCCCGATTGGCGGGCCGTCCTGCGGTACTGGCCCACGCTGCTGCTCCTTAGCTTCCTGGGCATGGGTGGCTACACGCTGCTCCTGTACACCGCCCTGCAGCACACGTCCGCGTTGAACGCCTCGCTCATCACGGCGGCCAACCCTGCTTTGATCGTTGTCCTGGCTGCCGTGATGCTGGGTGACCGGCCGGGTGTCCTCGGCTGGGGAGGCATCGGGCTGGGTCTTGCCGGGGTCCTGCTGGTCCTGACCGGCGGGGACATCCAGCGGTTGGTGAGGTTCTCTTTCAACCTGGGTGAGCTCCTGATGCTTGGTGCTGTTGCCGTGTGGAGCTTCTACACCATCATCGCCCGCCGTCTGCCAATCCCTGCGATCTCCGCGACGGCGGTTCAGGTTGCCATGGCCACCGTCGTCATCACTCCGGTGGCGGTGGCAACAGGAGCGCAGCTGCCGCAGACGGCAGCCGGCGGTTGGTCGTTGGCTTACATCGCTGTCTTCCCGTCGCTCTGTGCCTACCTCCTGTGGAACCTGGCGCTCAAAACGACCGCCCCGGGAACAGCAGGCAATTACCTGAACCTCATGGTGGTCTTTACGGCCGCCATCACTTTCCTGCTGGGCACGGCGATCAGTGTGCCCCAGATCCTGGGCGGACTCCTGGTGGTTGGCGGCGTCCTGCTCACCAGCGCACGTCCGTCCAAAAGATCCCCGGGAATCAAGGCAAGGGAAGAGAGGCTTAAGTGGATGGGGGAACGATGATCAGGCGCGCGGCCACGTCCTGCCGCGCGGCAGCGAGGGTGGACGCATCCGGGCACGAGACTGAAATGTAGACGGACGAGGCGGGAGTGCTGAACAGGCGGGCCATGACGGCCCTCGCCCTGGCTCCCTGCGCCGCAGGCTGATCCAGCACCAGCACCTCCACGCGGGGGCCGGGTTTGTCCGGATCGCCGCCCCAACGGAGGGTTTCCGTCCTGAGGTCCTGGGGCAGGATGCCCGGGTCCAGGTAGGCAAAGAGGCCAACGGTCGACGCGCGGTCATCCCCGAGGGCAAGGGGAGCCTGGCCTGTCCGTACCTTGGCGGCAACGAGGCAGCCGTCGCCCTTCGCGTACTGGTTCTCGCCGGACACGTTTTCCTTGACCGGCTTCCAGCCCGGCGCTTCCTTCAGCCCGTCGGAAATACCCACCGGGGCGTCCGGCGCGAGGGTGCCACCGGCGGCGAAAGGAAGGTCCCTGGCTGCAACCGCTTCCGCATCGTGGCCTGGCTTTATGGTGGGGGTGGCCGGCCCGGGAGCCGGCTGCTCCGCCGTGGGGGCGGACGGGTCCGGCACTTCAACCGTGCAGCCGCCCAACAGTGCGGTTCCGAACAGTGCTGCGGTGAGCACCGCCGTCGCGGACGTTGCCGTGGTCCCCCGTGATTTCATTCCACCCCAATGCCTGGCCGGCTGTCCGGCTCCACCGGCCGGCTTCCGCCCGGCCCCTCACAGAGTCTAGACGCCCCGGTCACCCGGCGTCGGCAGGCATCCATGCCCGACGGCGTCCCGCCCCTGTGCAGCTATGCCAGGATCTGGACGGCACCCGGAACCACTTCAACCGTGAGCGGAAGCGGCCCGATCCGTTCGCCGTCGGCGTATGCCACGACGCTGGGGGCGGACAGCCGCACCTTGCGTACGCGGCGGATCTCCACCGCCGGATGCCCGACATGCCGGCCGCTGAAAACCTTCGGGAACACGGCCAGGAAGCGTGCCCTGGACAGCGGGCTGACAACAAACAGGTCAAGCATCCCGTCGTCGACCCGGGCATCCGGGGTAATCCGCATCCCGCCGCCAATTGACTGGCCGTTGGCGACGGAAACAAGCATCGCCCCCTGCTGCCAGCTGTCTCCGCCGCCTGTTTCCGTGTAGTCCGTCACCGTATATTCGATGGCGCGGAACGTCACCAGTTCCCGGAGCATCGCAAGGTTGTAGCGGGCGTTGCCACGCGGCCAGCGCCACCCGTTCGCGCGGTCGTTGACAGCGGCGTCAAAGCCCGCTGACAGCACCCCGGCGAACCAGCGGGGGACCCCGTCCGCAGTAATCAGGCCCAGGTCAAAGGCGCGTCCGCCCGTGGCCATGCCGGCGGTGATTCTCCGGCAGGCAGCGTCGACGTCGTTCAACGGCAGTCCCAGCGTCCGGGCAGCGTCGTTTCCGGTCCCGCTGGGTACGATCCCGAGCGGCACGCGGGATCCGGCGCCGGCCAGCGCGTTCACGGCGAGGTGCACCATGCCGTCCCCGCCCACCACAACGAGGGCATCCAGGCCGCCGGCGAGCGCCCGCTCCACGGCTGATGCCAGCGGGGCGAACCCGGGTTCCCGCAGCTCCAGGACGTCGGCCCCTGCAGCCCGGAAGTAGTCAGCCGCCTGCGCGCCGGCATGCGTCCGGGACCCGGAGGATGCCCGGGGATTGACGGCAACGGCGATCATCATGGGCTGATTATGCCAGCCGCGGGAACCCCGGCCGCCGCCGCGGACGTTGTCAGAATGGGCCGTTAAACTGGGGCTACCTGACGATGGGCCCAGCCTGCCGCCGTGGACCGGCCACACTAACGAAAAGGACAAGTGCTTGACCGAGAGCAGCAACTCCCATTACCAGGTGCTCCGCGTCGCCGTGACAGCCACCGAGAAGGAGATCAAAGTTGCTTATCGCCGCGCGGCACGCCGGGCACACCCCGATCATGGTGGCGACGCCGCCGCGTTCCGGCGTGTCACAGCGGCTTACGAGACGCTGATCGATCCCACGCGCAGGAACGCCTACGACCGTTCCTACGCCGCCGGTACCGGCGGTTCCGGCAACGGAGATGCCGGTCCGCACTTTGACGCGCCGGCGGCCGGAAGTCACGCGTCCGCCACGGTCCACCGTCCCAACACGCCCCGCAACACCGCCGGCGACGCCCCTGTCTACGTGCCGCCCTATGACGCTGCGGAGTTCGAGAGCGCCGGCACGGTGCCTCTGATCCCCCTCACCCAGGCCAGCCAACAGGTCCACGGCATGCCGCGGAAACGCGGCATCTTCGGCGCTGAGGCACGCATCCAGCGTGAAATGCGGACTGTGCAGCTGATCAGCCGCCAGGTCCTGCCTGCCATCCCGGCCGCACGGCTGATCAACGGATTGCAGTCACCGGCGGACAACAGCCATATCGATCATGCGCTGCTGTCCGGCTACCGCCTGGCGATCATCGGGTCCATGCTCCTGCCCAAGGGTGCCTACGCCTGGGACGGCCGCACCCTTAATCACGGCGGGCGTTCCATCCCTCCTCCGCAGCTGGCGCACGTGGTCCGTGCCATGCAGGACATCTTCCCTGAACTGAACGTCACAGGCTGGACGGTGGTGCACAGCCCCGACGGGAACCTGCATGAGCCGGTGATCGACCGCCACCGAAGATCAGCGGGTGCCCTCGAGACTGTCCAGGTGGTGAATGCTGCCGGGCTGGTCCGGGGCCTCAAGCAGTTCCTCTCCTCGGGCCCGGCACCCAACACCGTCAACGTGTCCGTGCTCGCCAGGCTCCTGCGGGGCATGCACTGACGGCATTGACTAGGATGGGAGGGTGTTCCGCATCCTCTTCCACTCCCCTGAAATTCCTGGCAACACCGGTAACGCCATCCGGCTGGCAGCCATTACCGGCGCCGAGCTGCACCTGGTGGAACCGCTGGGCTTCGACTTCTCCGATGCGAAGCTCCGCCGGGCAGGCCTGGACTATCACGACCTCGCAGTGGTGACAGTGCATAAGAGCATCGAGGATGCCTGGGCCGCCCTCCGGCCGGAGCATGTGTATGCGTTCACCTCGGACGGAACGGCCAGCTACACGGACATCGCCTACCAGCCCGGTGATGTCCTGATGTTCGGCCAGGAATCCGTCGGGCTGCCCGAACACGTCAAGCAGGACCCCCACGTGACCTCCACGGTGCGGCTGCCCATGCTTCCGGCCCTTCGGTCGCTCAACCTTGCGAATGCTGCCTCCATCGCAGTTTATGAGGCCTGGCGGCAACAAGGCTTCGCCGGCGCCAGGACCTGACCTGACCTGACCTGAGCACGGTGCCGGACCGGAGCGTCACGGCTGAGCCCGCCGGATTTTTTCCTGAATGTGGCCAATCCGTAACCATGCCTGGCACGAATCACTCCTGAGGACATTCCACAGTGGACAGGAGCGGCAGGTGAGGGCAGTGGAGGCCGTTAGGGTTACGGATCGGCCGGGCCGGCTGGGCGCCTGCGCCGCCTCTGGCCGGGCTGCTCCTGAAACGATCTCCAGACACCTATGCTTGGAGGTGATGGAAACTCCCAACGCGCCAAATTCTGAGGCCCCTGCAGCCGTGACAGACTCGCCGTCCGACATCAGCCAGCGTCTTGCAACACTGCTTGGCCGCATTGCCCATGGCGACCAGGATGCGTTCGCAGAGTTCTACCAGCTGACCTCCCGCCGGGTGTTCGGCATGGCGCGCAGGGTCCTGATCGATCCCGAGCTCAGCGAGGACACCACCCAGGAGGTGTTCATCCAGGTCTGGCAGAACGCCGCGAAGTTCAACCCCGACGCCGGAAGTGCCCTGTCCTGGCTGATGACCATCTCGCACAGGCGGGCGGTGGACAAAGTCCGGTCCTCGCAGTCCTCCACGGACCGCGAAGCCCGTTATGGGGCGAGCAGCCAGGAGATCGACCACGATTCCGTGTCCGATGAGGTGGGCAGCAAGCTCGAGGCAGAGGCCGTGGTCCGCTGCCTGGAAACACTGACCGATACGCAGCAGGAATCTGTCCGGCTTGCCTATTACGGCGGGCTCACCTACCGGGAGGTCGCGGAACGGCTGAATGCGGCAGTACCCACCATCAAGTCCCGCATCCGCGATGGACTGATCCGCTTGAAGACCTGTTTGGGGGTGAGTTGAGATGACAGAAATGAACAATCAGGGAGGCAGCCGCCGGGGCACCTTCGGCGAGACGGTTCCGGCCGACCTTGAATCAGGCCGTGCAGTGGACCTGGCGGAACTGTACGCCCTGGATGCGGTGACCGACGCCGAGCGCTCGGCCATTGACCAATACATCTCCTCCGCCCCGGAGGCTGAGCGGGGATCGTTCCAGGAGCGTGTGCGCCAGGCACGGGAGACGCTGGCCGTGACGTTCACGGCCGAGGAAGAGCCGCCGTCGGACCTCTTTGCCCGCATCGTGGCGCAGCTCCCGGCACAGGGTTCCGGACTGGCCCCCGCAGATGGGCAGGAGGCAGCTCCGGCCGCGCCGCTGCACCAGCCCGCCCCCTTGGCGGAGGGCGACGATCTTGCCGCAGCCCGGCAGCGCAGGGACGAACGACGCCGGCAAGCAGGTCCGCGCCGGTGGCTCGCCGGCGTCGCCGCCGCGGCTGTGATCGCCCTTGGCGGTGTGGGCGTTGGCGCCTATATTGCGGACCAGAATGATCCGCTGAACCAGGTGGTCCGGGCAGACGATGTCCGTGAAGCGTCGGTGCCCGTTTCCGCCGGTGGAACCGCGACGGTCCTGATTTCACCGTCCAGGGACGCCGTTGTGGTCAAGATGAACGGGGTTCCCGCGCCGCCGGCCGGCAAGGTGTACCAGATGTGGCTGATCCCCAAGGACGGTTCTGCGCCCGTTTCGCAGGGCCTGATGGACGAAGCGGCGCTGTCCAAGCCTGCCGTGGTGAAGGGCATCTCTTCCGCTGCAGCACTGGGCATCACCGTGGAGCCCGTGGGAGGCTCGGCCTCCCCGACGTTCCCCACAGTTGCTGCCGCGACGCTCAGCACCTAAGCCGTCACACCTGGCTTCCGCTGGAGACAAAGAACCCGCGGCGCCCTCCCAGGAGGGCGCCGTGGGTTCTTTTTGTTACTGGGTCTGCCCGGGCATGATCAGCTCTGAGTCAGGTCCTAAAAGCCGGCGATGGTTCCCGGTCCGTTGACTGCCACTACGTGGAACGCCTCGGCGCTGCTGCCCGCCGGCAGCCCTGCCCGCCCGGCATTGGCCTGCATCCCGCCGCGGACGGCTGCTTCCATCGCCTCGACATCGGGGTGCTGGCTGACATGGACATGGATGGCCTTCAGCTTGTTGTCCACATGGTCCGTGACATCAACGAAGTGGTTTTCCCGCTCCTCCGGCCCCGCATACAGCCAGAGCCATGGGAGCTTATAGGCTTCCAGCCCGGCTTCGGCAATTTCCGGGTAAGCGAATGTATTCTCCACAGCAGGGTAGACGGCCCGTGTGACCGCTTCGCCGACCGCCAGGTGGTCCGGGTGGCTCTTCTGGAGCCGCTTCCAGTTGCGCTCAGGATGCATGGCAAGGACGACGTCGGGCCGGAGCTGCCTGATGAGCTTGACCACGCCCTTAATCACTTCGTGTGAGGGTTCCAGGTAGCCGTCCCGCTGGTGAAGGTAGTGGATGTCCGAAACGCCCACGAGTTCTGCTGCCCGGAGCTGTTCGGCGGCGCGCAGGGCGATGATTTCCGGCCGGTGGGCGGGATCGAAGCCGCCGGCGTCGCCGTCGGTCATGATGCAGTAGCTGACCTGCACCCCTGCCGCTGTCCAGGCCGCGATGGTGCCGGCCGCGCCGAAGTCGATGTCGTCAGGGTGGGCCGCGAAACAGAGCACCCGCCCAATCCGGTGGATGGCCGGGTTGAACGGGCTCTGTGCTGGAACAGCAGGATCGGTCAAGGATCAGCCCTTTCGCTTCTTGATTTCTTCCGTGGCCTGCGGCAGCACGTCGAACAAGTCACCGATGATGCCGAAGTCGGCGATCTCGAAGACAGGGGACTCGGCGTCCTTATTCACTGCCACAATGACCTTGGCTGTCTGCATCCCGGCTTTCTGTTGGATGGCGCCGGAGATTCCCGCTGAAATGTACAGCTGCGGGGAGACCGTTTTGCCGGTCTGGCCCACCTGGGCATCGTGGCTGATCCAGCCTGCATCCGTAGCCGCACGGGAAGCTCCGACGGCAGCACCGAGGGCATCCGCAAGCTGTTCAACGGGACCGAAGTCGCCGTCGACGCCGCGTCCGCCGGCCACCACGATCCGGGCATCCGTCAGGTCGGGGCGGCCGCTGGCCACCTTCTGCTCGCGGGCCGTGATGCGCGCGGCTGCGGAGGTGCCGTCAGCGGGCACGTCAACCGTGACGGATTCCGGAGCGCCGGGACCGGCCGCGGGCTCGGGCGTCACGTTGTTCGCCTTGACGGTCAGCACGGAGACAGGTGTGGTGGTCTTCGCGGCGGTGTTGTACGAACCTGCGAGGACGGATTTGTGGGCTGTGCCGTCCGGGTCCACGGCCACCACATCCGTGATGACGCCGGCCGAAAGCCGGATGCCAAGGCGGGCGGCGATTTCCTTGCCCTCCGGCGAGTTGTCCAGGAGCACCGTGGTGGCCCCGGCAGCCTGGACCGCGGCCGCAACGTAGGCGGCCTTCGCTGCCACCAGGTAGTCGTCCAGGTCCTGGGCGGACGGACGGTAGACGCTGCCGACGCCGTACTCGGCGAAGGCTGCCGATACGTCGCTGCTGAGCTCGCCGTTCAGAGCGACTGCTGTCTCGCCCAGGGAACGCCCCAGGGTCAGCAGTTCGAGGCTGCTCTTCTTCAGGGCCGCGCCAGGGTTGTCAATGAAAATAAGTACGTTTGCCATGTCTGTGATCCCTCTTAGAGCAGCTTCTGGGCGGCCAGGAAGTCCACCAGCTTGATGCCGGCGTCGCCTTCGTCGGTGATGATGGTGCCGGCGGTGCGCGGCGGGCGTTCCTCGGCCGACGTCACCGTGGTCCAGGATCCGGCGTGGCCCACCTGGGAAGGATCAACTCCGATGTCTGACAGCGACAGCGTGGTGATGCTCTTGCGCTTGGCCGCGATAATGCCCTTGAAGTTGGGGTAGCGGGGCTCGTTGATCTGGTCGGTCACCGATACGACGGCCGGCAGCGACGCTTCCACGGTCTCCGAGTAGGTGTCGGCGTCGCGGCGGGCGGTCAGCCGTCCGCCGTCGACCTCCAGGGACGACGCAAAGGTGACCTGCGGCAGTCCCAGCCGTTCTGCCAGCTGCGCGGGCACCAGGGAGGTTTCGCCGTCGGTGGAGGCCATGCCGGTGAGCACGAGGTCCACCGGTGCGTCAGCGCCGAGGTGGCGGACGGCGGCGGCCAGGGCCAGCGAGGTGGCGGCGGCATCCGAGCCGGCCAGGGCGCCGTCGGTGAGGTGGACACCTTCGGTGGCGCCCATCTGCAGTGACTTCTTGACGGCATTGACAGCGCCGGAGGGGCCCATGCTGAGCGCGATGACCTGGTTTCCGGCCTTGCTGCCGCCGCGGGCTTCAGCCAGCTGCAGTGCCGCTTCCAGCGCGTATTCATCCAGTTCGGACAGGATGCTTTCATCGCGGTCCGTGGTGTAGCCCTCCCCGTTGAGGTGACGGTCGAACTGAGCGTCCGGTACATGCTTGACCAGGACGATGATCTTCAATGTCTCTTCCACTGTATTTACAGCAGCCTTCCATGCTTGTGGATAGCCAGCCGGGTGAGGTCATGGCCGCGGAACGCCCGGGGTACGGGTAGATCCTAGCTAACCATATAGAAGTACCCGGGGGACGTCGCGTTAACGCCTGTGTCAGCCGGCTTGCCAGCGGCGGAGGAATGCCGACGGCGGGGCCCCCTTTCCAGGGGACGCCCGCCGCTGCCGGAACTCCATTTAGCCGTACACAGGCTTGCCTGTTAGTGCCCGTTACTGCTCGGCTGCCTTGCCGAGCGTGACATCCAGGGTCTGTTCCTGGCCGTTGCGCTGGACCGTGATCCTGACCTTGGCTCCGGCGGCCTGCTCGCGGACCGCGGCCGTCAGCTGGTTGGGTTCGCTGATGGTCAGATCGTTGAAGCGGGTGATCACATCGCCCACCTTGATGCCGGCGTTGGCTGCAGCCGATCCTGATTCGACCGTGGCGACATCGGCACCGACGGAGAAGCTGGAGGAAGAGCTGGTGGATGACTTGTCCTTGACGCTGACGCCCAGCTGGCCATGGGAAACCTTGCCGGTGTCGATGATCTCCTGGGCGACTCTCTTGGCGTGGTTGATCGGGATGCTGAAGCCCACGCCGATGTTGCCGCTTGACGAGCTGGACGAGGAGTCGGACCCTGCTGAGGCGATGGCAACGTTGACGCCGATGATCTCACCCTTGCTGTTGACCAGCGCGCCGCCGGAGTTGCCGGGGTTGATGGCCGCATCCGTCTGGATCACGTTGATGGAGATGGAGCCCTGGCCTGCCGTCTGCTGGCTCTGGCCTCCGCCCGGAGGCGCGAACTGGAAGCCCTGATCGCCGCCCTGGGAAGTGTCGCCTTCCTTGGGTGCTGCCGAGGATGCCACGCTGATGGTCCGGTTCAGGGTGGAGACGATGCCGTCCGTCACGGTTCCGGTGAGGCCCAGAGGCGAGCCGATCGCGATGGCGGTGTCTCCCACGTTGAGCTTGCCGGAGTCGCCAAGGGTAGCGGGTGTCAGGCCGGAGGCGTCGTTCACCTTGATGACGGCAAGGTCGGAGAGCGGGTCGGTGCCCACAAGCTTGGCGGTGAGGACGCGGCCGTTGCTGGTGCGGATCTCAAGTGCCGCGTTGGCCGTTGCTCCGTCCAGGGTCACCACGTGGGTGTTGGTGAGGATGTGTCCTTCATCGTCCAGGATGATCCCGGAACCGGTACCGCCTGAACTGCCGCTGGTCGCGCTGATGGTCACCACGCTCGGGGAAGCCTTCAATGCTGCCGCGGTGATGGCATTGACATCGTCCTTGTTGTTGACGATGACCGTTTCCGGCTGGCTGCTGCTCACGGCGCCGGAGTTCCCGCCGTCGAAGAGGTTGCCTGAACCCACGGTGGCCACTCCGCCACCTACCAGGCCGGCGGCGAGGATGCTGGCCACGAGGGTGCCGACGCCGAAGCTGGGCTTGCGGCGGGGAGCGTCGGCAGGGTTCGGGGCCAGGGCCACGCCTCCCCCGCCCGGGCCCGCAGCGTGGACGCCGTGCTGGCCGTACTGCGGCTGACCGTACTGCGGGCCCTGGCTGTACGGGCCGGCCTGGTTCTGGCCGAAAGTGTTTTGCCCGGAGTGGTGTTCGCTGGCCGGGTGGTTCTGCTGGCCGTAAAAAGGTCCGCGTGGCGGGTAATCCGGACGGGGGGCGCCCGGAAGCTGCTGGGTGTGCTCTGCCCCCGGCGTACGGTCAATCCGCTGGGTAGGGTGCTCTCCGGCGTCAGGATCTGTACCCCGGGCTTCGGTTGCTCGCTGGTCCCCCTGCGCCGCAGCCGCGGGATCGTGAAGCGGCGCTGGAGTGCGACCGGCCGGCGGTGCCGGTTGCGGCGCTTCCGGCTGCCGCGGATCCCGGGGTTCCGGCGCTGCACCTGGCGTTGGGTTCTCAGTCATTGGACTTCCTTTCATCCTCGTCTGCCATTAACTATGAACCTCTTGGCTGGAACAAATGCGGACGTTGGCTGGGAGCTTCCTGAATGCCTGTGCAAGGCCCTTGCCGGGCCCCGAAGTCCGTTTCGCTGGTGGCATATTCGGCCTTGTGGACGCACTTATAGGTGCACCATAGAATCAAGAGGAATTGCCACAGCGACCTGCGGCTTTACACCACGCGTGGGGGCGCTGCTGCATTCTGAGACGACTGATTCGTCCCGAATCGGTGTCAGGCGTGCTGAAGGGTTGCACATGCGGTCAAAGTTCAAACGTATCCTCGCCGTGATTGGCCTGACGGGCTTGTTGGCGGTTCCCGCCGCCGCGGCCTGGGCCGAAGATCCGGTGACCATTCCCTCCGGAACGAACATTGTGGATAACGCCAATGTCCTGGGTGGCCGCAAGGCAGAGGTCCAGGAGGCCATCTCAAAGCTTCTGAAGGACCACAAGTACAACCTCTACGTGGTCACTGTGAACTCTTTCGAGAACCCCGCAAAGCCTGAAGACTGGGGCAAGGCCGTCGCGACAAAGAAATCCATGGGTAAAGCCGACGTTCTGTTGGCCATTTCTACAGCCGGTCAGTTCTATTTTGCGACTGACGCTTCAAGCGCCATCAGGTCCAAGCAGTCGAACATCAGCCAGAATGCCGTGACCGCAAATCTTGCCGGCGGCAAGAAGGACTACGCTCAGGCAGCCATCGACACCGCCGCAGCCATCGGCGACGCCGCCGGAGGCGGAAGTGGATCTGTTCCGTCCGACAGCGGCGCAGGAACCGCGGTCCTTGTTGGAACCGGCGTCGTAGCCGCCGGAGGTGCCGGCGCCTACCTGTACTTCCGCAACAGGCGGAAAAAGGCAGGCCAGGCGTCCAGCGCCAGCTACGGCCCGCAAGGGGCCGAACTGGATCCGCTGGCCTCGCTCAGTGTGGAGGACCTCCGCCGCAAGAGCGGATCGCTGCTCATCGAAGCCGATGACGCGATCAAGTCCAGCGAGCAGGAACTGATGTTTGCCCAGGCCCAGTACGGCGATTCCGCCGTCGGGAACTTCACCAAGGCGCTGCAGGAAGCCAAGGGACACATGTCCGAATCCTTCAAACTCCAGCAGCAACTGGACGACCACATTCCGGACACCGAAGAGCAGCAGCGCAGCTGGCTTGGTGAGATCATCCGCCGGTCCGAGGCCGCCCTCGGTTCCCTGCAGGAACAGAAGGCCGACTTCGATTCGCTGCGCGAGCTCGAAAAGAACGCGCCGCAGGCACTCGCCACGGTCAAGGCGGGGGCGCAGGAGGCCGACGCCAAGATCGCCAGCGCTGAACAGTCGCTGACCAGCCTCCGCTCCAAATATGCGGACAGCGCCCTGGCCCAGGTATCCGATAACATCACGCAGGCCAAGGAGCGGCTGGCCTTCGTCCAGAACGCCACGGCAACTGCTGAGCAGAAGCTGGCCGAAGGGGAGGCCAGCCTCGCCGCCGTGGCGGTCCGCGCGTCCGAAGAGAGCCTCCACCAGACCAACGTCCTCCTCGATGCAATTTCCAAGGTCTCCACCAGCCTGGATGAGGCCCGCAACGGACTTGAGGCCGCCGTCGTGGATACCTCCCAGGACCTTGCGCAGGCACGTGCGATGATCCAGTCCGGGGCCCACCCGGAGCTTGCCGGCCCGGTAGCGGGCGTCGAATCCGCCCTTGCCCAGGTCAAGGCCGAGATCCAGGGCGGGAAAATCGATCCCATTGCCACCCTCCAGCGGGTGGAAACGGCGCACCAGTCACTGGACCAGGCACTGACCGGAATCCGGGACCAACAGGAGCAGGCCCGCCGGGCCCAGGCGTCCCTGCAGCAGACCATCATGTCTGCCCAGGCCCAGATCAGCGCCACGTCGGACTACATCACGGCGCGCCGCGGCGGCGTAGGGACGGAAGCCCGCACCCGGCTCGCTGAGTCGCAGCGGAACCTGGACTATGCCCTCTCCATCTCCCGCAGCGATCCGGTCACTGCGCTCACATACGCCCAGCAGGCGCATGCTCTCGCAGCCCAGGCGGCCCAGCTTGCCCAGGCCGACGTGGACCACTTCGGCGGCTACGCCAACCAGGGCTACGGTGGCGGAGGCATGTTCGGTGGAGGCGGCGGAGGCGGACTGGGCGGAGCCATCCTCGGCGGCATCCTCATCAACTCCATCCTCCACGGCGGAAGCGGCGGCGGCTGGGGCGGCGGACACAGCGACGGCGGCGGCTGGGGCGGCGACGGCGGAGGCTTTGGCGGAGGCGACTTCGGCGGCGGCGATTTTGGCGGCGGCGACTCTGGGAGTTTCTGACCCTAAAGACTAGGCACCGGGCGGAACGAACCGCCCGGCGCATAGAAAGCGGTACAACAACTGTTCACTGATTTCAGTGGCCACGACTGAGCAGGACGAAAGGTAACACCATGGTTAAGCAGTCCATTTTCGGCCGCATCGCGCAGCTTGCAAAAGCAAACATCAACACCTTGCTGGACAACGCTGAGGATCCGCAGAAGATGCTGGACCAGATGGTCCGGGACTACACCAACAACATCGCCGAGGCTGAATCGGCAGTTGCCCAAACCATCGGCAACCTGCGCATGCTTGAGGACGACTACAACGAAGACGTGAAGAACGCCCGCGACTGGGGCAACAAAGCCCTCGCCGCGTCGCGCAAGGCCGACGAATACCGCAGCAGCGGGCACGCCGCGGACGCCGAGAAGTTCGACAACCTGGCCAAGGTGGCACTGCAGCGCCAGATGTCAGCCGAGAACGAAGCCAAGGGCGCCGAGCCCAGCATCGCCTCACAGCGCGAAGTGGTGGACAAGCTCAAGACCGGCCTGGACCAGATGAAGGGCAAGCTCAACGAACTCACCAGCAAGCGCAATGAACTCGTGGCCCGTTCCAAGACAGCTGCCGCCCAGTCGCAGGTCCACGACGCCATCAAGAGCATCGACTTCATGGACCCCACGTCGGAGGTTGGCCGGTTCGAGGAAAAGATCCGCCGCGAAGAAGCCAAGGTCAGGGGCCAGCAGGAACTTGCCGCGTCCAGCCTGGATGCACAGTTCAACCAGCTTGAGGACCTCGGCGAACAGGTGGAAATCGAAGCCCGCCTCGCCGCGCTGAAGTCCGGCAACAAAGCCACGCCCGCCATCGACGCCTCGGGTGCCTCAGGTGCCGGCGCCGAGTCGACGGTGGACGAAGCCGACTTCGACAAACTGTAGCCAGCCCACGCCCGTACTGCCCGGGCAGGCACAAGGCCGGGGTTCACGACGAACCCCGGCCTTTGCCGTTCCCGCAGCGGGGGGTACAGCGGTGGGTCCGTGCACCTGCGGCACCTACACAGCAGCAGCACCACGCCATGCGGCTCCCTGCGGATGTGTGTAGCGTTGAGCCATGTCCTCCCCCGACGCAACGTCAATCGTGTGGCTCCGTGATGATCTTCGCCTGGATGACAATCCAGCGCTGACCCGGGCCGTCGAACTGGGCCTTCCCCTGACCGTGGTCTACATCCTTGACGAGGAATCGGACGGCATCCGGCCCCTCGGCGGCGCGGTCCGCTGGTGGCTGCACCAGTCCCTTGCGTCCCTCTCAACCGATCTGGAGGATGCTGGCTCCACCCTGGTCCTCCGGCGGGGACCGGCAGCACGGATCATCCGGGAACTCGTCCAGGAGACTGATGCAGCCCATCTCCTGTGGAACCGCCGCTATGGCGGTCCGGAACGGGCCGTTGACGCCGGCATCAAGGAATGGGCCGCCGCTGAGGGCATCGAGGCCACCAGCTTCCAGGCGAGCCTGCTCTTCGAGCCGTGGACCGTGACGACCGGCAGCGGCGGCCCCTACAAGGTGTTTACGCCCTTTTGGCGCGCCTGCCTCGCTTCGGGCGAACCGCGCATGCCGTTGGACGCTCCGGCCGCGCTGCCGACCCCCGCCAGTGCGGGCCGAAAAAAGCATGCCGACAGTGAAGCGCTGGAGTCGTGGTCCCTGCTGCCGGAATTACCCGACTGGAGCGGAGGCCTGGCGGAAACCTGGGAACCGGGCGAAGCCGGCGCCCACGGCCGGCTGGAAGACTTCCTGGATGGCCCGGTGGCCGAGTATGGGACCGGCAGGGACGTTCCCGGCGTCGAGGGGACCAGCAGGTTATCCCCCCACCTCCGTTTCGGCGAGATTAGCCCCTTCCGCGTCTGGCACGCACTCAGGCAGCGGTTTCCACGGCAGGCGCCGGCCGACGTCGGAATTTTCCGGTCCGAAATTGGCTGGCGCGAGTTCTGCTGGCAACTGCTCTATGTGAACCCCCAGCTGGCGACGCGTAACTACCGTCCGGAGTTCGACGACTTTGCCTGGGAGGAACCGTCCAGGGCAGAGCTCGGCGCCTGGCAGCAAGGCAGGACAGGCTACCCCTTGGTGGACGCCGGCATGCGGCAGTTGTGGAGGACCGGCTGGATGCACAACCGCGTCCGGATGGCCGCGGCGTCGTTCCTGGTCAAGAACATGCTGGCAGACTGGCGCCTGGGTGAGGAGTGGTTCTGGGACACCCTGGTGGACGCCGACGCCGCCAGCAACCCGGCGAACTGGCAGTGGGTGGCGGGGTCCGGCGCGGACGCCTCTCCCTACTTCCGGATCTTTAATCCGGTCACGCAAAGCAAGAAGTTCGACGCCGGCGGACGGTACCTGCGGCAGTACGTCCCGGAGATCGCAGGCCTGAGTGACAAGGCCATCCACGAACCGTGGAAGGACGCCGAGGCGGCAGGCGGTTACCCGCCGCCGCTGGTGTCGCTGCCGGAGTCCCGGGAGCGGGCGCTTGAAACCTACCAAAGACTCAAGGACGGCCGGTAGCCGCCCTCACCGGCGGAGGGCAGCAGCGGGGCCTTAGCGGCTGACTTTGCCCATCAGGGAAGCAATGGGCCGCAGGAAGATGGGCCGGGCGAGGAACCATGCCGCCAGCATGACTGCCACGGAGACGAGGAAGATCCAGAAGCCGAGCCAGCCGTCGCCGTCGGTCACGGCGTACATGTGGTTCAGGTTACGCAGGGCCCCGGTAGCCAGCACCAGGAACACGTGCACAACGATAAACGCGACGAAATAGATCATGACAGGGAAATGGATGGCCCGTGCCAGCTCGATCGGGTACGCCTTGTTCAGGGCAGCCGCCTTCTTCGGCCACGCCGAGGACGTCCGGATGCCGGAGATGAAGGCCAGGGGCGCCGCGACGAACACGGTGACGAAGTAGGTCAGCAGCTGCAGGGCGTTGTAATTGACCCAGCCGTTTTCGGTGGGCCAGTTCAAGGATGCGTACTGCAGGGCCGCGGACAGGGCGTTGGGGAAGACATCCCAGCTGGTCGGGACAATCCTCATCCACTGTCCCGTTGCGAACAGCAGGACGGCGAACACCACTCCGTTGAGGATCCACAAGGCGTCCAGGGTCAGGTGGAACCACAGTTCCAGGGTGATCTTGGTGGGCGGTGTCTTGGTTTTGATCAGGCCCTTGTTGTTGCGGGTCCAGTGACCGCTCGGCCGGGTGGTGGTCCGCACCTGCCAGCCGGTCCGGATGATCAGAAGCAGGAAGAACCCGTTGAGGAAATGCTGCCAGGCGAGCCAGGCAGGGAAACCCACGGGAGCGTCGTCGGGGAGCTCGGAATGGCCCGGGTAGTCCACCAGGAAGGACGCGACCGCCGGCAGCTCCCTGAGCCACTTGGCGAGCACCACCACCAGCACCAGCGCCACCAGGGCAGCAGGAACGCCCCAGTAGAGTCTGTTCCTTTTGCCCGTCGCGGTACCGGACTTTTTGGTGGGTGTGGACATCGAACAACATTCCTCTCGAGAATGACTGACCCGTGGCTGAAAAATCTGAGGCCCTGCGAAAGAGAATACTAGGAACTACTAGCAATCAAAGAAAAAGAAGACCCCGGGCGGCATATCTGCCGGCCGGGGCCTTCACATGGTTGCGGGGACAGGATTTGAACCTGTGACCTCTGGGTTATGAGCCCAGCGAGCTACCGAACTGCTCCACCCCGCGTCGCTTGATCAACACTACCCTACTTTCGCCGGCATAAAATCCACGGGCCCCCCAGGGGCCTGTGGACGCCCCCGGACCCGCAGCAGGCGGCGGCCGGCTTAAACAGGAAAGCCCGGAACTGTTTCCAGTTCCGGGCTTTCCGTCAGTTGCGGGGACAGGATTTGAACCTGTGACCTCTGGGTTATGAGCCCAGCGAGCTACCGAACTGCTCCACCCCGCGTCGCAAGAACAACTCTACCGTCGGGTGAACTGGAGGCCAAATCGAGATGGCGTGATGTGCGTCTCGGCGGTTCATGCCCCTCTTGAACGCGGCCAGCGCGACGCCCAACGCCACTTAACGCCGCAGGCCCGGCCACACTCCCTGCGGAGCGCGGCCAGGCCGGCGGACTCATTCAGTTGCTCGGTGCGGAAGACGGCGTAGCGGTCTCTGTTGGCGTTGCACCCTGTGTCGGAGTGGCCGCCGGAGAAGGCACCGTTTCAGGCGCGATGACCGGAATCTTGGCTTCCGCGTCCACGGCCTTCTGCAGGGCTGCGGCGATCTTCTTCTGCTGCTCGCCGTAGGCCGCGAAGTCACCGGCTGCGAGGGCTGCCTGGCCCGCCTGGATGGCGGCCCTTGCCTCGTCCAATGCGGCCTTGAGCTCGGCTTTGGCGTCCGCAGCTGCAGGCGGTGTGGTGCCAGGCGTCGGCGGCGTCTGGCCGTTGTTGGCGGAGTCGCCGGCGGAAGCGCCGGAGTCCCCGCCGAACAGCTGCTTGAGCGCCGCATCCAGCGTCGGCGCGAAGCCCACCTTGTCACCGAAGGCCACCAGCACGCGCTGCAGCGTCGGATAGGACGTTTCACCCGTGGACTTCAGGTAGACCGGCTGGACGTAGAGGATTCCGCCGCCCACCGGGAGCGTCAGGAGGTTGCCGTTCAGCACATCCGAGGCGCCCTGGCGGAGCAGGTTGAGGGCCTGGGACACGGTGGGATCGGAGTTGAACTTGTTCTGCGCCTGGCCCGGGCCTGGGACCTGGGTCTCCGGCGGGATCTGGAGCAACCGCAGCTGGCCGTAACTGTCAGCCTTCACGCCCGCCTGGTTGCCGGCGTCGGAATCCGCCGCCAGGAAGCCATAGAGGACGTTGCGCGCATTTCCGTTGACGATCTGCGGGATGAACGACGACGTCAGCTGGAAGGCAGGCTTGTCTTGGTCCGGCATCTGCAGCGACATGTAGAACGGCGGCTGCTTGACGTCAGTGTCCACCGTCGGGTCGGCAGGAACGCTCCAGGCATCATTCGTCTTGTAGAAGCTGGACGGGTCTGTCACGTGGTACTTGCCCAGAAGCTGCCGCTGGACCTTGAAGAGGTCCTCGGGATAGCGGACATGGCTCATGACGTCGCCGGACATCTCGGAGAACGGTTTCAAGGACGTCGGGAAGACCTTCTGCCAGGACTTCAGCAGCGGGTCCTGGTCGTCCCACGCGTACAGGGTCACTGACCCGTCATAGGCATCCACGGTGGCCTTGACGGAGTTCCGGATGTAGTTGACCGTACTGTTGGGCAGTGCAACGGCCCGGCCGGACGTGGTCTGCGTGTCAGCAGTGGCGTCTGAAAGCTGCTCCTGCTGCGAGTACGGGTAGTACTGGCTGGTGGTGTAGCCGTCGACGATCCACTTGACGCGGCCGTCCACCACTGCGGGGTAGGCGTTGCCGTCCACAGTCAGGTAGGGCGCGACCTTCTCCACCCGCTCGCGCGGGCTGCGGTCATAAAGGATCTGGGATTCCTCGTTCACGCCGTCAGAGAGCAGCAGGTCCGAGGACTGGAACTTGATGGAGTACAGCACTTTGTTGAAGAAGCTGCCCACATTGGGACCGCCGTTGCCCTCGAACGTGTACTGGGTTTCTCCATCGCCTTCGCGTCCGGACGGCCTGTCCTGTTCACGGTTCGGGAAGCCGTCCGGAGCTCCGACGATGGAGTATTCGGGCGAGCTTTCGCCGAAGTAGATGCGGGGCTGGTAGGTGGAGTCGTCGCCGAGGACACCGGTGGACGGGATGCCCGACTGAAGGAACTCAGGCTTGCCGTCAACAGTGAACTTGTTGCCCTTGGCTGCGACGACGCCGTAGCCGTGGGTGTACACAACGTGCTGGTTCAGCCAGCTTTGCTGGTTCTCGGCCACATTCTGCGGATTCAGTTCGCGGACGGCAATCACGGTGTCCTGGACCTTGCCGTCCACTTCATAGCGATCCACGTTCAAGGCCTCGGGGAACTGGTAGTACGGCCGGTACTGTTCCAGCTGCGAAAAAGCGTCTGAAATCAGGTTCGGATCAAGGAGCCTGATGTTGGCGGTGGTCTGCGCGTCCGGGGCCAGCGCGCCAGTGGTGGCGGTGTTGGTGGCGTCGTAGCGGTTCACCTGGATCTTGTCCAGGCCGTAGGCGGCGCGGGTGTTGTCGATGTTGCGCTGGATGAACTCCTTCTCCAGCGTCTCTTCCGAAGGCCGGACCTGGAACTGCTGGATTACCCACGGGTAAACCCCCCCGGCAAGGATGGAGGTGATGATCAGCATCGCGGTGCCGATCACCGGCAGGCGCCAGCGGCCAATGACCGCCGCCACGATGAAGAGGATGGCCACGAGTGCGGCCGCCACGGCAAGAATGGCCTTGGTGGGGATAACCGCGCTGACGTCCGTGTACAGCGCCCCGGCCCACCGTCCTCCGTTGCTCTGCAGCGCCGCGTACCGGTCCAGCCAGAAGTTGGTGCCGAGCAGGAGCAGGAAGGCAGCGCCCGTGACGGCCAGGTGGATCTGTGCGGCACGGCTGGTGAAGACGCCGCGCTCCATCAGCCGGATGCTGCCATAAAGGTAATGGGTGAGGATCCCGGCGATGCCCGCCACGACGACAACGCTGATGAGGAAGCCGGTGACGAATCCCAGGAACGGGAGGGTCATCAGGTAGAAGCTGAGGTCCATGTCGAATTCAGGATCCCGCTGGCCGAAGGGCTCCTGGTTGAAGAACAGCAGGACTTTCTGCCACTGGCTGGCCGCCGCACTGCCGGCAAAGAGGCCAAACAGGATGGGCAGGCCAATCATGACCACGCGGCGGACCGGCTCGAGCTGGGCCTGGTACCGGTTGAGGTTGTCCCTGATCTCGGAGTCCGGCGCGTAGACCGGGCGGGCGTGGTAGGCAATCCGGATCGCGAAAAATACCGCCGCAAACATGATGGCGAACCCGGTGACAAAGATACCGATCCGCGCCAGGTTTTCTGTCAGGAACACTTCGAAGTAGCCAAGTTGCCGGTACCACAAAACGTCAGTCCACACATTGGCGAAGAAAATGAAACCTACCACCACGAGGGCGACAACAACGAGGGTGGGCGTCAGGGCACCTCGTCGTGAGGGAGGTCTTCCGGGCGGGATGGGGCTGGCAGGACGGGACAAACTCGGTACCTCATAGCTGGTCGTCAGATTAACAGTCGAAACGTGCGTGCGTGCGACGTCCGGTACCGGTCAAACGAATGGCAACGTCCGTCATATCTGCCACGAGTGGCAGTAAAGCTTAGTTCCTGCCTCAGTCTAGTTGCTGGTACAGGCCGCAAGTCCGGAGGTGTCCTGCCCCGACGCGGCGAGTTCGACGGCGTCACGCGCCTCGGCGAGGTTCTCCACCCTCACCACCTGCAGGCCGTCGGGGATGTGCCCCACAACTGCGTCGCAGTTTGCTGAGGGCGCCAGGAAAAGGGTGGCTCCGGCAGCGCGGGCGCCCTGCATCTTCTGCCCGATGCCACCGATGGGCCCCACCTTGCCGTCCGGGGTGATTTCGCCGGTACCTGCAACGTGCCTGCCGCCCGTGAGGTCCCCGGGGGTGAGCTTGTCAATAATGCCTAGTGAAAACATCATGCCGGCGCTGGGGCCGCCGACCTTGTCCAGGGAGATCTTCACGTCAAAGGGGAAGGTGAACTTGTACTGGAGCATCACGCCCAGGATGTAGCGGCCCTCGCCGTTGTCCATGGGTGTGATGGTTTGGGTGACCTGCTCCGCTCCCCTGTCGAGCAACACGGTGGCAGGTGCACCCTTGCCGGCGGCGAGTTCATCCTGGATGACGGAGAGCGAGCTAATGGGCTTGCCGTTGATCGACCGGAAGACGTCGCCCTGTTCGATCTTTCCCTCGGACGGCGAGCCGGTGGAGAACCCGGCAGCCTGCAGCTCCTGGCTGAAGGGAATGTCCAACTCCTTGAGCGCCGATGCAACGGCGTTCTCCTGGGACGTGGCCATGGCCACGGAGCTCTGTTCCTCGGCTTCTTCCCTGGTGGTGCCAGTGGGGTAGATCAGTTCCTCCGGATACACCGATTTGGCCGGGTCCAGCCACGCCGCGAATGCAGTGAGAATACTGACCGGACCGTTGGGGCCACCGTCGACATAGACGGTGGTCAGGTCCAGATTCCCGGCCGCCGGATACGTTTCGCGTCCGGTAACGCTGATAACCGGTCCGCCCTGGGCTTCACCCAGGGTGTTGAACGTGGGACCGGGCTTTGCGACGACGTACGGGACGGGCAGTGTCCCGGCTGCAAGGCCAAGCCCCAACGCCGCCACTCCGGAGACCATCATCAGGGAAACCTTCTTGCCGCGGCGCCGTGCACGGCGTGAAGCGGGGTGGGTGACGGGTTCCGGGCCGCCAGGAACTGCGCTGTCCACCGGCCAGGAGTCCGCTGCTTCGTCGATGGGCCCTGGGCCGGCGTCCGGCTCGGTTGCGCGGTCCTCGGAGGGATGGTCGCCACGGGTCGTAGTCACCCATCCAACATTACGCGTCCCGGCCGCCGGCAAGCTCTTTGCCTACAGCGAACGTCGCCGCTGTCCGGCAGACAGCCGACGCTGCCCGGGGTACCGTGAAGTTGATCAGCAGTCACACCGACGATCGGCCTAATCATGACCTCCAACCCACTCAATCCGTCCAACGGCGATGACGCACCCAAGGATCCGCTGACAGAAATGCTGCAGAACCTCATGGGCGGCAAGGGCATGGAAAACATCGACCCCGCCGAACTTGCCAAGGCAGCCGGCCTGCCTGACGACCCCAACCTCCTGGCCCAGATGTTCTCCCAGGTCCAGGCCATGATGAGTGCGCCTTCCGAGGGCCCCGTGAACTGGCAGCTCGCCCACGAGAACGCCCGTCGGGTTGCGGCAGGCAGCGCGGACCCGTCCGTCACGTCGCTGCAGTCCCGCGAAGTGGACGAGGCCCTGCGCCTCGCCGAACTGTGGCTTGATCCGGTCACTGACCTGCCCGCCACCGGCCTGATCGGCCGGGCCTGGTCACGCGCCGAATGGGTGGAGGCAACACTTGGAACCTGGAAGCGGCTGACGGAGCCTGTCGCCAACAGCATCGCCAATGCCCTGTCCAACGCTATGACCGAACAGATGCCCGAAGAGATGAAGTCCATGATGGGCGGCGCATCCTCCATGCTGCAGAACATGGGCGGGGCGATCTTCGGCATGCAGTTGGGGCAGGCCATCGGCGCCCTGTCCGCCGAAGTGGTGAGCTCCACGGACATCGGCGTCCCCCTGGCAGACCTGGAAATGGCCCTGCTTCCGGCCAACGTGGCCAAGTTCGGCGAAGGCCTCAGCCTGCCGGAGAATGACATCCGGCTGTTCCTTGCAGTCCGCGAAGCAGCCCACGCACGCCTCTTTGTCCAGGTTCCCTGGTTGCGCGGCCACCTTCTGGGCGCGATCGAGGCCTACGCCCGCGGCATCCACATCGATACGTCCAGGATTGAAGAGCTGGCCCGGGACCTGGACCCAAGCAACCCCGAGGGCATCCAGGAGGCACTGTCCCAGGGCGTGTTCATGCCGCAGCGGACGCCCGCCCAGGAACAGGCCTTGGAAAAGCTGGAGACCGCCCTTGCCCTGGTTGAAGGCTGGGTGGATGAACTTACCGCCTCCGCTACCGAGAAGCTCCTGCCCTCAGCAGGCGCGCTCCGCGAAACCGTGCGCCGCCGCCGCGCGACGGGTGGTCCCGCGGAACACGCGTTCTCGTCCTTGGTGGGCCTGGAACTCCGCCCCCGGCGGCTGCGCGAGGCCGCCACGCTGTGGGCAGCGCTCAAGAAGGAACGCGGCATCGAGGGCCGGGACGCCATCTGGCACCACCCCGACCTCCTTCCCACCGCCGAAGACCTCGACGATCCCCTGGGATTCAGCGGCCGCCGCAAACTGGCCGAGGCCAGCGACAGCGAAGTGGACGATGCCTTGCAGAAGCTGCTCAGCGGAGGCTTCGACGCCGCCCCGGAGCAGGGCGATGACGCGGCCGGAAGCGCCACGGACACGGATGGTTCAGACACCACCGGCAGTGACAGCAACCCCGACGGCGGAACTGACGGGGACCAGCCGAAAAGCTAGGCCCGCTCGCTGGGGAGATGCTCCCTAGTCGGCGTCACCGGGCCACAGGGCAGGCTGGCCCGGTTCACCGTGCCCGCCGCCGCTTTCGCTGCTGTCCGCACCAGCGGCCAGGCCGCGGGAGGTAGCGAAGGAGACCCCCTCCAGGAAGGCCTTGGCCCGCGCCGTGTCCGGGTAGGCCTCCAGCAGCTTCCAGAAAGCCGCGTTGTGCCCGGCCACCAGCAGGTGGGCCAGCTCGTGAAGCAGGACGTAGTCAATCACCCACTGGGGCATGGGCCTGAGCTTGTCGGAGAGCCGGATGGTGCCTTCAGACGGCGTCGCTGATCCCCACCGGGAGTTCTGGTTGCTGACCCAGCGGACCGACGTCGGGACTGCGCGGCCGCTGAAGTAGCGGGCGGACAGGTCTGCCGCGTGGGCGGCGAGGCCGGCGTCTGTTGCCGGCTGTTGCCGGCGTTTTTGCGCGCGGCGGCTGCCCTGCCGGTGCAGCTTCTCCAGCATGCGGTGCACCCACTCGAATTCCTGGGCGGCCGTGAAACGGGCCGGGATCGCCACTACCGCCGTGCCGTTCTCCCAAAAAGCGGCCACGGTCCGGGTACGGCGCGCAGACCGCCGCACCTCGACCGGCGCGCCGTCAGCCGTGGTCAGTTGCGGAGCCTTCCGCCCTTCGGCCCGCGGCGTCACAGCGTGGTGCTTTCGACGAGGACCTTCAGGACGTCCTCACCATAGCGTTCGAGTTTGGACGGGCCGACGCCAGCGAGGGTGGCCAGTTCCTCCAGCGACGAGGGCCGGGCCTCGGCAATGGCGGTCAGCGTGGCATCAGTGAACACCACGAAGGCCGGGACCTCGGCCGAGAGGGCGACGTCCTTGCGCCATTGCCGCAGGGCGTCGAACGTCTGTTCCTCATAGCTGGGAGGGCAGTCGTTGCAGCGCCCGACTTTGCGTTCGGCGCCGCTGGCCA
Source organism: Arthrobacter sp. (assembly GCA_035254945.1). GTDB lineage: Bacteria > Actinomycetota > Actinomycetes > Actinomycetales > Micrococcaceae > Arthrobacter. The sequence goes on along the minus strand of DATFAE010000022.1, from coordinate 10,242 downwards.
GCATGCTGCCGCAGACCCGGCACGTGGCAGGCTTGGCGGCTTTCCGGCGGGGCGCCGGCCCCTTGCCCCGGGCTGAGGAGCTGGCCACCGAGTCCGGCCGAAGACCGTCAAGGAAGCGGGACGGCTTCCTGTTGGCCCGGCCGCCGGGTGTCCGGGCCGTTGACCAGGACAGGAAGAGGTGCTCCCGGGCGCGGGTGATCCCGACGTACAGGAGCCGCCGCTCCTCATCCACCGACTCCGGGGTGTCCGCGAAAGAGATCGGCATCAGCCCTTCGCTGAGGCCAACGAGGAACACGGCATCCCATTCCAGGCCCTTGGCCGCGTGCAGCGAAGCCAGGGTGACACCCTGGACCGTTGGGGCATGCTGCGCCAGTGAGCGTTCCTGCAGCTCATTGACGAAGTCGGCGAGGCTGAACTGCTCTCCCCTGACCTGGACCAGCTCGTCGGCCAGTGCAACCAGTGCCGCCAATGATTCCCAGCGTTCCCGCAGGGCACCGCCATTGTGCGGAGCGGAGTCGGTGTAGCCCAGGGAGGCCACGATGTCGCGGACCAGCTGCCCCAACGGCTCCGGCGTGGCAGTTTCGGCCACCGCCCTGGTGGCTGCACGCAGTTGGAGAATGGCGTCCCTGACCTCCTTGCGCGCGAAAAACCGCTCACCGCCCCGCAGCTGGTAGCCAATGCCTGCGGCGGCCAGGGCCTGCTCGTAGGCTTCGGACTGCCCGTTAGTGCGGAAGAGGACGGCTACCTGGCTTGCCGGCGTGCCGGCGTCGAGCAGTCCCTTGATCTTGAGCGCGACCGTGGCTGCCTCGGCCTCGTCGTCGGAACATTCCGTGAATTGGGGAACCGGCCCTGCCGGCCGCTGGGCCACCAGCTGCAGGGGCGCAGCCCATGCAGCGTCCGCCACCGGTCCGCCGCTTCGACGCCCCGCGAGGAGGTCGTTGGCAAGTTTGACCACCTGCGGCGTGGAGCGGTAGTCCCGGATCAGTTTGACCACGTTGGCCTCGGGATACCTGGCCTTGAACCCCAGCAGGTGCTTGGGCGATGCGCCGGTGAAGGAGTAGATGGTCTGGCTGGCGTCACCGACGACGCAGAGTTCATCGCGGCCGCCGAGCCACAGTTCAAGGAGGCGCTGTTGCAGCGGGGAAACGTCCTGGTATTCGTCCACCACAAAGTGGCGGTACTGTTCGCGCACCGTGGCCGCGACTTTCTGGTCCTCCTGCAGGATGCCGACCGTGATCAGCAGGACGTCCTCGAAGTCGATGACGTTGCGGTCGGTTTTGACGTCCTCGTAGGACTGGAAGACCCGGGCCACTGCCGTGAGGTCGAACCCGCCGGGGGTTCCGCGGCCCTGGGCGTTCTCGAGGTAGTTGGCAGGGGTGAGCATGGAGACTTTTGCCCACTCGATTTCGGAAGCGAGGTCCCGGATGGAAGCCCGGTCCGTGCTGAGACGGAGGCGGCGGGCGGCCTCGGCAATCATCTGGGCTTTGTGGTCCAGGAGATTGGGCAGTGTACCGCCCACGGCCTGTGGCCAGAAGAACTGCAGCTGCCTGAGCGCGGCCGCGTGGAATGTACGGGCCTGGACGTTCCCGACGCCGAGGTCCCGCAGCCTGCTGCGCATTTCCGCGGCGGCGCGGGCGGTGAACGTCACGGCAAGGAGCCGCTGCGGGCTGTAGACCCCGGAGTGCACGCCGTACGCAATCCGGTGCGTGATGGCCCGGGTCTTGCCTGTGCCGGCCCCGGCCAGCACGCACAGCGGGCCGTTCAGTGTGCTCGCAACCTCCCGCTGTTCGGCGTCCAGGCCGCCCAGGATCCGGTCCTCAAGGGACGCCGAGCTGTCCACTGCACTGTCAAAATTCTCTGTAGTCACTCTGCTGCTCTGTTGTCTCGACTACCTGGTGCTGGAGTCTGGTCGGTGGTGTGGCTGGCCTTCAGGCGTCGGTACGGTCCAGGATTTGTCCGCCGTACCAGTGCTCAATCAGCGAGCGGGCTATGGACAACCGGCTGGAGATGGTGATCTCGCCGGTGAGCACTGCCTCCTGGAGCTCCTCCCGGCTGAACCAGCGCGCCCGCGTGACTTCCACGCCGTCGGGCGTTGCCACGGCGTCCGCGGTGATGGCCGTAAACCCAAGCATAAGGGAGGCGGGAAACGGCCAGGGCTGGGAACCCAGGTACTGGCATCCGGAAACGCGGACGCCTACTTCCTCGCGGATTTCCCTGACCACCGCCTGTTCCAATGACTCCCCCGGTTCAACGAAGCCTGCGAGCGTGGAGTAGTTCCGGGCGTCGGGCGGGCCGCCGCCGCCCAGGAGGAGCCTGCCGTCCGGCCCCACAACGGTGACGATGATTGCCGGATCCGTGCGCGGATAGTGTTCGGAGTTGTCCTGGGGGCAGCGGCGCATCCATCCCCCGGACTCCACGACTGTGGGGGCGCCGCACCGGGGACAGTGCGTGTGTCCGGCGTGCCAGTTGGCGATGGCGCTTGCCTCGACGAACAGCGCGGTGTCCGTGGGGTTGAGCTCGGCGGCGATGTCCCGGAAGCCTGTCCAGTACGCGTCACCGGGGATTCCCGCCAGGCCCGGTTCCACGGTGTCCGGAAGCACCACCAGCAGCAGCTCGGTGCCCGCCGGAAGGTCCGAACCGTCCAGGGCAGTGCCAAGATAGATCACCTGTTCGGGGACGGACCCAAGGTGCTGGAGATTCTCCACCAGCCGGGGGACGTCAGCCAGGTAAAGGCTGCTTCCGGCCACGAGGGCCTGCCGCCCGGACAGGACCATTGCCACCGTGCCATCGCGGCCAAGCAGTTCGTCCACCATGCCGGGGCGGATCCGGGCAGCAGAACCCCGGTCCACCATGGCGGGACGCACGGGAAGCACAGTGTCGAACAGATGGTTGGCGGGCAGCCGGACTGCCTGCGTCCCGTAGGCCGGTGTAACGGACTCCGCATGACTCATGTGTCCACCGTACTGACTCGGGCCGACAAATGACATTTTGGGAGGCCAGGGACGGGGCACCGTGGCTGCAGGCCGAGATTTGCCGCATATCTGAAGACTCGCCGCCGGCGGACCGTTGTCTTGGCCGCCAGTCAATCTACCGTGGAACGGTGAGAAGAAAACCGATCGAACTGGCAGCCGTAGCAACCGCGGCAGTCCCCGGGCTGACCCCGACCGCCGTCAGCTCCGCCCCGGATGACGCCGCAGACTTCGACAGCGCGCTGCTCCTCGATTCGGAAGGCAAGCGCTGGAGGGTCCGCTCGCCCCGGCATGCTGAAGCCAGCGCACGGCTGGAGACGGAATTCCTGGTCCTGCGTGCGTTCGCCCCCGGCATCAGGGCGGAGTTGCCCTTCCTCATGCCCACAGTGGCCGGCAGCGTGCGCCTGGGTGCGCTGAGCACGTTCGTATACTCCCACCTGGCCGGAACCACCCGGAGCGTGGAGGAACTGACCGCCGGTCCGGACCAGCTCGCCCGTGAAATCGGCGTGGCCCTGGCCGCGATACACGACCTGCCCCACGCGCTGGTCAGCAACGCCGACCTTCCCAGCTATACGCCGAACGAATTCCGCCAGCGCAGGCTGAACGAACTGGACCAGGCCGCCACTACGGGCAAGATTCCACCCACCCTCCTGCGCCGCTGGGAACACGCGCTCGAGGACGTATCACTGTGGCGGTTCAACCCGTGCGTGGTGCACGGAGACCTGCACGAGGACAACCTCCTGGTGGACGGCAACCGGGTGACAGCCGTGACCGGGTGGACCGACCTGCGGATCGGGGATCCCGCTGATGACTTTGCATGGCTGGTGGCCTCCAACGAGCAGGACTTTGTGGACACCGTGCTGAGCAGCTACACCGAAAGCCGCCGGGACTCCCCGGACAAGCACCTGCTCCGCAGGGCCGCGCTGTCCGCCGAGTTCGCCCTGGCGCAGTACCTCGTCAAGGGCATAGCAGCCGGCGACGAGGGGATGGTCTCCGAGGCGGAAGGCATGCTGGAAACCCTTGCCAGCGACATTGCCGAGCACGGCGGTCAGGCAATCAGCGTTGAACCGCTGCCGGCGTCCGCAGCTCCGGCCGGCACCGCTGCGGCCGGGACGGACACGGCCGACGGCGGCACCGGGCCGGGTGCCGCGGCTCCCGGCAGCTCCCAGGATCCGGCAGCCGGGATGGCCGGTGCGACCCCGGGGATCGTTCAGCCCGTGACGGTGCTCCCGATTCCCGCACCCGTCCTGCCTGCTGTCCAGGTGACGCCGATCCCGGTGGACGAACCCGCGCCTGAAGGGAAGCCCGGCCCGGCGGATGTTCCCTCGGCTGACGATACGTCCACCGCTGCCATCACCATCATCGAGGTCAAGAACTGACCGAGTAGGACTCCGATACCAGCTCCTCCAGCTCTGTGGCGGACGCGAGATCGTGCGGGCGGACCACCTGGTTGTCGGCCACGTAGAAGAACGCTGCCCGCACCTCATCCACCGCGATGCCTTTCAGCCTGGCCCAGGCAAGCCGGTAGGCGGCAAGCTGAACTGACCTGGCCTTGAGCTGGGCGGCCGCGGGGCGGCGGCCCGTCTTCCAGTCCACCAGGTCCCAACGGCCGTCGGCATCACGGAAGACAGCGTCGATCCTGCCGCGGACCACCACGTCACCCACACGGGTCTCCACGGGCACCTCAACGAACGCCGGCGAGCGGTTGGCCCATTCCGAGGCCCGGAAGGTCGCCACCATGGCGTCGAGGTCGTAGGCGGCATCGATGTGGTCGTCGGCTCCCTGTGCTTCGCCGAGGTCAAGCATTCCGGCGGCACCGAAGTATTCCTCCACCCACGAATGGAAGGCGGTTCCCTTCCTTGCAGACATGCCCGGCTCCCGCGGAACCGGCCTGCGGAGCCGTGCCAGCACAGCCGCCGGATCCTCGCCGAGATCAACGAGGGTCGACGCGGAGATGTGGCTGGGCAGGTGCACATCCTGTCCACGGGCCCTGCTGGAGCGCCGTTCCAGGAGCAGGGAAGCTTCCTCAGCCCAGCGCGCGGCGGGGCCGCGGAGCCCGCGACCGTCCTTGCGGGCGGGGTCATGGTCCGGTCCCCCGTCAAGGACTTCCTCAGAGGATGCAACGGTGTCACCGGCAGGTGCGGCAACACGCGCCTGGTGATCCAGGGCGGCCAACAGTTGAGCGGCGGCCGTTTCCATTGGTGCACGCCGGCCCGGGACGAGGCGAAGCCGCTGTCCCGTCCGCGGATCCACCGGACCCTCCAGCGGGTCGTAGGGCCATTCAGCCACTGCCGTTTCCAGTGTCAGGGGACTCTTCTCCGGAAGGGAGGCCTCGGCCACCGAGGCCGGATGGACCACTGCGACACCCGTATCCGCCCCGGCCGCGGGCCTGGCTGCCAACGGTTCCAGTTCGGCCAGGAACGGTGACATCTCGGACCGGCCGGCCCGCGAGCCCACCCAGGCGGCACTCGACACCCACAGGACATACTTGGCGCGGGTGTACGCGACGTACGCGAGGCGGCGTTCCTCAGACTCGCCGTGGGCCTGCACGGCGGACTTGAAGTCCTTCTCCGCATCCAGCCAGCCTTTCTGGTCGGGCTGGTCGAGGTCCCAGTGCGGGAGGTCGGCGCGGTCTCCCCGCAGTGGCCAGGGCAGGGCAGCCGCTCCGCTGCTCCAGCGTGAATCACGGCTGCTGGGGAAGGCGCCCGCGTTGAGCCCGGGCACAAAGACCACGTCCCATTCCAGTCCTTTGGACGCGTGGACTGTGAGGAGCTGCACTGCTTCACGGTTGACGTCCGCGGCCGGCGCATCGAGGCCGTTTTCCTCTGCCGCGGCGGCCTCCAGCCAGGCCAGGAAGGCCAGGATGTCCACCCGCTGGGATGTCCTCAGGAAGCCAGCCGCCGCATCCTGGAAGGCATCAAGGTTGCGGCGGGCCTGATGGATGCTGATCCCCGGCCGCGCGGCCACCTCGATATCCAGCAGCATGGCCCGTTCCACTTCACCAAGGAGGGTGGTCAGGTCATCGCCCAGGTAGCCGCGAAGCTGACGGAGTTCCAACGACAACCGGCGGAGCCGCTCCCTCGCTTCAGGGCTGAGGGACCTTCCGTGCGAGGATGTCCAGCCGTCGCGCGGAAGCCAGTCCAGGGCCTCGACGAGGCTGGAACCGTCCGTCAGGTCGCTCTCAACCACCGCCGCGTCGTCGGGCTCTGCTGCGTCCCCGGCCCCGGGTTCCTGCTCCTGCCCTGCGGCGGCCTGTCCTCGCCGGCGCGCCAACTGGCTGGACCAGTCACGGAAGGCCATCAGGTCTGCCGGGCCGATCCGCCACCGGGCACCGGCGAGGAGGCGCATCAGGGAATCAGACCGGCCCGGATCCGCCAGCACCCTCAGGGTTGAGACGAGGTCGACGATTTCGGGGGTGTCCAGCAGTCCGCCGAGGCCCACGATCTCGTAGGGGATCCCCCGGGCTTCCAGTTGCCGGCTGATGGGCTCCATCTGGGCGCGGCGGCGGCACAGCACAGCGAGCGCGGGAGGCACCGGAGCGCCGTCGGCCTTGAGCTCAAAGTCGGTGACGCGGTATTTCAGGACATCTTCGGCCAGGGCCGAGGCTTCCTCGACGTCGGTCCCGAACCGTCCAAGCACGACGCGGCCGTCCACCGCGTACGGGCTCGGCTGGAGCGGCGGCACTTTCGGGGCCGGCTCCACATGTTCGCCGGCTCCTGAGGCGCCGGCGGGCGCACCCTGCGCGGCCGCCCTGCCCAGGGACTCCGACATGACGTTGGCAGCTTCGAGGATGGACCGGCCGTTGCGCCACGCAGTAGTCAGGTAGGACGTGGGGGCAGGCCTGAAGTGTCCCTCCGGCTGCGGGCCCGGGATCCGGACGGGAAACTCGCGGACGAAATGGAACAGCTGCCCAGCGGAGGCGCCGCGGAAGCCGTAGATGGACTGGTTGGGGTCCCCCACCGCGGTCACGGCGTGCCCGCCGCCGAAGAGCCGCGAAAAAAGGACAAGCTGTGCGTAGGAAGTGTCCTGGAACTCGTCCAGGAGAACCACCTTGTAGCGCTGGCGCTCGATCTCCGCGGCCAGCGGGACCTCCCGCGCCACGCGGGCGGCGAGGGCCACCAGGTCACCGAAATCGAGGGCTCCCCTGGCGCGCTTCGCCGCTGAATACCGGCCCACCATGTCCGCGACGCTGGCCCTGGTCCTCAGCATGGCGGCCAGGTCCTTGGCGGCCTGGGCAGGGTTCTTCTTGGCGTCGGCAACGTAGGGCAGGCTTTCAAACTCCGCGATCCGTGCCATCAGCCAGGCCTCGACATCTGCCGGTTCCTGGAGGTGTTCTGCGCATTCCCCCGCAAGCTGGATGACGGCCTTCACCAGGGTGGACTTCGCGGCGCTGAAGTGGCGGTACTCGCCGTCGAACGCCTCGACCACCTCGCTGGCGAGCTGCCAGGCCTGGGCACCGCCCAGGAGCACGACGTCGCGTTCCACACCCAGCCTCAGTCCGTAGTCGGACACGATGCCGCTGGCAAAGGAGTGGTACGTGGACACTTTCGGCTCAAGGGCGTCACTGCTGAGCAGGCCCTCCGGAAACACAGTGTGCCCGGTGTCCTGGGCGGCGATGCGCTGCAGCACCGCCAGCTTGGCCCTGATCCGCGTGGCGAGCTCCCCGGCAGCCTTCCTGGTGAAGGTGACCCCGAGGACTTCCTCGGGCCTGACCCACCCGTTGGCGACCAGCCAGACCACGCGGTCGGCCATGGTGGCCGTCTTACCCGATCCGGCACCGGCAATGACCAGCCGTGGCGTCAGCGGCGAAGAAATGATGGCGGACTGCTCGGCCGTGGGTGAGTTCTTTTCACCCAGCAGTCCGGACAGCTGCTCAGGGGTGAACCGGGGCTCGGGAAGCCCTGCGTGCTGGATCATTCTGTTACCTGCCTTCCCCGGGCGCACAGGGGACAAACTTCGGGAAGCCTGCAGCCGTGGCCGCCGTGGCCGCCCTTCGCGGGGTCGTGCCGGGCTTCGAAAACGCTGCCCGCCATGACAGCCGCGGCGCCGTTTACCATCTCCAGGGCCCAGTTGTCCTGCGGATCGAGGGAGTCCTGCTGCTGGATGCCCGGGCCCTTGGTTCCCGTACCAAGTTGGGCGAGCACAGCGCCGCCCGGAGTGGCGTCCGCAGGTACGCCGGCGGCATCCCTGAAGCCGCCCGCGAGGACTGCTGCCTGGTAGGCCCCAAGCTGGGGATGGCGGGAAAGGTCGGCCTTGCCGGGCTGCCTTTTACCGGTTTTGAGGTCCACGACCACCAGCCGGCCCTCCGAGTCGATTTCCAGCCGGTCAACCTGGCCACGGAGCATAGCTGACCGTGCTTGGCCCGCCGGACCGTCGTCCCCATCGGCCGGACCCGTTTCCGGTGTGCCGTCGTCGGCCCCGCGCGCAGCAAGAAGCACGTCCGGAAGCTGAACAGCGAAGTCCTGTTCCACCCCCACCAGGCTGCGCCCGTCGCTGCGCATCACCAGTACGTACTGGGCGAGCTTGCGCACCATGGCCTCGGCCCGCTGGAAATCGAGCCTGCCTTCCCAGTTGTCCTTCATGCCCAGCGCCGGCCAACGCCGGACGAGTTCCGCGACGTATTCGCTGCCGGAGGCCTCCGGCAGGTCCTGGGCAATGGCATGGACCAGGGTGCCCAGGCTTCGGGCGAAATCAGTGGCCGCCTCGCCGCCGGCTGCCTGGACAAACCAGTCCAAGGGAGATTTCTGGACTGCCTCAACCTTCGACGGTGAAACATAGACCGTTCCGCCGGGCGGCACGACGGCATCCGTGGTTGTCAGTGGGGCCAGGCCCCACCAGCTCTCGGGATGGGCACCTGGCACAGGTGGTTCGGCCGCGGCCAGGCGGGCGAGGACCCTGACGGCTTCGGCGGATTCCGGGGCGAATCTGCCGTCCAGCTGGGCGTACTGCCGGAGCTCCGCGACGAGCGCACGGAGGGTCATGGGCCGCTCCACCGGGGTAAAGCCGCGGCTTTCCTGGCCGGGCCGCAGCGGCACCACATAGTCGAGGAATGAGGAGGGTTGGTCGTCTTCGGAGGAGACGGCTGTGCAGATCAGGAGATCCTGGGCCCTGGAGACGGCCGTTGAAAAGCTTCTGAGTTCGTCGTACCGGATGTCCCGCAGGCGGCTCAGGGGGTCAAGCTGCAGCGCGTATTCCACGCCGTGCTCCACAGCATCGGCATACAGGGTGCTGCCCAGGAGCTCTCCACGGAGCCTGGTATTGGGCCACACCCCTTCCTGGAGCCCTGGAACGATCACCACGGGCCATTCCCGGCCTGCGGCGCTGGCGGGGGTCATCAGTTCGACGGCGTCGTCCACCTGCGCCCTGGCCGCCAGGGTATCCATGGGGAGCTCCTGGTTCAGGAGGTACTCCAGGAACTGTTCGGGACCGGCCCCGGGCATCTGGTCCACATAGCGCTCCGCGGTGTGGAAGAGCGCCATCATGGCGTCGAGGTCCCGGTCAGCGCGGGCGCCGTGGGGACCGCCGGCCAGGGCAGTTTCTGTCCAGGCGTTCGCGAGACCGGTGGAGTGCCACAGGGCCCAGAGCACGGACTCCGCGTTGGCTCCCGGCTGGGTAGCGGCAACGCGTCCGGCCTGGATCATGCGCGCGGTGCGCCGTGCCGATCTGCCTTCCATCCCCACGGTGGCCAGGGCGCCGGGTTCCAGCAGCGCTTCGACCAGCAGGGCATCGCTGGTCCGGCCGCCGCCGCCCAGGAGTTCTTCACGCCGCAGCGATTGCCTGAGCCGGCGCAGTTCAATCGATGTTGCTCCACCGATCCGTGAGGTGAGCAGGCCAACAGCCGTCTCAGGCGTCAGCAGCTCAGGATCCAGCGCAATCGCGTAGGCGTCCAGAAGCGGGCGGACGGCAACTTCGTCACGCACCGCGGACTCGGCCACCGGAACCCGGACGGGGATCCCCTGGCCGGACAGATAGCGCTGAAGCTCGCTGAGCTGGCCTCCGTTCCGGACAATGACGGCGATTTCGGCCAGGTCACGGCCGTGGTTGATGTGCTGGTCCAGGATCCGTTGGGCAACGTAGCGCAGTTCATGCACCGGCGAGGGAACAAGGTGGGCTTCGACGGCGCCCTGTTGCCTGGGCGGACAGCTCGCGGGATCCAACTGCTCCAGCCGCCGGGCCAGCCGTCCGCCGGCCCGCTGCGAGATCCGTCCGGCGACCCCGAGCCATGCCTCGGCGATCGCGGGCGCATGCCGGTGCGTGTGCCACAGGGGCCGCT